>JACRPU010000039.1 GCA_016223025.1 Nitrosomonadales bacterium | reverse complement strand
GTCACGTTTGATCGGCTTGAAGCGGCTCATAAAATGTTGCTCAACTTATTGATTAACAAGCGCAATTATACCGCACCGCAAATGTAATCGATTGGTTTTCCTACGATTTTTTTTATCGTAGAAGCCAGACAGGCTGCTAGGCGAGCCAACAACGCTCGCCAAGTCGCTGGTTATGGCGGAGCCAGCCGCTTGCGGGAGCGGGTGTGAGGCGGTCATTCCCGCCCCGGAGGCTTCGCCACGCCGTGTCATGACCGCCACCCCCGTTCTCCCTCTGGGTGTAACAACTAGCCACTCGACTAGGCTGCAAGAAACCGCAGCCAAGTCGCTGGTTATCCCAAAAAGAGAGGGGTACGGTATGCCCTCGCTGCGCGAGATTCACGTTAACGCAGGCTCAAGGTTTCTTTCAGGATTTTCGGAGTAATGAAGATCAGCAATTCCGTCTTGTTGTCGGTCCGGTTTTCGTTCTTGAACAACCACCCGATCACCGGCACGTCCCCCAGCAGCGGGATTTTGGTTGTGGACTTGGTTTCGGATTGCTTGTAAACGCCACCAATCACCACCGTGCCGCCATTTTCGACCAGCACTTGCGTGGTTACCTGATTGGTGTTGACGCTCGGCACACCGCCATACGAAGTTCCCACGGTATCCTGATTCACGCCAAGTTTCATATCCACGTTGTTGTCCGGAGTGATTTTCGGCGTCACCTTTAGGCTCAGGTTCGCCTTTTTGAACTGGACGCTGGTGCCGGAGGAACTGACCGTTGAATACGGTATTTCGACACCCTGCTCGATGTTGGCCTCGGTCGAGTCCGCCGTCACCACGCGCGGGCTGGCGATGGACTTGGTCACTCCGTCCAGTTCGGATGCGGTCAGCTCCAACGTCAGGATTTTCGTGGCCGAGCTGTTGAACAGCGAAACCAGCAGGCCGCCCGTTCCGGCGGTATAGGCGGAAGTGGGCAGGTTCACGTTGACATCCAGCTTGCCTTGCGTGGCGACTCCGCCCACGTTCATCATGGTTGATCCGCTGCCCGCCGCAATCGCCGGCTGGGTAAACCCCAGTTTTCCGCCCAGGGTCTGGTTGAAGTTATCGGTGGCTTCAACGAACCTCGCCTCGATCATTACCTGGCGCACGGGCACATCTATCTGCTTGATGAGCTTGCGCGCTTCCTCCAGTCCGGTCGGGGTGTCCTTGATGAACAGGGTATTGGTGCGCGTATCCACGACCGCGCTGCCGCGTTTGGACAGGATGCGCTGCTTTTCGTTGGTCAGCATGGCGGCGACCGCATCGCCTTTCTGGTAACTGAGCTGAAAACTCTCGGTGCGCAATACTTCCATGTCGGCTATCTCGTTCTGGGCCGCCAGGTTGATTTTTTCCTTGGCTGCCAGCTCGTCGCGCTTGGCGATCTGCATCACGTTGCCATTTATCCGCCTGTCCAGATCCTTGCTTTCCAGGATGATATCCAGCGCCTGATCCCATGGCACGTCCTTGAGGCGCAAGGTGAGGTTGCCCGCCACCGATTCGCTGATGATCATGTTCATGGGGATATTGTTGCTGTTGATGAAGTCGCCGATCACGTACAGCGCTTCGCGAACCGAAATGCTCTGGAAATTCAGCGTCAGCTTTTCGCCGGAATAGCCTAAAGGGCCGCCCTTTACCGGTTTGTTCGGATCGTCTGCCAGCGACTTGATTTCCACGATGAACTTGTTGTCAGTCTGGTATGCGGCCTGCTCCCACAAGCCCTTGGGCTCGATGATCATGCGCACATCGTCGCCTTGCACGAAGGTGTCTATGCCTTCCACCGGCGTGCCGAAATCCGTTACGTCAAGCTTGCGCTGCAGGTTGCGCGGCAGGCTGGTCTTCATGAAATCCACGACCAGGCTCTTGCCTTGCCGCTTGATGTCTATGCCCATATTGCTGTCGGACAGGTCAACCTGAATGCGCCCTTCGCCATTTTTGCCACGGTGAAAATCCACATCGCGCAGGCTGTGTTTCTGCGCGGCCGGCCTGGCTTCGGCAAAACGGGATGCCGGGCTCGTCGCCGCATCATCTGCAGTCTTGCCTTGCAGGGTGATCAGCAGGGTGCTGCCGTCAACTCTGGTGTCGTAGGTCATCATCTGGCTCAGGTTGATTACCAGGCGCGTGCGGTTCCCGGCCTGCACGATATTGGCGCTGCGCAGATCGCCTTCACCGAATTCCTGTATCGTCTTGCCCAGCCCGTTCGCCGTACCGGGGAAGTCGAATGCGATGCGCGGCGGAGTGTTGATGGTAAACCCGGCGGGCGGGCCGGCAAGCGCGCTCTTCAGCCCCACCTTGAGAACCAGCTTGCCACCCTGGGCGCTGCTGATGCCGAGGGTTTGTATGCTGTTTTGCGCATCGGCACCGCTTTGCGCGTGGGCGGTCAGCGAGCAAACTGTAAACAGGGCGGCAGCGAACCGAATGATGTGATTGAACGTGCTATTGAACTGTCTCATAATTTGCTCCCGATCATTCTATTAGTTGCAGGCTGCTCATGCGTTCCGACCAGTCTCCGGCGCTATCCTGAATAGTTTCCTTGATGGTTACTTCGGTGTCGGATATTTCCGTGATCTGCCCGAAATTCTGGCCCAGGTAGTTGCCTGCCCTGATGCGGTGCAGCTTGCTGTCGGGCGAACGGATGATGGCATGGCCAACCTTGCCCTGATGCAGGAAGCCCACCATTTTCAGGCTCTCCAGCGGAAACTCCTCCAGCGCCTCGCGGCGCCGTTCCATGTCGGGCTGATTCAGTCCGGGGTGCTCTGCCTTCTTTGCATCCTTGCGCGGTTTGAACGGATCGGGCAAACCCGCCGAGTTGTCGTAATTGAATGGTTCGTAAGGCTTGATCTCTGGCGGCGGCGCCACCTTGCCGCGCATGTTGGCTCCCGAGTTCTTGACGAAATCCCGCAAATCCTGGAATTCCTCCCGCCCGCATCCGGCAAGCAGCAGAACAGAAGCAAGCAGCAACAGATAGGGCGATTTTGTCATTTCTTTGCTCCAGCCTTGGGTGCGGCCGGCTTGGCGGCTTTTTTCTGGGCGGCGAGTTCCTCTTCGTCCAGATACCGGTAAGTCTTTGCGGTCGCATCCATGGACAGTTGCGCGGTTGTCGGGCCGACGGTGATGTTGTTCAGCGTCACGATACGCGGCAATTGGGAAATATCGCTGGCAAACTTGCCGAGATCGTCGTAAGCGCCCGTGACCTTTATCGTGATCGGCTGCTCGGCAAATACGCCGGTCACCATCTCGGCGCCCGGGCGGAACAGTTCAAACTGCAGGCCGCGCCCCAGTCCTGCCTGGTTAATATCCGTCAGCAGCGCGTCCATTTCCGACTTGTTCGGCAGTTGCTTGAGCAATGCGCCGAATGACTGCTGGGTTTCGGTAAGCTGCTTCTTGATGATGTCGAGATTGATGGCCTGCTTCTTTTTGTCGAGAAATGTTTCTTTCAGTTTTTCCTCTTCCTGCTTGACCTTGCCCAGAGTTTCCCACTGTTCCTGCCAGTCAAAAACTGCGCCCACCAGCACTACTCCCAGAAAAACAGCCGCGCATGAAACCAGCTTGACCGGCCACGGCCAACCGCCCGGGTTCTTGGGGTCAATGCTCTTCAGCTCTACCAGCAAATTCATGAGGCACCTAACCTTTCGTGGCGGCTGGTTTGGCCGTGGCAGCGGGGGTTGCGGGCGCTTGCTTTTTCAGGCTGAAGTTCAGGGTGAATTCGCTCACGCGCGCCCCGTTTGCCGTCGCCGCGTGGATTTCGACCAGCGCCGGCAGCTCCAGCCACGGCGAGTTATCAATCGCCCGCATCAGGGTGGAAACCCGCGCGTTCGATTGGGCGTAGCCGACCAGGCTGATCTTGCTTCCGGTTTGCTTGAGCGATTTCAGGTACACCCCGTCCGGCAAAATCCGCAACATCTGATCCATCAGATGCACCACGTCCGAGCGGGTGGTTTGCAGATTCTCGACCACCGTCTTGCGCGACAGCAGGGACTCGGTTTGCTCGCGCAACTTGTTTATTTCCGCGATCTGCTTGTTCAGGACTTCGATTTCCTGTTTCAGATACTGGTTGCGGCGCTCCTGGTAGGAAATTTCGGCGCTGATGTAGGTATGCACGAAACCTACCGCCACCGCGCCGAGGAGCAGCGAAATCACGCTGAACGCGGCGAATTGGACCTGGCGCGCCTTGCGCTTCTGCGCGCGGTGCGGCAATAAGTTGATGCGCATCATGATGGGTCAAACCTCCGCATCGCCAGTCCGCAGGCGATCATCAACGCCGGCGCGTCGGCCTGCAACTGGCGCGGCTTGATACGGTTGGACAGGGTCATCTGCGCGAACGGGTTGGCCACCAGCGCGCTCACCTGCGTGCGCGTCGCAACCACATCGTCGAGGCCGGCCAGCGCCGCGCAACCGCCGGACAGGACGATGTAATTCACTTCGTTGAATTGCGTCGAGGTAAAGAAAAACTGCAAGGCGCGCGCCACCTCGCTCGCCAGGTTTTCGCGGAACGGCGCCAGGACATCGCTCTCGTAATTATCCGGCAACCCGCCGTTGCGCTTGCCCGCTTCCGCCTCTTCGGTAGACAGGCCGAACGCATTCTGGATTTGCTGGGTCAACTGGGCGCCGCCGATCTGCTGGTCGCGGGCATAGACCGATTGCCCGTTGCGCAGCACGTTCACGTTCATTACCTGCGCGCCGATATCCACCAGCGCCACGCACTGGTCTACGGCGCCCCCCGGCAATTGTGAGCGGATCTGGTCAAACGCGATTTCGGCGGCGTAAGGCTCCACGTCCACCACGATCGCTTTCAGCCCCGCCGATTGGGCGGCAGCCACGCGGTCTTCCACGTTGGCCTTGCGCGAGGCCGCCAGCAATACCTCGATTTCATCGGAGTTACCGGGCGCCGGGCCGATCACCTGGAAATCCAGATTGACCTCATCCATCGCAAACGGGATGTACTGGTTCGCTTCCGACTCCACCTGGTACTCCAGGTCTTCCTCGCGCAACCCGCTGGGGAGAAGAATTTTCTTGGTAATCACCGCCGCGGCAGGAAGCGCCAGGCTGACGTTCTTGATGCGTGTTCCCATGCGTTTCAATGCGCGCGACAGGCATTCCGAAACCGCATCGAGATTATTGATGTTGCCGTCAATCACCGCGTCTTTGGGCAGTTCCTCGATGGCATACCGCTCGACCACATAGCCGTTTTTCTTCGGCAATTCGCTAAGCTCTACCAGCTTGACTGCGGACGCGCTGATGTCCACCCCGATCAGTGGTGGCGTTCCGGTTTGCAGAAAATCCAGCGGGATATCAAAATTTCCTTTAAGCATAGGCCGGTTAGAGCTTTTCCGTATAAAGTGGTTTAAATCCTAGCAATAACTATAGCTTATGTAAAGTTTTTTCTTCGGGGTTATTTTTCATGGCGGGAGCCGATATAATCCAGAACCGACTTCTGCGCCTTCCTGCACGCCATGATCCAACGCTGGTGGTTTTATTCGATCGCCGCTCTTGCCTTGGCACTTCTTCCGTTGCTGCTGCTTGCGTTCGCGGCAATGCTGGCCTACCCCTCGCTGCCTTCGCTGGAAGTGTTGACCGATTACAAGCCAAAAATTCCGTTGCGCGTATATAGCGCGGAAGGCGTGCTGCTAGGCGAATTCGGCGAGGAACGCCGCGCGCTGGTCAAGATAGCCGAGGTGCCCGACCTGATGAAAAAGGCCATTCTCGCCGCCGAAGACGACCGTTTCTACCAGCATGGCGGAATAGACTATACCGGAGTGTTGCGCGCCGCATACTCCAATTTTACCGCAGGCGGCGCCAGGCAGGGAGCCAGCACCATCACCATGCAGGTGGCGCGCAATTTTTTCCTGACCAAGGAAAAGACCCTGACGCGCAAATTCAACGAGGCATTGCTCGCCCTGAAGATCGAACACAACTTGAGCAAAGATGAAATTCTCCAGCTCTATATCAACCAGATTTATCTCGGACAGCGCGCCTACGGTTTTGCCGCTGCCGCCCAGGTTTATTTCGGCAAGGATCTGGGGCAGCTCGGCATAGCAGAAATGGCGATGCTGGCCGGTTTGCCCAAGGCGCCTTCCGCCTATAATCCGGTGGTCAACCCCAAACGGGCCAAGCTGCGCCAGATGTACGTGCTGCGGCGCATGAACGAGCTGCGCTTCCTTGACGGCGCGCAATGGGAGACCGCGCAGCAGCAGCGTCTGACGGTCAAGCGCGGCAGCCAGGAATTTCCGGTCAAGGCCGATTTTCTGGCGGAAATGGTCAGGCAGGCAGTGTACGAGCGTTTTCAGGAAGACGCCTACAGCCAGGGCATCCGGGTTTACACCACTATCCGCCAGCAGGATCAGGCGGCGGCTTACAAGGCGTTGCGCAAGGGCGTGCTGGAGTACGACCAGCGCCACGGCTATCGCGGCCCCGAAGGATATATAGATCTGCGCAAGGACAATTCCGAGGAATATCTGGAAGATGCGCTGCAGGATGTTACCGACAGCGGCGACCTGATCCCGGCGGTAGTGCAGGAAGTCACCCGGAAATCCGTCCGCGCCTACTGCAAGGGGGGGCTGATTGCCGAAATAAGCGGCGACCGGCTGAAATTCGCCCAGCGTGCGCTGGGCGACAAGGTCGCGCTGAACCAGCGCATACGCGCCGGATCGCTGATCCGCGTGCAAAAAGACGAAAAGGGGCTCTGGCTGATCACGCAGCTCCCGCAAGTGGAAGCGGCTTTTGTTTCCGCCAGCCCGCGCGATGGTGCGATCTATGCGCTGGTCGGCGGTTTCGATTTCGGGCGCAACCAGTTCAACCATGTCGCGCAGGCCTGGCGGCAACCCGGTTCCAGCATCAAGCCCTTCATCTATTCCGCCGCGCTGGAAAAGGGCTTTACGCCCGCCTCGGTCATCAATGACGCGCCTTTGGCATTTGATGCCGCCGAAACCGGCAGCGAGGCCTGGGAGCCAAAGAATTTCGACGGGGTATTCGATGGCCCCATGAGCATGAGGCAGGCGCTCACCAAGTCCAAAAATCTGGTCTCCATCCGCATATTGCAGGCCATTACCCCGCAATACGCTCAGGATTACCTCACCAAGTTCGGCTTCGAAGCCGACAAACACCCGCCTTATCTCACCATGGCGCTCGGCGCCGGCTCGGTCACGCCGATGCAGATGCTGGCGGGCTATGCTGTCTTCGCCAACGGCGGGTTCCGCGTTGCCCCTTACTTCATCCGGCGCATAGAAGACGGCAACGGGAAAGTGCTGAACCAGGCTGCGCCGATCGAAGCCGGAGAAAATGCCGTGCAGGTGATTGATGTGCGCAACGCCTTTATCATGGTCAACATGATGCAGGATGTGGTGCGCCATGGCACCGCTTCCCGCGCCATGCAACTGGGCCGCCAGGATCTGGCCGGCAAGACCGGCACCACCAGCGATTCCATGGATGCATGGTTCTGCGGATTCCAGCCGACCGTAGCAGGAATTGCCTGGGTCGGATTCGACACCCCCCGCAGCCTGGGTGAAAAGGAAACCGGCGGCGGCGCCGCGTTACCCATATGGATGGACTATATGGGCAGCGTGCTGAAAGACGTGCCGGAAGCGGTTTACAGCATGCCCGACAACATCGTGGCCGCACACATCAACAGCGGCGGTTTGCGGGATGCCGGCGGAGACCGGGTGGAATATTTTTACCAGGAAAATCTGCCGCCCGAACAACTTGCCGCTCCGGCCGGGCAACTGCAAAGCGAAAAGGTCAAAGACCAATTGTTCTGACCGTGCGAGGTGCCATCATGGGCAAGGAACGCAACCACCGGCGCGATCTCATGCGC
This sequence comes from Nitrosomonadales bacterium, assembly GCA_016223025.1. GTDB lineage: Bacteria > Pseudomonadota > Gammaproteobacteria > Burkholderiales > Gallionellaceae > VIKH01. The sequence continues at coordinate 28,378 of JACRPU010000039.1, read as the reverse complement.
GAACATCTGGCGCATCACGCCGCCCGGCTGATGGCTGAAGGCGGCATAACGGATTACGCTTTCGCCAAGCGCAAGGCCGCAAGGCAGATGGGGGCAACCGATACCCACCACCTGCCCAGCAACCAGCAGGTGGAAGAAGCGCTCCGCAGTTTCCGCTCGCTGTACCAGGGCGACAGCCACCCCGGCATCCTGCGCCAGCTCCGGGCGCAGGCGCTCCATGCCATGCGCCTGCTGGAGCCGTTCCAGCCCTACCTGACCGGATCGGTGCTGGGCGGCACAGCGGGCGAACAGTCCGATATTAACCTGGTTATTTATTCCGACGATGAGAAGTCGGTCATGATGTTTCTGCTCAAGCGCAACTTGCCGTTTGAAAGCGGAGAGTGGCGCGCGCACCTTGCGGGCAGACAGCAAACCTTGCCCAGTTTCACGCTGCAAACCGGAAACGGCGTTCCGGTACATATTACCGTGCTGCCGGGTAACGCGCGCCACAGCGGCGACCGCAAGGCGGAAACACGCGCGGATGCGGCAGCGGTAGAGGCGTTGCTTGGGTAAGCAGGGCGAAAGCTTTGTTCTCGATCCCACACGCTGCCCTTTCGATGTCTCAATCCTTTTGTGTTCAGGGCATTCTGCTGACCTTGCCGTGGAACGAATCAAGGTGGAGGAGATGAGTCTCAAACCGTTGAAACACGGTAGCTTGTACACCGGGCGTGACAATACGGGCACTTCCGGTTCATCGCGGCACTTCAAATACCCTTCGTGGCACATCACGGTTGACAGTTGGCTGACAGTCTGACGGTCATGGCGAGTAGCCACACCTGATTATGAAACTCGCCATGCCCGTACCCTCACTCTACTCTCTCCCGGAGGGAGAGAGGGCGAAGCCCTCGCTGCGCGAGATTCACGCTAAATGTTTCGCCTTCAATCAACCGGCGACTATTTACCACGAAGCAGGTTTATGAATGTTCGCGCCAGGGACAGGGTTGGGTGGTGCGGTGGGGTTTGGGAGACCGAAGCTTCCGTTTCACGCCCTCACTTCAGCCATCCTTTGCGGTGGAACACCCAGTACGGTGCCAACACCGACAGCACCATCAGCAACAGCGCAAACGGGTAGCCCAGCCACCAGTCCAGCTCCGGCATGCGGCGGAAGTTCATGCCGTAGATGGAGGCGATCAGCATGGGCGGCAGCAGCGTTACCGACGCCACGGAAAACAGGCGCACGATCTTGTTCTGGTTGATGTTGATGAAACCGGTGGTGGCATTCATCAGGAAGTTGATCTTGTCGAACAGGAAGGCGGTGTGGCCGTCCAGCGAGTCTATGTCCTGCATGATCTGGCGCGCTTCTTCCAGTTGCGCCGGATGGAGCAGTTTGCTGCGCATCACGAAGGAGATGGCGCGGCGCGTATCCATCACGTTGCGGCGGATGCGCCCGTTGAGATGTTCCGCGCTGGCGATGCTGGCCAGCACGGCGGCGGCATCCTTGTCGCTCAGCGCGGAGCGGAGCACCTTCTGGCTGACTTCCCCCAGGTCGGCATACACCTCCTCCAGCGCATCGGCGGAATATTCCACATCCATCGAATACAGATCAATCAGCACGTCATTGCAGTTTTCCACTTCGCCGGCCTGCGCGTGAGTGTGCATGCGCAGGCTGTGGAACACCGGCAAATCTTCTTCATGCACGCTGAACAGGATGCCGTCGTGCAGCACGAAAGCCACGGTCACGCTGCGCGACTTGCTTTCCGTGCCCAGAAGAAAATCCGAGCGCAGATGCAGATCGTCTTCTTCCTCATAGAACCGGGCGCTGGCCTCGATGTCGCGCAGGTGCTCCGGCCTGGGCAGCGCGAGATGAAAGGTCTGTTCCACCCATGCGCGCTCCTCTTCGCCGGGCGCGACGGCGTCAATCCAGATCGGATGTCTCGGCAGGAGATCGGCCTCTTCTGCCAGGTGAATCTGGCTGAGCCTGCCATTGCTGAGGGTGAAGGCGTTGAGCACGGCGCGCTTTCCGTTATGGTATGCGGTTAGATTAGCAGAACTTGTACGGTGGACGCACAGTTTATGGGGGCGGCTCCCGTCTGGTGTTAACGCATGGATTGGCGTTGCCGCAGCGCCTCGAACAGACATACCGCGCCCGCTGCCGCGACGTTCAGCGATTCGGTTTTTCCCGGCATGGGGATGGCAACGCACCGGCTGGCCGCAGCAAGCAGCGGCCCGGACAGGCCCGCGCCTTCGTTGCCCAGCGCGAATGCCAGTTTGCCGCGCAGATCGCAGTCGTACAGGCTGGATTCTGCGGTCAGCGATGCGGCCAGCACCGCGCCTTCGAAGGCGGCTGTCACGGCGGGCAATTCCGCCGCTTCGTGGATGCTGAGCGCAAAATGGCCGCCCATTCCCGCGCGCAGCACCTTGGGAGACCACGCATCGGCGCAACCTGCGGACAGGAATGCCGCATCGCACCCGGCAGCCGCTGCGGAGCGCAGCAGGGAACCGAGGTTACCCGGGTCTTGAATGCCTTCCAGCAGCAGTGCGAAGCGGCTGCGCGCGGCGAAGATTTCTGGTTGAGGTTGCGCGATAAGCGCGAGGATGCCACCGGGCGTCTTGAGCTCTGACAGATCGGCAAATAATTTCCCGTCCAGTTGTGTCAGCGGTACGCCGGGCAACTTTTTCAGCAGCGCCGCGATTCCGCCATCCTGTTCCGCTGCGGCATTCACCAGCACATGCAGCGGCTTGCCGCCCGCGCCCAGATACGCCGCCAGCAGATGCGCGCCGTCCAGCAGGGTCTGCCCGGATTTTTTTCGCTGGCGCGCCGAACCGGCAAGTCTCGCCAGTTCCTTGAAGAGGGGGTTGTCGCGCGAGGTGAGGTGTTTCATTCAGAATCAATAGCAACCATGCACGTTCAGCATCTCCAGCCCCCATGCCACGCCAAAGCCGTTGACTTCGGAATCGGCAATGCCCAGCCCGCCCTCGCAGCGGCTGGATGACAGGTCAACGTGCAGCCACGGCGTATCGTCCGCGAAGCGCTTGAGGAAGCGCGCGGCAAGGATGTGGTCGGCCTCGCCGTCCATCGTGCATTGCTTGATGTCGGCCACTTTGGAATCCAGCGCGGCTTCGTAGTCTTCGTCCAGCGGGAAGGCGCACAGTCGCTCGCCGCATTGCCTGCCAACGCTGACCGCGCGCTGCAACAGTTCGTCGCGGTTGCCCAGCACGCCGCTGTAACGCGCGCCCAGGGCGACCGCCATGCTGCCGGTGAGCGTGGCGAAATCAACCATCCAGTCTGGCCTGGCGCGCGCCGCCAGCGTGAGGGTGTCGGCCAATACCATGCGCCCTTCGGCATCGGTGTGGATGATTTCTATGGTGGTGCCGTTCAGCGCCGTGACGATGTCGCCCTGTTTGTATGCCTTGGGGCTGATGTGGTTTTGCGCCAGCGCCAGCCAGCAATCCAGATTTACCGGCATCTTGTTCAGCGTGGCGGCAAGCAGGATGCCCAGGACGACGGCGGAACCGTTCATGTCTTCGTGCATGTTGTGCATGTGGCGCGCGGGCTTTAGGTTGTGCCCCCCGGTATCAAAGCAGATGCCCTTGCCCACCAGCGCCACGGTTTGCCTGGCACCGGGGTGCCGGTAGCGCAAACGCACGATGGCGGCGTCCTCGTCCGCGCTGCCCTGCGCCACGGCTACAAAGGCGCCCGCGCCCATCCCGCGCAGTTTTTTCAGATCAAATTCCTCGCGCTGCCAGCCGTGTTGCCGGGCGAGTTCTGCTATGCGCGCACGGTAAGCAGCCGGGGTCAGCTCGTTCGGCGGCAGCATGGTCAGCGAGCGGCACAGCAGGTTGCCTTCCGCCTGCGCCTTCAGCGCCGGAAAAATCTTCCTGCCGCCAAATCCGGTCAATTCGATATGCCGCAATGGTTTGTGCCCGTCTTTCTTCTTGCGTGCCGGCAGTGGCGCGCCGTTGACCCACGCCCCAACCACCGCCAGCTCTGCGGCGCGGCGGCGTTGCGCCTCGTCGCCCAGCACCGCGATGGCAATGCTCCCCGGTTTTTCTACCAGCAGCCGCCGCAGCCCCTTGCGAACCTGGGTTTGCAAGGTGAAGGTGTCCCCGGCGAAATCCAGCATTCCCCACGCCACCAGGGCGCCGTTGGCGGCAGTGCCGCTGACCGGGGTTTTTGCCAGTTCGTCCGTTTTCATGCCGCGCCGCGCCAGCACCGCGTCGAGCAAACCGGCATGGGGAATATCTCCGGGCAAGGTTTTTCCTTTCGGCAACAACACCAGCAGGTACCGGGTCGGCAAGCTCTCCGGCGGCTTCCGGGAAAGGGCAAGCCGAGCCAGCATTTGCATCTCCTTCGTTCGCGGCGCAGACGATTCATCGTTCGAGGTGGCCCGCCTCATGATCGTTATCCGAACTCTTTCACGATGGACTGCTGCCTGCGGCTGATCGGCAGCAGTTCGTTTATCCCCTTGAGCTTGGCAGCCCAATGCGCTTCTCCGGCTTCCTCGTCCACCACTTTTTCGAAACCTTCGATTTCCTCTTTCGCCACCAGGCAGTTGCGGTGGATGCGCACGAAGCGCAAGGCGAATTCTTTCTCCAGCGCGGCCAGCGATTCCTCGATCAGGTATTCGCGCTCCAGCGTGCGGACAGTGATGTATTTCAATTCGGCCCGCAGATACAGCACTTTTTCCACCGGGATGAGGTGTATCTTGCCGCGCTCGTGGATGGACAAATTCTTGCGCGGATCGGGAAGCAGTTCGCGCAGCACCTCGGTGCGCACCGGCACGGCGGAGCGCGCGCGCTTGAGCGACTCGAACAGCCGCCCCAGGCGGATGGGCTTGAGCAGGTAGTCAATGGCGCGCTGCTCGAAAGCGGCGATGGCGTATTTGTCGTAAGCCGTGGTAAAGATGATTACCGGGGGCCTGGGCAATTTGTTGAGATGCTGCGCCAGCTCGATGCCGTCCATTTGCGGCATGCGGATGTCCAGCAACACCACGTCCGCATGAACCCCTGCCAATTTATCCAGCGCCTCCCGACCGTTGCCCGCTTCACCGACCACTTCCAGCGGCAATTGCGCGGCGCAATCGGCGAGCAGATCCCTGAGGCGGTTGCGCGCAGGCGGCTCGTCATCCACTATGAATAGGGAGATCGGCATCTCAACGATGTTCATCGGTGTTCTCCTTGACGTAAGGCAGCATGATATGCACGCGGTAGAAATTATTGCCGGTTTCCACCTCATAGCGGGCCTCGACATCGAACTGCAAGGCCAGCCGCTCGCGGATATTGGAAAGCGCCATCTTGTTGCCTTCGTGACGGTCGGGCTGCTCCTGCTGCGGATTATGCACTTCGATATGCATTTCGTCGCCGCTGCGGTACAGCCTGACATAGACGGCGCCCCCTCCGGCGAGCGGCTCGATGCCGTGATAAACGGCATTTTCCAGCAGCGGCTGCAACACCAGCGGCGGAACCAGCGCATCATCCGGCATGTCTTCGGTGCGCCATTCCACCTTGAGGCGCTCGCCCAGGCGCAATTGTTCCAGCGCGAGGTACTGGCGCGCAAGTGCCACTTCATGCCGCACGGGAACCAGGTCTCCGCTGTGCGCCATCGCCGCGCGAAACAGGTCGGACATGTCTTCCAGCGCGGTTTCGGCGCGCCGGGGGTCGTTGCGCACGATACCGAGCACGGCATTGATGCTGTTGAACAGGAAGTGCGGGCGGATGCGCGCCTGCAAGGCGAGCAGGCGCGCTTCGTGCGAGGCCGGGGAAAGCGCGTGCGCGCGCGACCTGAAATAGGCCAGCAGCAGAACGGCGGCGGCGGCACCCAGCAACGCGCAACGCAATAAATGGAAATGGCCGTATTCGCCCGGAGGGTTATACAGCCTCCCTCCCAGCAGGGAAATGGCCAGCGTAACCGCCACAACCAGCAGCAGCACGGCCGCTGCACCCTGCCGGTAAGCCATCCGCTCCAGCAGGGGGTTGAGGGCAAACAGCAGCAGCATGCCGGACAGCAGCACCGGTTGCAGGTGGGCGGATATTTCGATCATGCGCTGCGCGATATCCTGCCACGACTCGGCCTGTGCAAGTATCGCCAGCAGCGCCATGCCGTTTACCGGCAGCACGATGCGCAGCATGACGCCCAGGCTGCGGAAATCGGGCAACGCGTCGGGGTGGGTGTTTTGCTTTATACTTTGCACGCTTGATGGGGCCGTGGATATTGCCGCACATTCTGGACAAGAGACGATGACGATGCAAGACAAACTGGGCTGGTCGGGCCGTTTTGGCGAACCAGTGGCGGAATTGGTGCAGCGGTATACCGCTTCGGTGGATTTTGACCAGAGGCTGGCGCTGTTCGACATCCGGGGCTCGCTGGCCCACGCGCAAATGCTGACATCTTGCGGCATCCTGTCCGCGCAGGATTTGAGCGACATTCGTCGCGGCATGGCGCAGATCGAAAACGAGATCCTCAGCGGCGATTTCGTCTGGCTGATCGAGCTGGAAGACGTGCATCTCAACATCGAGAAGCGCCTGACGGCGCTGGTAGGCGACGCCGGCAAGCGCCTGCACACCGGACGTTCGCGCAACGATCAGGTGGCGACCGACGTGCGCCTGTATTTGCGGCACGCCATAGACGAGCTGCGCGACCTGATCAAGTCTTTGCAAACTGCGCTGGTTGGCCTTGCCACCCACCACACGCACACCGTCATGCCGGGTTTCACCCATTTGCAGGTGGCGCAGCCGGTGAGTTTCGCGCATCACCTGATGGCCTATTTCGAGATGCTGAAGCGCGATGCGGAACGCCTGGCCGATGTGCGCCGCCGCGTCAACCGGCTGCCGCTGGGCGCCGCCGCGTTGGCGGGCACCAGCTATCCGATCAACCGCGAGCATGCCGCAGAATTGCTGGGCTTTGACGGCGTATGCGAAAACTCGCTGGACGCCGTGTCCGACCGCGACTTTGCCATCGAGTTCACCGCCGCTGCGGCGCTGATCATGACGCATTTATCGCGCCTGTCGGAAGAGCTGATCTTGTGGATGAACCCGCGCTTCGGCTTCATCGCCATTGCCGACCGATTCTGCACCGGCTCTTCCATCATGCCGCAAAAAAAGAACCCCGACGTGCCGGAGCTGGTGCGCGGCAAGACCGGGCGCATCAACGGCAATCTGGTGGCGCTGCTGACGCTGATGAAAGGCCAGCCGCTGGCCTACAACAAGGACAACCAGGAAGACAAGGAGCCGCTGTTCGACACGGTGGACACGCTGACCGGGACGTTGCGCATCTGCGCCGAAATGATGGGCGGCGTAACCGTAAAACCGGAAGCCATGCGAAGCGCGGTCTTGCAGGGTTACGCCACGGCCACCGACCTGGCCGATTACCTGGTTAAAAAGGGCCTGCCGTTCCGCGACGCGCACGAAGCGGTGGCGCTGGCGGTGCGTTACGCCGAGCAGCGCGGTTGCGATTTGAGCGATCTCGCGCTGGACGAGCTCAGGCAATTCTCCGCCGGCATCGCGGACGACATTTTCGGTGTGCTCACGCCGGAAGGCTCGCTGGCCAGCCGCAACCACATTGGCGGCACCGCGCCGCAACAAGTGGAAGCCGCCATCGCGCGCGCGCGCAAATATCTTGCGGGATGAATTTTTCCGAAAAAACGGGCAGCCGCAAGGCTGCCCGTAAAGAGGAGAGTTTCATTAGAAACCCGGGGCTTTTTCACGGCCCCAGCAAACTCTAGCACTATCTCAGCCAAATGCATATAGGCCAAATGGCCTATATACAGGCATAGATACAGGCCTATATATAGGCATATATACAGGCATATATACCGGCCTATATCCCCTTTTTCCCGATCTATGCCTTCAGCAGTTTCTGCAATTCGCCGCTTTGGTACATTTCCGTCATGATGTCCGAGCCGCCGATGAATTCGCCGTGGATATACAGTTGCGGAATGGTGGGCCAATTGGCGTAGTCCTTGATTCCTTGACGTATTTCAGGTTTCTGCAACACATCCACGCTGAAGTATTCCGTTACGCCAAGCGCGTTCAAGATGCGCGCCGCGTTGGCGGAAAACCCGCACTGGGGGAATTTTGGCGAGCCTTTCATGTATAGCACCACGGGGTAACCGGTTACCTGTTGCCTGATGATTTCTTGCACATCCATAGTTTGTGGCTCCTGAATTTAGTTGAGTAATTACATCGGGAATTCTAGCGGGTCAGGTTATGCCGGGTCAAGATTCCGGTGGCCACCTCATCAATTCCTCAATCGCCGCCACCGTTTTCGGCGCGGCCTCGGTCAGCACTTCGCAGCCTTCCGCAGTGATGGCCACATCGTCTTCGATGCGGACGCCGATGTTCCACAACGCTTGCGGCACATCGTCCGCAGCGCGGATGTAGCAGCCCGGCTCGACGGTGAAGGTCATGCCCGGCTGCAGGATGCGCCACTCGCCTTCCATTTTGCAGGCGCCCACATCATGCACGTCCATGCCGAGCCAATGGCCGGTGCGGTGCATGTAATAGCGCTTGTAGCTTTCGCTTTCCAGCACGCTGTCCGTGCTGCCGCCGCACAGCCCGAGGTCAATCAGGCCCCGCGCGATGACGCGCAGCGCGGCATCGTGCGGATCGTTCCAGCGCATGCCGGGGCGGGCGGCGGCAATGGCGGCGTTCTGCGCGGCCAGCACCATTTCGTAGACGTCTTTCTGCGCGGCGCCGAATCTGCCGTTTACCGGAAACGTGCGCGTGATGTCGGCGGCATAGCCCTCCACTTCGCAACCCGCATCAACCAATAAAAGGTCGCCGTCCTCGAGCGCTGCATTGTTGCCGGCATAATGCAGCACGCAGCCGTTGCCGCCGCCCGCGACGATGCACGGATAGGCGGGAGATTGCGCGCCGCAGCGATAAAACTCGTGCAGCAGCTCCGCTTCGATTTCGTATTCCATTCTGCCGGGGCGCGCGGCGCGCATGGCGCGGATATGCGCGCCGGCGGAAATGGTGGCGGCGCGGCGCATGATGGCGAGTTCGCCGCCGCCCTTGATGAGGCGCATCTCGTCCAGCACGGTGCGCACGTCGCGGATTTCGTCCGGCGCGCTGATGCCGGATCGCACCTTTTCCCGCACGCAATTGCGCAGGCCGAGCAGGCGCGCGTCCCACGCCGCATCGCGTCCGACCGGACAGAACAGCACCGGCTGGTTGCCCATCAGTTCGACGAGTTTTTCATCCAGTTGCGCGACAGGAAATGCGGCATCAAAACCGAAAATTTCCCTAGCGGCATCGGGGCCGTGGCGGAACCCGTCCCACACTTCGCGCCCCACATTTTTCTCGCGGCAGAACAGGATGGATTGCGTGGCGTCTCCCGCAACCAGCACCAGCACGGCCTCCGGCTCGCCAAAGCCGGTGAGGTAATGGAAATGGCTGTCAAAACGGTAGGGATAGCGCGTGCCGCCGTTGCGCATTACTTCCGGCGCGGTCGGGATGACGGCGATGCCGCGCCGCATCAGGCTGATGAGGTGGGCGCGGCGTTTGGCGTAGGGGGCGGGATCAACGGCCATGGCAATAACCCCTTCCGATGCTGGGCTCGCTTCGCTTATCCATGACTGTCATTGTGCGTTGCGCGCAATTGCTTGTCGAGATCTTCCAGGCGCTGCGGCGTTCCCACATCCATCCAGCGCCCCGCATAATGCTCCCCGCTTACCTTGCCCAGCGCAATCTGCGCGCGCAGCAAAGGTGCGAGCGGCGCGGAACTTCCGCGCGCGATGGAGGCAAACAGCGCGGGCTGATAGACGCCGATTCCGCTGAAAGTCAATTTCGGGCAGATCGCCGCCTGCCGCCGGGAGTCATCCGGAAGGAGGCGCCCGTTGTTCAGCAGAAAATCCCCGTTCGGGTGATGCGGGGGGTTGTTGGCCAGCACCAGGTGGGCGGCATCGTCGCTTGCGGCAAGGGCGGCGGCATGGGCGGGCAATCGCGCGAAATCATAGCCGCAGCAAATATCGCCGTTGACGGCGGCAAAAGGTTGATCCCCCAGCAGGTGCAAGGCGTGGGCGATGCCTCCGGCAGTTTCCAGCGCGGACGGATGTTCCGGGGAATAGCGGATGTGTGCGCCAAAGCGGCTGCCATCGCCCAATGCGCTCTCGATTTGCGCGCCGAGGTGGGCGTGGTTGATGACCAGATCGGTGATTCCGGCACGCACCAGCCTTTCGATATGCCAGACGATCAGCGGCTTGCCGCCCGCCAACAGCAACGGTTTCGGAACATGGTCGGTGAGCGGGCGCATGCGCTCGCCGCGCCCGGCCGCCAGCAGCATGGCCATCATGGGCGTGCGTCTTCCATGTTTGTCCCCGCTTGCGGTTCATGCGGCTCCAGCTCATCCAGCAGGTTGAGCAGCGGCTTCAGGTCGGCATAGCGCCCGCAGGCATGGCGCAGATAATCCATCACCAGCGGCAGGTCTTTCAGGTAGCCGCCCTTGCCGTCGCGGTGGTACAGGCGCGCGAATATGCCCAGCACCTTCAAATGGCGCTGCACACCCATCCACTCGTAATCCCGGTAAAACTCGCCAAAATCGCCATGCACCGGCAGCCCGGCAGCGCGCGCCTTCTCCCAATACCGGATCAGCCAGTCCATCGTTTCCGCCTCCTCCCATTTGATGTAGGCGTCCTTGAACAGCGAAACGGGATCGTAGGTGATGGGGCCGTACACCGCATCCTGAAAATCCAGGATGCCGGGCGAAATCAGAAAATCGCCTTTGCGAGCATCCGCTTCGCGGATTGCCTGCTTACCCCGCTTCTCGTTTGCCTCCTCTCCCGCTTGCGGGGTAGTTTCACCGGTTGTTCCATCCAGAGGATTGGGGAGGGGGCTTTCGATGACCATCAGATTGCGCGAGTGGTAATCCCGATGCACATACACGCGCGGCTGCGCGAGGTTGTTGTCGAGAATGCGCCGGAATACCGTTTCCAGCGCGGCGCCTTGTTTTTCATCCAGCACGCGGTTCAGGTGCCTGGCGACATACCAGTCCGGAAACAGGCTCAATTCGCGCCGCAGCAACGCCTCGCTGTAAGGCGGAAGCTCGTTTTCGCGGCTGGCGAGCTGGATGCGTATCAGCGCATCCGTGGCGCTCTCGTATAGCGCGCGCGCATCGCCGTGCCCGCCAAGCGCGTGCAGGTAGGTGGTGCCGCCCAGATCGGACAGCAACAGGAAACCCTGCTCCAGGTCTTGCGCGTGGACATGCGGCACATGCGTTCCGGCATCCTCGAACAATCGGGCAACATGCAGGAACGGGCGGCAGTCCTCGTGCTGCGGCGGAGCATCCATCACAATCAGCGTGCGCCCCGGAAAGGTGGCGCGGAAATAGCGGCGAAAGCTGGCGTCGGCGGAAGCGGGGGCGAGATCGAACGCCGCGCCCGGAAACTGTTTGCGGAGCCACTCGGTGAGTTGTTGCAGGCGTTGCATGAAGTGGTTCTGTAACCTTGCTTTAATCCTGAAGATGTGCGATTTTAGCACCTTACCCCGGCCCGCCCCGCACCATGCCTTTTTGCCCTGATCCCGCCGCTTTTTCCCTGCTCTGCACGCTTGCCGCAACGCCCTACGCCGGTGAAGGCACGCTGGAGCTGCACCTGGAACGCACCTTCGCGAAATCATCGGATAGCCAGGATGAAACGCCCATCTTCATCTCCGCGCGGCAGATCGAAGGCAAGGGCGGCAACATTGAAGCCACAGGCGACGCCGAGTTGCGCAAGCGCGGGCAGGCGATTTCCGCCGACCGCATGCTGTATTTGCGGGACAGCAAAGAGGTGTTTGCCGACGGCGCGGTGCGCATAGAGCAGGACAACAACCTCATGCGGGGCCCGCATCTGGAGCTTGACCTGGTCAGCAATACCGGCGACATGGAACGACCGGAATTTTACCTGGGCGACAACCATGCGCGCGGCACGGCGGACAACCTGCACATGGCGGGCAGGCAGAACTATACCCTGCGCAACGTCAGCTATACCACCTGCCCGGAAGGGCGGGACGACTGGCTGTTGAAGACGCGCGAACTGGAGATAGACCGCAACAGCCAGATCGGGACGGCACGCGACACGCGCGTGGAATTCATGGGCGTGCCGTTCCTGTACACGCCGTGGATGGATTTCGCGCTGAACAGCCAGCGCAAATCGGGTTTTCTCGGCCCGGTGTTCGGCAGCACGGTGCAGGGCGGCAACGAGGTGACGCTGCCCTATTACTGGAACATCGCGCCCGACCGCGATGCCACGCTTGCGCCGCGCGTCATGCTCAAGCGCGGCCTGCTGCTCAACAACGAGTTCCGCTACCTGGAGCCATCTTATGCCGGCGAGGCGCATTACGACGTGCTGCCGGGCGACCGCCTCGCCAACCGCACGCGCACGCGGATGGCGCTGACGCACTCGCAGAATCTGGGTTACGGGCTGGGCGGCTCGCTGAACCTCAACCGCGTTTCCGATGACGCCTATTTCCGCGATCTGGCGGACGCGGTGAGCAGCACCTCGCAGACCAACCTGGTGCGCGAGGGGGTGCTGACCTACGGCGGCGGCTGGTGGAATGCGGCGGCGCGGGCGCAAAGCTTCCAGACCCTGCAGGATCCGGCGGCGCCGGTGGCCGTGCCGTACCGCCGCATGCCGCAAATCAGCCTCGGTGCGCAGCGCGCGCTGGCGCGGGCGAACCTGACATTCAACGGAGAGCTGGTGGATTTCCGACACCCCACTTCGATCAATGGGCAGCGCCTGGTGCTGCACCCCGGCGCGAGCTACCCTCTGATTGCCGATCCCGCGTACTACGTGACCCCCAGGCTGGGCTTGCATGTTACCCGTTATGCGCTGGGCGCGAACAATCCGGGGGGGTTGCCCGACGCGGCGCGCACGGTGCCGATTTTCAGCGTGGACAGCGGCGTGATATTCGAGCGCGACCGGCGGCTGCTCGGGCAGGATTTTGTGCAGACGCTGGAGCCGCGTGCGTACTACGTGCGCATCCCGCATCGCGACCAGAACCAGTTGCCGAATTTCGATGCGGCCCTGGCCGATTTCAGTTTTGCCCAGATGTTCACCGAAAACCGTTTTTTCGGCAGCGACCGCATCGGCGATGCCAACCAGATGACGCTGGCGCTCACCTCGCGCCTGCTCGATCAAGGCAGCGGTGCGGAACGGTTCCGGGTGGCGGTGGGCCAGCGCTTCAGCGCGAAGACGCCGCAAGTGAACCTGGTCGCCCCGGCGGGAGACATCCCCAACAAATCCGACATTCTGTTTGCCGCTTCCGGTCGGATAACCTCCGCGTGGTCGCTGGACAGCTCCCTCCAGTACAACCCCAACCAGTCGCACAGCGAGAAATTCGGCGTGTCGGCGCGCTACCTCCCGGAGAGCGGCAAAGTGCTCAACCTGGGCTACCGCTTCACGCGCAACAGCATCCGGCAGATGGACTTGTCGGCGCAGTGGCCTTTGTCCGGGCGCTGGCACGGGGTGGCGCGCTGGAATTACTCCATCCAGGACAGCCGCCTTTTGGAGTCGCTGACCGGGCTTGAGTATAATGAAAAATGCTGGACGATACGCCTGGTGGCGCAACGGTTTGCCACGGCAACCCAGCAGGTTTCCACCGGTTTCTTTGTGCAGCTCGAACTGAACGATCTGGTGATGGTTGGCGCGGACCCGCTGTCACTGTTGCGCCAAAGCGTTCCCGGCTATACCAAACTGAATGAAACCTCCCGCGACGGGCAGGCGCAGGGCTTGCGCTGATTAGCTGATTACAGGATGGAAAGAACTTTAAAGGTACACTCAATGTTGCCAACCAAACCGCAGTGGATGTTCCTGTTGCTGCTGCTGGCCTGCCCGGCAAGCGCCGGCGCCGCGGCCGGGCAAAAGAAACCCGACCCGCAAAAACAGGTCGTGCCGATTGACCGGATCATCGCGGTGGTAAACGACGACGTGATTACCCGCCTCGAACTGGATATCCGGCTCGACCTGGTAGTGCGGCAGTTGCAAAAACAGGGCACGCCGCTGCCCGCGCCGGAAGTGCTGGAAAAACAGCTTCTGGAACGCATGATCGTGGATAGGCTGCAATCGCAGTTTGCCAGGGAAACCGGGGTGCGCGTGGATGACACGCAACTGGACAAGTCGCTGCAGCGCATCGCACAGGAGAACAACTTTCCCTCGCTGGCAGATTTCCGCGCCAAGCTGGAAGAAGAGGGCGTGGACTTCGGAAAATTCCGCGAGGAAATCCGCGGCGAAATCGTCGCCTCCCGCCTGCGCGAGCGCGAGGTGGACAGCAAGCTGGTGGTCGGCGACAGCGAGGTGGACAATTATCTTGCCACCCAGTCCAGGTTGCCCGGCAAGGGCGACGAATACCGGCTGTCGCACATCCTGGTGCTGGTGCCGGAACAGGCCGGCGCCGAGAAAATCCAGGCCAGCCGCCAGCGCATCGAACAGGCGTTATCCCAGTTGCAGGGCGGCGCGGAATTCGCGCAGGTGGCGGCCGGATCTTCCGATGCCAAGGATGCGCTGCAAGGCGGCAATATGGGCTGGCGCCCGGCCGACCGCGTTCCCGCCCTGTTTCTGGATGCGCTGCAAAAAATGCGCCCCGGCGAGATCAGCCCGGTGCTGCGCAGCCCCAACGGCTTTCATATCCTCAAGCTGGCCGAGCGGCGCAGCAAGGATGTCCCGGTGATGCTCAAGCAAACCCGTGTCCGGCACATTCTGATCAAGACCAGCGAGATCATGCCGGAGAGCGATGCCAGAAGCCGCCTGCTGGAAATCAGGCAGAACATCGTGGAAGCGGGCGCCGATTTTGCCGAGCAGGCCAAACGCTATTCGGAGGACGGCAGCGCCATGCACGGCGGCGATCTGGGCTGGATTTCGCCGGGCGAAACCGTACCCGAATTCGAAGAGGCGATAAACGCCCTGCGGGACGGGCAGGTAAGCAGCGCGGTGCATTCCGGCTTCGGCTGGCACCTGATCCAGGTGCTGGAACGCCGCAACGCCGACGTGAGCGCCGAGCAGAAAAAGATGCAGGCGCGCATGGCGATACGCGGCTTCAAGTCGGATGAAGCCTATCAGGACTGGCTGCGCCAGTTGCGCGACCGCGCCTACGTCGAATACCGCATCGGCGCGGCAGGCAAACCGTAACGGCGCGCGCTTTATTTCGCACGCATGGGAATCGCACCCGTATTGGCGGTCACTTCCGGCGAGCCCGCCGGCATCGGCCCCGATCTCTGTTTGCAACTGGCGCAGCAAGCGCCGGAACAACCGTTGGTCGTGCTTGCCGACAGGGGCTTGCTGCGGCAGCGCGCCGCGCTGCTCGGCCTGGACGTGATGCTGCATGATTACATCCCGCAGCAAACCGCTTCTCCGCCGCACGGACATCTGCGCGTGCTGCATGTGCCGCTGGCTCGACCGGCGCGGCCCGGCAAACTGAATCCCGCCAACAGCCCTTACGTGCTCGAACTGCTGGGCCGCGCTGCGCAAGGCTGCCTGTCCGGCGAATTTGCCGGCATGGTCACCGCACCGGTTCACAAGGGCATCATCAACGATGCGGGCATCCCGTTCACCGGGCATACCGAATTCCTTGCCGGACGGACGCACGCCTCGCAGGTGGTGATGATGCTGGCAGGCGGCGGGATGCGGGTGGCGCTGGCCACCACCCATCTTGCCCTGCGCGAAGTGCCGGACGCGATTTCCGCCGAATTGCTGGAAAGCGTGCTGCGCATTATTCGGCGCGACCTCATGCGGCGCTTCGGAATTGCGCACCCGCGCATCCTGGTGGCGGGCCTGAACCCTCATGCGGGCGAAGGCGGCTACCTGGGGCGCGAGGAAATTGACATCATGGTTCCGCTGCTGGACAGCCTGCGCGCGCAAGGATTGGACGTCAGTGCGCCGCTGCCCGCCGACACCCTGTTCACGCCGAAGCGCCTGGCGCAGTGCGACTGCGTGCTGGCGATGTACCACGACCAGGGCCTGCCGGTGCTCAAGCACGCCAGCTTCGGCCACGGCGTGAACGTGACGCTGGGCCTGCCCATCATCCGCACCTCGGTAGATCACGGCACGGCGCTGGAGCTGGCCGGAACCGGCAATGCCGACGCGGGCAGCCTGCTGGAAGCGATCCGGGTGGCGGCGGATATGGCTCGATGCGAGCGCATGGCTTCGTGAAGCATGAACCTGACGCACATGGCGCAGGCCACCCCGAATGATGAACCGTCTGCGCCCTGACCGTTGGCCGTTCCTCGAAACTTCGGCCTTTGGCCTCGTTTTCCCTCACTCTACTCTCTGGAGGGAGAGAGGGCGAGGCCCTCGTTACGCGAGTTTCACGTTAAAAATGGGAAGCCGTCTTCGACAATCTCGCCACAAACGGTTTTTTTACTTCGATGCGGCTTGCGCGGAGAGCGGGTTGTATCACGGGAAAAATATCCGGCCGGCGACACCGGTTACCGCATTGATGGCATGTCGCTAAAAACCAGCTACCGCTTCATCGCGCCGATTTATGATGCCGTTATTGACAGCGGCGTTGCCGCCGGTATCAGGCGGCGCAGCCTGGCGCAGTTGCCGCAACAGGGCGCTGTGCGGGTTTTGCTCGACGGCGCGGGAACCGGGCTGGATTTTCCCTTTTTGCCGCCGTGCCACGAGTACACCGCGCTGGACTTGACCGGCGCGATGCTGGCGCGGGCAAAACCCAGAATGCGCGGGCTGCAAATGCGGATGGTGCTGGGCGACAGCATGGCTTTGCCGTTTGCCGCGCACAGTTTCGACTTCGTGGTGTTGCACCTGATTCTCGCCGTGGTGCCGCAACCGCAGCAATGTCTGGCCGAATCGGCGCGGGTGCTCAGACCGGGCGGGCGCATCCTGCTGCTCGACAAGTTCCTGCGGCGCGGGCAACGCGCCTGGTTGCGGCGCTGCCTGAGCCCGCTGGCCGGGCGGCTGGCAACCCGGCTGGACGTGGTGTTTGAAGACGTGCTGGAGAACGTGCCGGAATTGCGCGTGCTGTCGGATCAGCCCGCGCTGGCGCGCGGCTGGTTCCGTTTGATCGAGTTGCAGAAGGAAGAAGCGTGACGCCGGAAAGAAATAACAAATGGCTGGCCTGGATGTGGTGCGCGTTGCTCGCCGCCTGCGCCGCGCCGCCCAAGCCGCCCATCGCGCCGCCTCCTGCCGTGATGCCGCCTGCCGTGGCGCTGCCCGCTCCCGTGTTCGCGGTGAGCAAATGGGAAATGCTGCCGGGCTGGCAGGCGCTCGATCTTGCGCCGTCCTGGCCGGCGCTCCTGCAAAGCTGCCGGGTGCTGAAAGCCAAACCGCACTGGCAGGCGGCGTGCGCCGGCGCCGAAAACCTGGGTGCCGGGCAACCGGGTGCGAGTGACAGCGCTTCGCTGCGCGCATTTTACGAAGAATGGTTTACTCCCTATCAGGTATTCAACCCCGACGGCAGCGACCGGGGCACGATCACCGGCTATTACGAGCCCAGGCTCTACGGCAGCCGCGCCCGGAACGCCCGCTTCCGCTACCCGCTGTATGCCGCGCCGGATGACCTGCTGCAAATTGATCTGGGCGAAGCCTATCCGCAGCTCAAGGATTTGCGCCTGCGCGGGCGCCTGCAAGGCAAGCGCGTGGTGCCCTATTACAGCCGCGCCGAAATTGATGGCGGGAATAATTCGCTCAGGGGGCGCGAACTGTTCTGGGTTGACAGCGCGGTGGAACTGTTCTTCCTGCAAATCCAGGGCTCGGGACGGATCGAGTTGCCCGATGGAAGCCTGATAAAGGTCGGTTATGCCGACCAGAACGGCCACCCATATGTGTCCGTCGGCAGGAAACTGGTGGAAACGGGCGAGCTCAAGCTGGAAGAAGCCTCCATGCAGGGCATCAAGGCATGGGCCGAACGGCATCCGGCCAAGCTTGCCGCGCTGCTGGCGCAAAACCCCAGCTACGTGTTCTTCCGCGAATTGCCCGGCGGCCTGGCCGCGCCGCTGGGCGCGCTGGGCGTGCCGCTCACCGGCGAATACAGCCTGGCGGTGGACCCGCGCACCATCCCGCTGGGCGCGCCGGTATTTCTCGCCACCACCTACCCCAACGACAGCGCGCCGCTCAACCGCCTGATGCTGGCGCAGGATACCGGCGGCGCCATCAAGGGCGCGGTGCGCGCGGATTTCTTCTGGGGCTTTGGCGCGGCGGCCGCAGAACAGGCGGGAAAAATGAAGCAGCAGGGGAGGATGTGGGTGCTGTTTCCCAAAGGCGGGGAACCGGCGCTGACCTATTGAGATAGATGGGCACTTCTGAAAATTAACCGCCCATGCTTCGAGTCTCGGCGCGAACGGATAGCTTGCCGATTTACAATCGGTGGCCGTTCGCACAAACTTGTTGAAGGTTGGGCAAAGCGGAGCGTACACAACAAGCGAAAGCATCATCCTTAAAAACTCTGTCAGCCACAGAGAACACAGAGTAAAAACAAACGGTTGAACCAAGAAATTGATTCACCTTTTTGGTGTGCCATAAAAACGTGTCGTACCGCTGATTTCTCTGTGACCTCTGTGTTCTCTGTGGCTTGAATTGAGGTTTTTAGGATCATTCGGGTGCCCGGAAAAAAGTTTTTCGGTATCTAATGTTGGGCACGCTCCGCTTTGCCCAACCTACGAGAAAACTACGAAAAGACGGCTTCCCAATTTTGGTTCCGGCTCGTCCGGCTTGGAAACACTTTTATGAAACTGTCAGACTTCCGCCTGTCCACGCGCATCGCCTTTATCGCCATAGCCTTTGTGGCTGCGGGCGCCACGACGTTATTGTTCATCGAAGACGCGCGCCTGCGCGACGCGTACCTGCGCGGCCAGCGCGTCAACCTGGAAGGGGAACTCCAGTACCAGAAGCTGCGGCTGAACCGCGATATCACCCACCTGCGCCAGAACGTGCTGTTCCTGTCCGGAACTCCCCCCGTTTCCGGCATCATGCGCGCCGTGCCGAATCGGGGGCATGGCGCCCGCGACGGCGATACCCGCGAGATATGGGAAGCGCGCCTGCTACAGATTTTTTCGTCCTTCCTGGCCGCGAACCCGGATTACGCCAGCTTGCGCTACATCGGAGTGGCAGACGGCGGGCGCGAGATCGTGCGGGTGGACAATCGCGGAGGAAAGATCGAGGTGGCGCCGCCTGCCGTGCTGCAAGCCAAGGCCGACCGCGATTATTTCAAAGCCACGCTGGGGCTGCGCGCCGGTCAGGTGCATCTCTCGGAATTCAATCTCAACCAGGAACGCGGCGCCATAGAGCGGCCATATCGTCCGACATTGCGTGCGGCCACGCCGGTCTTTGCGCCTTCCGGACAGATTTTCGGCATGGTGGTGATCAATATGGACGCGATCGGATTGCTGGAACCCGTCGCACTGGACCTGCCGCCCGGCGTTCTGGCTTATGTGGCGAACGCGAGCGGGCAATATCTGCTCCATCCGGATGAACGGAGGCGTTTCGAGTTTGAGCCGGGCGGCAAAGGCGACATCACCTCTGACTTTCCTTTTCTCAAGGCGATATTCGATCCGCGCGCGACGGAACATTTCCCTTTCCAGGCGGTCGCGGCAAGAGAGCCAAAACACTATCTGGCCGCCGAACGAGTCCATTTTGACCCGGATGATCCGGCGCGCTTCCTGCTCTTCGCGTACCACTTGCCGGGCGCAGTGGCGGCGCAGCAGATCGCCGCAGTTCCGGCCGGCAGCATCACCGCCGGGTTCCTGGTGCTGCTGCTGGTCGGCGGGGTCGGCCTGCTCGTCCTGCGCCGGGTCTTTGCCCCGCTCGAACGGATCGCGTCCGCCGCCGACACCATCGCGGCGGGCGGCCGCGACGTGGCGCTGCCGCAGAACGGCATCGGCGAAATCGGCAGGCTCGCCAACGCATTCGACATCATGCTGGCCAGGCTGTCGCAGCGGGAAGAGGATATCCGCCGGGCCAACGCGGAACTGGAACAGCGGGTGAAGGAGCGCGGCTGCGATCTGGAGCGCGCCCATCGGGAAACGGAAGCGGCGCTGCAGTTGCACAAGGGGGTGATTGACACCGCGATGGATGGTTTCTGGATAGCCGACGAGGCGGGCAACCTGCTGACGGCCAACCAGGCCTATGCAGGCTTCTCCGGCTATTCCGTGGAAGAGCTGACGCAGATGCATATCAGCCAACTGGAAGCCAAAGAGAAACCCGGCGATACCAAGGCGCATATCGAAAAGATCATCGCGCACGGCTCCGACCGCTTCGAGACCCGCCACCGCCACAAGGACGGGCATGAAATTGACATCGAGGTTTCCGTTACCTTCATGCATGAAACGCGGCAATTTGCCGCCTTCCTGCGCGACATCACCGTGCGCAAGCGGATGGAAGAAGCCCGGTTGCGGGAAAGCGAGGAACGCTTCCGAGGCACTCTGGAGCAGGCGGCGGTCGGCATCGTGCATGCCGCGCTGGACGGACAATTCCGGCAGGTCAACCGGAAGTTCTGCGAAATCGTCGGCTACGACCGCGACGAGCTGATCCCGATGAATTTCCAGGACATCATTTTCCCCGACGACCGGGACAAGAACCTGCGGCGCCACCTGCAACTGCTGGCGGGTGAAATCTCCACCTATTCCATTGAAAAACGCTGCGTGCGCAAGGACGGGAGCCCGGTATGGACCAACCTGACCGTTTCCCTGCTGCGCGACGCCGAAGGGATTCCCAAATACACCATCGGGGTGATCGAGGACATCAGCGGGCGCAAACTGGTGGAGCAACAGTTGCACGATCTGTCCGCGCACCTCCAGATCGTGCGCGAAGAGGAAAAGGCCAGCGTTGCGCGGGAAATCCACGATAACATGGGCGGCACGCTGACCGCGCTCAAAATGGACGTGTACTGGCTGGCGGACGAGCTGTCCGCGAACCGGGAGGCGGCGCCGCTGCTCGAACGCATCGGGGCGATGTCGCATCTGCTCGATGATGCGGTGGGGGTCATGCGGCGCGTCATCACCGAGCTGCGCCCGACCATACTCGACGATCTCGGCCTGCAGGCGGCGCTGGAATGGCAGGCCGGGCAGTTCCAGAAGCGCACCGGCATCCAGTGCTGCGTTTCCAGCCTCTGCACCGGCGGCTGCAAGGATGATCTGGACAGGACGCAGACGATCGCCCTGTTCCGCATTCTCCAGGAATCCCTCACCAATGTCGCGCGGCATTCCGGCGCATCGCGGGTGGAAATCGAATTGCGCTGCGAGGAGGGGGAGATCGTTCTGGCAATCGCCGACAATGGCCGCGGGCTGCCGGAAGGGCACACCATCGCCCCGACTTCTTACGGCCTGCTCGGCATGCGCGAGCGCGCCGAGCAACTGGGCGGCAGGATCCATTTCTACAGCCCGCCCGCAGGGGGCTTCAGCGTGACGGTAATATTGCCGCTGCTTTGTTGCGTGCATCAGAAAGGAGAAGCAGAACATGATACGCATCCTGATTGTTGACGATCACGACCTGGTGCGCCACGGCTTGCGGCGGATCTTCGAGAAAACCCAGGGGATGGAGGTCGTGGCGGAGCAGGACAACGGCATTGACGCGCTGCATTGGCTTCGGCGCAACGATTGCGACGTGGTGCTGCTCGACATTTCCATGCCGGGGCGGAACGGGATCGAGGTGCTCAAGCAGATTCACGAGGAAAAACCGAAATTGCCGGTACTGATTCTCAGCAATTACACGGAAGACCAGTATGCCGTGCGCCTCATCAAGGCGGGAGCCGCCGGTTATCTGACCAAGGGGTGCGCGTCGCCGGTCGTGGTGGAGGCGGTGCGCGAAGCGGCGAGCGGAAAAAAATTCTTCAGTCCGGCGGTGCTCGAAATGCTTGCCAACGAACTCGGCAGACCGGAAGGAAAGCTTCCGCACGAGACCCTGTCGAACCGCGAATACCAGATTTTCCGGCTGCTGGCCGCAGCAAAAACCGTCACGGAAATTGCCGATTCCCTGAGCCTGAGCGGAAAAACCGTCAGCACCTACCGCGCCCGCATCCTGGAAAAAATGAACCTGCGCAACAACGCCGAGCTGATGCAGTACGCCGTCGGGAAGCGGCTGGTGTGATTCGGGAGCCGGGGGTCAGGAAACAGGAAACAGAAGACGGAGCGGCTTTGCCGCGCCTTTATTGAAAGATTGCCGCATGGCGGCAACAAATCCCCCGGCCCCTGTCAGCCAAACACTGACAGCAAATTCTCCCCCCCTTTACACGTCAATCAGGAAAAACCCGATGCGCCTCCGGTGCGTAACGGGGGCAGTATTCGTCCAGGGTTTCGCGGATGGAAACCTGCTGCAAGGGGGCATTGTGAACGTGTTTATCGTGGAAGATTCCGAGTCGGTGCGCACGAGGCTGCAAGCCATGCTGTCCGGCATCCCCGGCGTCGCGGTCACCGGCCTCGCGGTGGATGAGGCGGGCGCGATAGCGGGCGTGGAGTCGCTGTCGCCGGATGTCGTGATTCTGGATCTCCACCTGCAACGCGGATCGGGGTTGAAGGTGTTGTCGAGCATCAAGAAAGACCACGCCGCGACCCGAGTCATCGTGTTGACCAATTTCTCAAACGATTCATGTTCCAGTTATTGCAAGCAGGCCGGGGCGGATTATTTTTTCGATAAATCCTTCCAGTTCATGCTGGTCGGGGCGGCATTACAGCAACTGGCATCGCGCGATCAACCGGGCGGGAAACCTGACGCCCTGCAACCGGCAATCACTCATCAGTGAATACTTCCGGGTTTCCGGAACGGGGAATGGTATGAGCCAAGGGGAAATGACGATGCGGGCAAACGCGGACGCCTGGCTGTGGATGTCGCCGCTGGCAAGCGGCGGCGCCGGGGTAGCCGCGCTGCTGGGGGTGTCCTTGTTCGGGGGCTCCGGGCCGGGCGGCGCGGGAGTGCAGTTCGCTCTTGCGGTGGCGGGGTTTGCCACGTTATGCGCCTGGGCCAGCGCGGTGCGGCAGCGCGCCGCGCTGGAGCAACTGACACGGCAGGCAGAGGATTTGCTGGGGCAGGCCAGGCAAACATTGCGGCAACAAAGCGGCGTCGCCGGCCTGGAGCAGGTCTGCGACAAGGCGGCGCCGATCTGGGCAAAACAGATCGAAACCGCGCGCAGCCAGACCGAGGAAGGCGTTACCGGGGTGGCGGCGCGCTTCGCCGCCATCGTCGAACGCTTGCAGGCATCGGCAGCCGCTTCGCAGCGGGCGGCGGGCGGCGGGGACGGAACGGAAGACGGCTGCGCGGTGGCGGTGCTGTCGCGCAGCGAGGCCGATCTGGTCGCCGTCAACCGCTCGATGGACGCGGCGCGGCACGAGCGCGCGGCGATGGTGCAGGACGTGCGCAAACTGATCGCTTATACCGCCGACCTGAAAAAGATGGCTGCGGATGTGGAAGAGATTGCTTCGCAGACCAATTTGCTGGCGCTCAACGCGGCCATCGAGGCGGCGCGCGCCGGCGAGACCGGGCGCGGCTTTGCGGTGGTGGCGGACGAAGTGCGCAAGCTGTCCAACCTGTCCAGCGACACCGGCAGAAAAATGGCGGAGAAGGCCGGCGTCATCAACCAGGCGATCTCGGCGGTCATCGCCGGCACAGAAAAATTCGGCGAGGAAGATGCGCGCCAGGCGGCGGAGGCGGAGCAAACCATCCACCGGGTGCTGGACAATTTCCGGGAAGTTGCCGGCAGGTTGAGCGAATCTTCCGGGATGCTGCGGCGCGAGAGCGAGGGTATCCGCGCAGAAATCTCCGAGATGCTGGTGTACCTCCAGTTTCAGGATCGGGTCAGCCAGATACTGGCCCACGTGCGCGACAACCTCGACGGGCTGCACGCCCGCCTCCGGCAATATGCCGCCGAACGCAGCGGCGGAAGCGCGCCGGAAATTGACGCCGGCGCCTGGCTGGATGAAATGGCGCTGGGCTACACCACCGCCGAGCAGCGGCGCAACCACCGCGATGACAAGGCGGGCGCGGCATCGCCCGCCACGCCCGGCGCGATGGAAATCACCTTTTTCTAGCGGGAGAACGGCATGGCCAAAACCATCATGATCGTGGATGACTCCGCTTCGCTGCGGCAGGTGGTCGGCATCGCGCTGCGCGGCGCCGGCTACGACGTGATCGAGGGGTGCGACGGCAAGGATGCGCTGGCCAAGCTGAACGGGCAGAAGGTGCATCTCGTCATCAGCGACGTGAACATGCCCAACATGGACGGCATCACCTTCGTGAAGAACCTCAAACAGATGCCGGCCTACAAGTTCACCCCCGTCATCATGCTGACCACCGAGTCGCAGGAAGGGAAAAAACAGGAAGGCCAGGCAGCGGGCGCGAAGGCATGGGTGGTCAAGCCGTTCCAGCCCGCGCAAATGCTGGCGGCGGTATCGAAGCTGGTGATGCCGTAGTCGGGGGACATCATGACGATCAGCATCGAAACCGGCAATGGCGTATGCCAGGCCCGCGTGGCTGGCGAAATGACGATTTACCATGCCGCCGGAATGAAGGGGGAATTGCTTTCCTGCCTGGATCGCTGCACGGAACTGGAGATCAATCTGTCCGAAGTCAGCGAGATGGATACTGCGGGCTTCCAGTTGCTGTTGCTGGCCAAGCGCGAGGCGGCCAACGCCGGCAAGCGGTTGCGCCTGGTGGCGCACAGCCCGGCAACGCTGGAAGTGCTGGATTTGTTCAACATGGCCCACTATTTTGGCGACCCGGTGATGATGCCGCGCCACGGCCATTAGGGCACTTCTAAAATTGCACTTCGACAGTGCGTAGGTTGGGCTACGAGAAGATGGCTTCTCAATTTTTGACCCTGTTTGTGCGGCTTATGGGAAAAACAAATGGAACTCGATCAGGCACTGCAAACCTTCCTCATGGAGAGCCGCGAGCTGCTCGAAGCCATGGAGGAATCGCTGCTGGGCCTGGAATCCGCGCCGGATGATCCCGATGCGATCAACGCCATCTTCCGTGCCGCCCACACCATCAAGGGGTCGGGCGGGCTGTTCGGGCTGGATGGCATCGTGGCATTCACCCATGTGGTGGAAAACGTGCTGGATCGGGTGCGCGCCGGCGAAGCGGCAGTGAACGGCGAACTGATCGCCCTGCTGTTGTCCTGCCGCGACCATATCGGGATGCTGGTGGAGCAGGTTGCCGCCGGCTCTGCCGCCCGGCCGGACAAGGAGACAGAAGCCACCGGCATCATGCTGCTCAACCAGCTCAAGGCCTACCAGGCCGGCGTGCAAGAGCGTCCGCTGGTTCCTGCGGCTGCGCCTTCCCGACCTCAGGCAACCGTGTTGCCGCAGCCGGGCGGCGCGGTGGAAAGCGGCCACTGGCACATCTCGCTGCGTTTCGGCCAGGACGTGCTGCGCAACGGCATGGACCCGCTGGCCTTCATCCGCTATCTCGGCAACATGGGGGAAATCACCCATGTCATCACCCTGCCCGATGCCATGCCACCCTCCCCGGAAATGGATCCGGAAAGCTGCTATCTGGGGTTCGAGATTGATTTCTGCGGCGACAACGTGGACAAAGCCGCGATCGAAGGGGTGTTCGAGTTTGTGCGCGACGACTGTACGCTGCGCATCCTGCCGCCGCACAGCCGCATCGAGGAATACATCCAGTTTATCGCCGGTTTGCCGGAGGACAAGATCCGCCTCGGCGAACTGCTGGTCGAATGCGGCTCGCTGACACGGAAGGAACTGGACGAAGCGCTGCGCGTGCAGGAGACGCTGCGCGCCGGATGCGGCCAGGAAGCCGCGCCCATGCTCGGCGACATCCTGGTGGAACAGGGCGTGGTGCCGCCGGAGCTGGTGGATGCGGCGCTCGGGAAACAGAAGCTCGCCAGGGAACACAAGGTTCAGGAAAGCAAACTGATCCGCATCCAGGCCGACAAGCTCGACCAACTCATCAACCTGGTCGGGGAAATGGTCATCGCCGGCGCCGCCACCAGCCTGCTGGCGCAACGCAACCGCGACCCGGCGCTGCACGAAGCGACTTCCACGCTGTCGCGGCTGGTCGAGGAAATCCGCGACAGCGCCCTGCAATTGCGCATGGTGCAGATCGGCGAAACCTTCAACCGCTTCAACCGCGTGGTGCGCGATGTGAGCAAAGAGCTCGGCAAGGACATCGGGCTGGCGATCAGCGGCGCGGAAACCGAGCTGGACAAGTCGGTGGTGGAAAAAATCGGCGACCCGCTGATGCATCTGGTGCGCAACAGCATGGATCACGGCATCGAGAAGGCCGAAACCCGCATGAAGCGCGGCAAGCCGGCGAAAGGCACGGTGCATCTCAACGCCTATCACGAATCCGGCAGCATCGTGGTGGAGGTGGGCGACGACGGCGGCGGCCTGAACCGCGAAAAGATTTTTGCCAAGGCGCTGGAAAAAGGGCTGATCACGGCCAGCCAGACGCTCTCCGACCAGGAAGTGTACGGCCTGATTTTCGAGGCGGGGTTTTCCACCGCCGAGGCGGTCACCAATTTGTCCGGGCGCGGTGTCGGCATGGACGTGGTGCGGCGCAACATCGAGGCCTTGCGCGGCACGGTGGAAATCGCCAGCCGCGAAGGCGCCGGCACGACGGTGAAAATCCGCCTGCCGCTGACTTTGGCGATTATTGACGGCTTCCTGATGGGGGTGGGCAGCGCCTCTTACGTGGTGCCGCTCGACCTGGTGATGGAGTGCATCGAGCTTGGCGAGGCGGAACGCCGGGAAATCCGCGAAAGCCATTACATCAACCTGCGCGGCACGGTGCTGCCGTTCATCCGCCTGCGCGACCGCTTCCGCGAACGGGGCAAGGCGGGGCGGCGCGAAAACATCGTGGTCGTGCAATACGCCGGGCAGAAGGCGGGGCTGGTGGTGGACGAACTGATGGGCGAATTCCAGGCCGTGATCAAGCCGCTGGGCAAACTGTTCGGCAACCTCAAAGGGATCAGCGGCTCGACCATCCTCGGCAGCGGCGAGGTGGCCTTGATCCTGGACGTGCCGGCGCTGATCCAGCGCGCGGTGAACCAGGAAACGCAGTTGCTGGCTTCGTAGAAATTACCTGAAGTTTAGACACTCGCAGCCTTTACCCGAAACCGCAGGCATCCGGACCGCACGAAAAAAATATTTTCAAAATATGCAAAAAAAGCTTGACATGAAATCAGATTTGCGGGGTCGCCGCGTTGCCCGCTCGGTGTTGTTTTTAGAGCGGGCAACGCGGCGACCAATGAGGGGTTTCCGATCCCGGATACCTCATCATGTCGCTCGCCGCCCAAGCTTGCCTGCTGCTCTCGGAATGGATTTCCTTTCTTCTGCTGGCCGTTCCGCCACGCTCCCGCCGGACATTTGTCGAACTCCTGATCGGCTGCATGCTCAACCCGGAAGGATGGGTCACCCGCGCCATCGGCGCCATCAGCCGCGAGGCGCACTGGACCACCTATTACAAGCTGATCGAGCGGGCGCATGTACCGGTCGCCGACCTGTCCGTCCGTCTGCTGCAATTGGTGCAAAAGGTGTGCCCCGGCGAACTGGTGAACCTGATCATCGACGATACGCTGGTGCCGCGTTGCGCGAAGACGGGGCCGGGCATCAGCGTCAAACACGACCACGCTCGCCGTGCCAACCGGCCCACCTTCCTGAACAGCCAGTGCTGGGTCACGCTGGCGCTGGTCGTGCGTGTCAGGATGGGGTCGGCGCTGACGGTGCCGCTCCGCTCCTGGCTGGTCGAGGAATCCGGCCAGCGCGGCAAGCTCTGGGTGGCGCGGCAGTTGATCGGCTCGGTCAGGGTGTACGTCAAGGAAGCGCGCTTGCTGATCGACGCATGGTTCATGCGCAAGAGTTTGATTCTGCCCTTGCTCGACCAGAAGGTGCGCATCATCGGGCAGGTGCGGCGGGATACCGCTTTGTATCTGCCGCCGGAGCCGGAACCGAAGCGCCGGGGGCCGAAGCGCAAATACGGGCTGAGGATCGATGCGGCCATGCTGGATACACTGCCGGCACAGGAGATGGAACTGATGCTGTACGGCAAGATGCAGATGGTCAGGCTGCGCTCGGTCGTCGCTGTGGCGCGGTTCCTGAAGGGGGTGCCGGTGCGGGCGGTGTGGTGCGAGATGCGCCAGGACGACAACACCTGGTCGCGCCCGCGCCTGATCCTGGCGACCGAAACGGAACTGATCGCGAAAGCCGTGGTGGAAATCTACGCGGAGCGCTGGGGGATCGAGCCGTTGTTTCACAACCTGAAGCGGTGGTGGGGTGTGGCGAACCTGTGGCAGCAATCGAAAGCGGCGCTGGAGTTGTGGATGCAGATTCGTTCCACGGCGTATGCCCTGACGCAATTGCTCGCCCTGAAGTTGTGGGAATCCTTCCCGTTGATGGAGATCGCGCCGTGGCGCAAGGGGGCGCTGATCACGGCGGGGCTTTTCGGGCAGTGGCTGCGCATCCGATTTATCGGACTTCGCGTGCGAGACGCCTGCAACCCGAAGTCGGGGAATTTCGTGATGC
>JACRPU010000027.1 GCA_016223025.1 Nitrosomonadales bacterium | reverse complement strand
CTCAACAACAAGATACGCGTTATCCAGCGCCGCGCATATGGGCTGCGCGATGAAGAATATTTGCGATTGAAAATACTCACGTCAATGCTCCCGAAGCTCTAAAAAGCATGAAATTTACCCACACTCTTTCACGAAGACCCGTTTTGCGTTGCCTTTGGGGATAGCGTAGATAGTCAGCGTACCGGGACGCTCCTCGCCCATGCCGGGCGAATGTTGCGGCATCCCCGGCGCGCTGATGCCGGCGATGGGCGGTTTCTCTTTCAGCAGCTTGTGGATTGCGCGCACCGGGACGTGCCCTTCCACGACGTAGCCGTCAACCAGCATGGTGTGGCAACTGGCTATGCGCGCCGTGCCATAGCGCTTCTTGATGGCATCCATGTCGTCTTCGTTGACGGCTTTCACGGCGAAGCCGTTTTTTTCCAGGTACTCCACATATTTTTCGCAACACCCGCAGGTCGGGCTTTTATAAACCGTAGCCATCGTTGCGGCGGGAGCCGGTGCCGTTCCTGCCGCCAGCGCGATGGCGCAGGCCAGTATTTTCAATCGGTGCCGCATATCGTCTCCAAATTACCAGATCGTCCATATCGCAAACAGCGAGAAACCGGAAAGCTCGATAAACCACAGCATCTTATCCGCCATCGTCCCATTGGCCAAAACGGCAATGAGCATGCTGACAGAGCACGCTATCGCGCTGACCTTGATCTTTTTTGTGCGGCTCATCCGGTCCTGGTCACCCATTTCCACCCCCGCTGTCGCAGGAACCATTACGCATTGGCTTCATTCCCGTTGTCTCCTGAAAGTCCCGCTTTCGCTATATTTCGATTTTATCAAACAGCCGGTTGCCCCGGATGGCGCTCCGGTGCCTTGCAGCTTACCGGCTATCACTCATGCCCGCTTATCCGGCGGCTTTGCGCTCTATTTCCTGAGCCAGAAAGTACGCCATCACGGTGCGGATCACCACGATGCCGCCCAATATCAGCAAGGCGTCCTTGCTGGGAACTACGATGGTTCCGATGATGTCGCCGGCGAGAAAGAAGTCCAGCCCCAGCGCCATTTTCTCGCCGATGGCGATGCGGATGTCGCGCAAGGCGCCGCCTTGCTGCGGCTGACGACCGGCCGACCGCCATGCCTGTTGCAGCAGCATGGCCAGCCCTTGCAGGCTGCCCCACAGCACCACGAGGGTGCCGAGCAGTTCGGTAAATGGAACCACGTAGACGATCAGCTCGATCAGGAATTCGTGCATTTCTTTTCCTTAACGTGAATCTCGCGCAGCGAGGGCATACCGTACCCCTCTCCTTCCGGGAGAGGGGGAACGGGGGTGAGGGAAACGCACATGGTGCAGACGATTCATAATTTGGGGTGGCCTGCGCCATGTGCGTTAGGGTTGCTCCCGGTTCGCCGGTTGTGACGGGAAGCGCGGAGCGTCAGGACGATCCGGTTGAAGGTTCGGTGGGGCCTGTGACCCATCCCGCCACGACGATGCCCGCTTCGTACAGCAGCCACAGCGGCACGGCCAGCATGAACTGCGATACCACGTCCGGCGGGGTGAAAATGGCGCCGGCCACGAACGCACCGACAATCACGTAGGGGCGTATTTCCCTGAGCTTGGCGGGAGTCACCACCTTCATCCTGACCAGCACCACCACCGCTACCGGCACCTGGAAGGTGGCGCCGAAGGCGACGAACATGGTCAGCACGAAGCTCAGGTATTTGTCTATGTCGGTCATCACCGCCACGCCTTCCGGCGCCGAGGCGGTGATGAAACCGAACACCACGGGAAACACGGCAAAATAGGCGAAAGCCATGCCGCAGTAGAACAGCGCGCTGCTGGCCGCAATGAGCGGCAGCACCAGGCGCTTTTCGTGCTCGTACAAACCGGGGGAGACAAAACGCCACGCCTGGTAAAGGATATAGGGCAATGCCACCAGGAACGCGACCATCAGCGCCACCTTGAGCGGCACGAAAAACGGCGTGGTCACGTCCGTGGCGATCATCTGTCCGCCCTTGGGCAGCTTGGCGAGCAGCGGGTGCGCGAGCAGCGCGTACAAATCCGCCGCCCACGGAAACAGGCAGAGAAACACCAGCAGCAGAGCCAGAAAGGAGCGCAGCAAGCGGGAGCGCAGCTCGATCAGGTGGGAGATGAAGCTGTCATTCATCGGGGTTCAGGGTTTTTCTGTTCCGGCGCCGGATCGGGTTGCGCCTGCCTGGCGGCAGAATCGTCTTGCACGGCGGGCTTGGCTGGCGGTTGCGCGGCGCCGTCAAGCGGTTGCATCTGTTCGCCGACGGCCTGCACGGCCTGGTTCGCCTCCCGTTCGAAGCTCATGACATCCCGGTTGATCTTTTGCTGCAACTGCCGGAATTCCTCGATTGCCATTTCGCGGGAGATGTCGGCCTTGACGTTGTTGACGTAGCGCTGCAAGCGCCCCCACAAATGGCCGAAAGTCCGTGCCACTGCGGGCAGGCGCTCCGGGCCGACGACGACCAGGGCAACCACGAGGATGACCATTAACTCGGAAAGATCAACGCCGAACATGGGGAGCGAGCGATGTGACTAGCGCGGTATCGCTGATGAAAGGGGAGGGGGCTACGCCTTGGTGTGCGTCTTGTCCTTGACTTCGCCTTCGATGATCTGGTGGTCGCCTTGCTGCGCCTGCTTGGGCGGTTCCTCTTCGCTCTTCATGCCTTCCTTGAAGCCTTTCACCGCGCCGCCCAGATCGGTGCCGACGCTGCGCAACTTCTTGGTGCCGAAGATCAGGATAACGACCAGCAAAACAATCAGCCAGTGCCAGATACTGAAAGAGCCCATTTTATGCCTCCTTAAAGAATAGAGCCGCGTTAATCGCGACGCACCATGGGCGGAATCCGCCCGCCGCCGATGATGTGAACATGCAGGTGGAACACTTCCTGGCCGCCGCCGCTGCCGGTATTGATGACGGTGCGGAAGCCGTTGTGCAGCCCCTGCTGCTTCGCCAGCGCGGGCGCGAGCACCAGCATTCTGCCCAGCAGGGCGGCATGGCTGTCATCCGTTTCCGCCAGCGAATCCAGATGCTGTTTGGGAACCAGCATGAAATGCACTGGAGCGACCGGGGCGATGTCATGGAAGGCGAACAGTTCCTCGTCTTCGTACACCTTGCGGCTGGGAATTTCGCCGCGCACGATTTTGCAGAAAATACAGTTTACCGCCACGATTCAGTCCGCCTTCCTGCCTGATTTTTCTTCCAGCCCCGACACCCCTTCGCGCCGCGCCAGTTCGTTCAGCACGTCTTCCGCGCTCAAGTCGTGATGCGCCAGCAACACCATGCAATGAAACCACAGGTCGGCGGTTTCGTATACCAGATGCGTCCGGTCGCCGCCCTTGGCCGCCAGCAATACTTCGGTGGCTTCTTCGCCGACTTTTTTCAGGATAGCGTTCTCGCCCTTGCCGAAGAGTTTGGCGACATAGGAGTTGTCCGGCGCAGCCTGTTTGCGCGCCTGTATGGTTTCGGTCAGCCGTTGCAGGATGTCGTTGCTCATTTTCGGTAGATGTCGTCCGGGTTCTTGATGACAGCGTCGGTTTCCAACCATTGCCCGCCTTCCAGCCGATTGAAGAAACAGCTCGCGCGCCCGGTGTGACAGGCGATGCCGCCTTGCTGTTCAACCTGCAGCAACACCACGTCGCTATCGCAGTCGAGGCGGACTTCCACGACCCGCTGGATGTGGCCGGATTCCTCGCCCTTTTTCCACAGCTTCTTGCGCGAGCGCGACCAGTATACCGCCTCGCCGGACAGAACGGTGCGCTTCAGCGCCTCGCGGTTCATCCACGCCACCATCAGCACGCGCCCATTGGCTGCGTCCTGCGCGATGGCGGGCACCAGCCCGTCATCCGCCCAGTTAACCTTGTTCAGCCACGTTTCGCTCATAACCGCACCTCTATTCCCTGCTGCGCCATGAACTGTTTGGCCTGCTGCACGGTGTATTCGCCATAATGGAAAATGCTTGCCGCCAGCACCGCATCGGCGCCGCCGAACTTTACGCCATCCGCCAGATGTTGCAGGGTGCCGGCGCCGCCGCTGGCGATCACCGGGATTTCCAGGGCATCGGTCACCGCGCGCGTCAGGGGCAGATCGAAGCCGGTTTTCTGCCCATCCCGATCCATGCTGGTGAGCAGGATTTCCCCCGCGCCAAGGCTTTGCATTTTTTTCGCCCACGCTACCGCATCCAGCCCGGTCGCCTTGCGGCCGCCGTGGGTGAATACTTCCCACTTGCCGGGTGCGGATTGCTTGGCGTCTATCGCCACCACGATGCACTGCGAACCGTAGCGCGCTGCCGCGTCGGCCACCAGTTGCGGGTTGGTGACCGCAGAGGTGTTGATGCTTACCTTGTCGGCGCCCGCGTTGAGCAAATTGCGCACATCTTCCACCTGGCGCACGCCGCCGCCCACGGTCAGCGGGATGAACACCTGTTCGGCCACCTGCTCGATGATGCGGAACAGGATACCGCGGTCATCCGAGCTGGCGGTGATGTCGAGGAAGGTCAGTTCGTCCGCGCCCTGCTCGTCGTAGCGGCGCGCGATTTCCACCGGGTCGCCCGCATCGCGCAGCTGGACGAAACTGACGCCCTTGACCACGCGACCGGCGGTGACATCCAGGCAGGGAATGATGCGTTTGGCCAGCATCAGAGCGGCGGTTTGGAAAGCTGGTCGGCCAGAGCCTGTGCGGCGGCAAAGTCCAGCGTGCCTTCGTAGATCGCCCTTCCGGTGATCGCGCCGGTGATGCCGTCGCCCTGCACCGCGCACAGTGCGCGCACGTCATCGAGGCCGGTGATGCCGCCGCTGGCAATGACCGGCACGCTGAGCGGCCTGGCCAGCTCCAGCGTGGCGGGAATATTCACGCCGGACATCATGCCGTCGCGCCCGATGTCGGTATAGATGATCGCTTCGACCCCATAGCCTTCAAAGCGTTTGGCGAGGTCGCACACATCGTGTCCGGTCAGCTTGGACCAGCCATCCACCGCCACCTTGCCGCCTTTGGCATCCAGCCCCACCATGATGTGGCCGGGGAAAGCGTCGCAGGCTTCGTGCAGGAAGCCCGGCACTTTGACCGCTGCCGTGCCGATGATGATGTAGCTTACCCCGATGTCCAGATAGCGCTCTATGGTTTCCAGATCGCGGATGCCGCCTCCGAGCTGGATCGGCACATCCTGCCCCACCGCCGCCACGATGCCGCGCACCGCCGCCTCGTTTTTCGGTTTGCCGGCAAAAGCGCCGTTCAGGTCAACCAGATGCAGGCGGCGCGCGCCCTGTTCCAGCCAGCGCGTGGCTGTCGCGGCGGGGTCTTCGGAAAACACCGTCGCGCCTTCCATCATGCCCTGGCGCAAGCGCACACAATGTCCGTCTTTCAAGTCAATCGCAGGAATAATCAGCATGGCTTCAATTGAAAAGATTGAAAAAAGTTAAACAGGATTCCAGTTCACGAAATTCCGCAGCAGCGCCAACCCGGCGCTCTGGCTCTTTTCCGGATGAAACTGCACGGCAAACAGGTTATCGCGCGCCACGGCGCACGCAAAGGGTTGCGGATAATCGCTGGTCGCCTGCACCAGCGCGGTATCCTGCGGCTGCACATAATAGCTGTGGACGAAATAAAAGCGCGCATCCTGCGCGATTCCATGCCACAAAGGGTGTCCATGAGCGCTCCCCCACCCCAACCCTTCCCCGCCGGGAGAAGGGGCCAGCGTGTCCTCGCCTTCCGGGCGAGGCCTTATTTGGCGCACCTGGTTCCAGCCCATGTGCGGCACCTTGAGCTTGTTGCCCTGGCCGTCGCGCAGATCGGCGGCGAACCGCACCACCGAGCCTTCCAGAATGCCCAGGCCGGGAATGTTGCCTTCCGCGCTATGCTCGAACAACATTTGCAGGCCGATGCAAATACCGAGAAAGGGTTTGCCGCGCGCCGCCTGCAGCACCGCGGCGCGCAGGCCGCGCGCATCCAGTTCGCGCATGCAGTCCGGCATTGCGCCCTGGCCGGGGAAAACCACGCGCCCCGCCCGCGCGACAACAGCCGGGTCGCCGCTTACCTCGATGGAGGCTTCCGGCGCCACGGCGCGCAACGCCTGCTGCACCGAGCGCAGGTTTCCCATACCGTAGTCTACGATCGCGATGTCCGTCATGGGGGATGCGGTAGTCTGGGCCAACCCTCTGTTTTGCCGGGGGTTACAGGGTTCCCTTGGTGGAAGGTGTGATTCCGGCCATGCGCGGATCCATTTCCAGCGCCATGCGCAGGGCGCGACCGAACGCCTTGAACACGGTTTCTGCCTGATGGTGCGCGTTATCGCCAGCCAGATTGTCTATGTGCATCGTCACCAGGGCATGATTGACAAAACCCTGGAAAAACTCGCGCACCAGTTCCAGATCGAAATCGCCCACGCTGGAGCGCACGAAATCCACGTTGAACACCAGGCCGGGCCGTCCGGAAATATCCAGCACCACGCGCGACAGCGCCTCGTCCAGCGGCACATAGGCGTGCCCGTAGCGGCGCAAGCCCTTCTTGTCGCCTACCGCCCGGCTGAAAGCCTGGCCCAGAGTAATGCCGATGTCCTCGACGGTGTGGTGCGCGTCTATATGCAGATCGCCCTTGGCCTGTATGTTGAGGTCTATCATGCCGTGGCGGGCGATCTGGTCCAGCATGTGTTCGAGGAAGGGCAGGCCGGTATCGAGCGCGGTTACTCCGCCGCCGTCCAGATCCAGCGAGACGCTAATTTTTGTTTCCAGGGTGTTGCGGGTAACTTGCGCATTACGCATGATGCGTTTTTAACGGTAAGGTAAAGGAATATCTTGCGCGCGTTTCGATCAGCCTGCATTAAAACATGCTCTGGCCGCATGTAAACTTTCCTGTAGCGCGACCACAAACCGCTCGTTCTCTTCCGGCGTGCCTACGGTGACGCGCAGGCAATCAGCCAGCAGCGGGTGGGCGCCGTTCAGGTTCTTGATCAGCACGCCACGCTGCTTTAATCCCGCAAACACGACATCGGCATGCATCGCGCGGAACAGGATGAAATTGGCCGCGCTGGGGTAGGGCCGAACATCCGCTGTCCCCACCAGCCGCTCGTGCAGCCACGCGCGATCCTGCTTGATCTGCGCCGCCTGTTGCAGCAGCACGTCATGGTGCTGCAATAATGTTTCCGCCACCTGTTGAGCCAGAACACCGACATTATACGGCAAGCGCAATTTTTCCAACTGCTCCAGCCACATCCTGCCGCCCGTCAGGAAGCCGAGGCGCAACCCGGCCATGCCAAGCTTCGAGAAGGTGCGCATCACCAGCAGATTCGGGTACTGCGCCAGCATGGGAAGGAAACTGGCGCCGGCAAAGGCGTAATAGGCCTCATCCAGCACCACCAGGCCGGGCGCTGCCGCGATGATTTGCCGGACGGCCCCCGCATCGAACAGGTTGCCGCTCGGGTTGTTGGGGTAGGCAAGAAACACCAGCGCGGGCTGATGGCGCCGCATGGCGTCCAGCATGGCCGGCAAATCCAGCGCGAAATTTTCCGCCAGCGGCACGCCGACATGGCGCATGCCGGTGAAAGCGGCGATCATCCGGTACATGACGAAAGACGGCTCCACGCTCAGCAATGCTGCGCCCGGCTTGGCCAACGCCAGCGCGAGCAACTGGATCAGTTCATCCGAGCCGTTGCCGAGCAGTACCTCCGCATCCTGCGCCAGGCCGGTCACGGCGCGAATTTTTTCCTTCAGACTGCGGGCGCCTGCATCGGGGTAGCGGTTGATGGCTGCATCCGCCGCCAGGCGGGCAATCTCCTCGCGCAGTTGCGGCGGCAGCGGATAGGGGTTCTCCATCGCATCCAGCTTGACCATGCCCGCAGCGGGCGGCACATGATAGGCGTGCAGGGCGAGAACTTCCTGCCGGAGGAGGCGGTCGGGGGTTGCGGCGTTGCTGGCTGGAGGCATGGATTGTCGGCGCTATCGGGCGGCAGTATTCTACCTCAAACTGAGGGTAATTCACTCCGCGCCGCGCATCGGCATCTCCGCTATAATCGCCAACCTTGCGGTTCCCTGCCGTCCAGGAATTGCGGTGCGGAGACCGGAACCCCCGATAGATACATGATGGCCGTCAAAAAACTTCGCGTTCTGCTGGTTGAGTCATCGCCCGACGATGCCGCGCACACGCTCGCCAAACTGAAAGAGAGCGGGTATGTGGTCGAGCATCTCCGGGCGGATAACGCATCCGAGATGCGGGCCGCGCTGGCCGGAAACGGGGAAGGCGAGGGCGGATGGGACGTGGTGCTGTGCAGCTACGATCCATCCGGGTTCTGCGGCCTGGAAGCGCTCAACCTGGTGCAATCCAGGGAGGCCGACATTCCCTTTCTGTTCCTGTCCTACGATTTGCGCGAGGAAACCATCATCCATACCATGCAGGCCGGCGCAGATGACTATATTTTCAAGGGCAGCCTGAACCGGCTGGCGCCGTCCATCGAACACAATCTGCGTGCGGCGCGCATCCGCCGCGAGCATCGCTCGGCGCAACTCGCCCTGCTGGAGAACCAGACCCGGTTGCACGCCTTCATCGCCGACCTGCCGGGCATGGCCTACCAGGTGCGGCTCGAGCCCGGTGGCGGCATAAGCTTCCCTTATGTCAGCGAGGGCAGCTTTGCCGTGCTCGGCCTCAGCCCGCAGGATCTGGAAAAAAATCCTGCCCTGTTTTTCGATATGCTGCATCCGGAAGATCGCGCTTCCTACGCGCAGACCATGGATATTTCGGCGCGGCAGCTTTCGTTCTGGAACTGGGAGGGGCGCATCCGGATTCCGCCGGGCAACGAAACCAAATGGATCAACCTGCGTTGCAGCCCGCGCACGGTAGGGCGGGGGATACAATGGGAAGGCATCATGCTCAACATCACCCAGAGCAAGCTGGCCGAAATCGAGCTGAACCGCTCGCAGGAACAGTTGCGCGAACTCTCTTCGCACATCCATGACGTGCGCGAGCAGGAGCGCCTCGCCATCGCGCGGGAGGTGCATGACGACCTGGGCAGCGCGCTCACCGCCATCAAGCTGGACATCGCCTGGCTGGGCGGGCGCCTGAAAAACATCAACCCGGAGCTGGCGTCCAAAGCCGGCAATATCGAAAACCTGGTGGACAAATGCACGGCGGCCGCCACCAATATTTCGCGCTCGCTCCGCCCGAGCGTGCTGGATACTTTCGGGATCGTCGCGGCTATCGAAATGGAGGCGAACGAATTCGAGCAGAGAACCGGCATCGCGTGCGCCTTCAAACATACCGATGAAGGGATGGCGCCCGCCCCCGATGTCGCCATCGCGCTGTTCCGCATTTTCCAGGAATCGCTCACCAATATCACCAAGCATTCCCGGGCCGGCAAGGTCACGGTGGATGTCATCAACCGGGCGGAATGCATCAACCTGATCGTCGGCGACAACGGCTGCGGCTGCACCGAAGCCGACCGCCGCAAGCCTCACTCCTTCGGCCTGCGCGGCATCCAGGAGCGGGTTGCCCATTTCGGCGGCGACGTGCGGATCGCGGGCGTGCCCGGCCAGGGCACCACAATTACGGTTTGCATCCCGCACCAGCGGCGGCATGCGCCGGATGGCGCAGCGCAAGCCGAAGCTTGCGCCGCCTTGATGGATGCATGCGATGGAGCGGCGGGATGATAGAAATACTGGTGGTGGACGACCACACCCTGATCCGCAAGGGAATGAAGCAGATTCTCGATGATACCGGGGACATGCGCGTGACCGGCGAGGCAGAAAGCGGCGCGCTGGCCATCCGCATGGCGCAGGAAAACCGGTACGATGTGGTGCTGCTGGACATTACCATGCCGGACAGAAACGGCATAGATGTGCTCAGGCAGCTCAAGTTCAACCAACCGCACCTGCCGGTGCTGATGTTGAGCATGCACCCCGAAGAGCAATACGCGGTGCGCTCGATGAAGGCAGGGGCGGCCGGCTATTTGAGCAAGCAGAGCGCCCCGACGCAACTGGTCACCGCCATACGCCAGGTCGCCAGCGGCAAAAAGTATATCAGCAGCGAACTGGCGGAACAGCTTGCCGACGGCCTGTCGCAAGGCTACCGGGAACTGCTGCACCAGACCCTTTCCAACCGCGAATACCAGACGCTGTGCCTGATGGCGTCCGGCAAGAGCCTGAGCGAAATAGCGGAGGCCATGTCGCTCAGCGCCAAGACCGTCAGCGTGTACCGCGCGCGCCTGCTGGAAAAGATGAAACTGAAAAACAACGCCGAAGCCGTGCGCTACGCCATCAACAACCATCTGATAGATTAGTCGCGGAAAATGTGTCGCGGAAAATGTTGTCACAAAGCGATTGTTTACGGTATCATCCGCACCCGTTGAATTTCGGGTGCATGGGCGCGATTTCTCAACGCCATAGGGGTTCAATTCAGGGAGTGGTAGTTCAGTTGGTTAGAATACCGGCCTGTCACGCCGGGGGTCGCGGGTTCGAGTCCCGTCCACTCCGCCAGTTGTAAGACCAAGGCGAACGCAAGTTCGCCTTTTTTCGTTGCAATTCCATTCGGGTAGGCTGCCATGTTCGACTTTGTGCATGAGAATAAAAAATGGGTGCAGATTGTGCTGGCGCTCATCATTCTTCCGTTCGCGTTCTGGGGTATAGACTCTTATCGCAGCAGTGGCGGCGGCGAACCGCTTGCCAGTGTGAACGGCGAAAAAATAGGCCCGCAGGAATTCGACAACGCCCTGCGCCAGCAGCAGAACAGAATGCGCGAAGCGATGGGCGACAAATTTGACCAGGCCCTGTTCGACCAGCCGGAAACCAGGCATTCGATCCTGGAAAACCTGGTAAACCAGCGTTTGCTGGCCATGCGGGCGCACTCTGCAGGGCTGGTGGTGAGCGAGGAGCAACTGGTGCAGGTGATCGCCGGCATCGAGGCGTTTCAGAATAACGGAAAATTTGACAAGCAGAGTTATGCGTCGGCGCTGAACAGCCAGAACATGACGCCGGTGATATTTGAAGCGCGCATGAGGCAGGAGCTGGGCACGCGCCAGCTGATCAACGCTTACACCATGAACGGCTATGCTTCTGGCGCCGTTGCGGATAACCTGATCCGCCTGAACGAGCAGCAGCGCACGATCAGCACCTCGGAAATCGCGCTGGAGCCGTTCCTCAAACAGGTGTCGGCAGATGACGCGGCGGTCAAGAGCTATTACGGGAAGAACCCCGAAGAATTCCGGATGCCGGAACAGGTGCGGGTGGAATATGTGACCTTCTCGGCAGAGTCGTTGCAACCGCAGATGGCGGTAGACGAGGATGAAATCAGAAGGTATTACGAGGAGCGCCAGCAGGAGTTCGGAACGCAGGAGCAACGGCAGGCGGCGCACATCCTGATTTCCGTGGCGGCCCAGGCATCCGTGGCAGACAGGCAGGCGGCCAGGGCCAAGGCGGAGCAACTGTTGCAGCAGGCCAAACAGTCCCCCGCCAAGTTCGCCGAACTGGCGAGGCAGCATTCGCAGGATCCGGGTTCGGCGCCAAACGGCGGCGACCTCGGCATGTTCGCTCGCGGCTTGATGGTCAAGCCGTTCGACGATGCCGCGTTCCAGCTCAAGCCGGGGGAAATCAGCGATCTGGTGCAGTCCGATTTCGGCTTCCACATCATCAAGCTGATCGCGGTGCAACCGGCCAAAATACTTCCCCTCGATGAAGCGAGAGAGACCATCGCGCAGAAACTGAAGCTGCAAAAGGCGAGCGACAAATTTGCCGAACTGGCGGAGAAATTCAGCAATACCGCGTACGAACAGAGCGACACGCTCAAGCCGGCGGCGGAACTGGTGAAAATGCCGGTGCAGCAAAGCGCATGGCTGAACCGGGGGCAGGCCGGAACCCCGCCGTGGACG
This sequence comes from Nitrosomonadales bacterium, assembly GCA_016223025.1. Lineage (GTDB taxonomy): Bacteria > Pseudomonadota > Gammaproteobacteria > Burkholderiales > Gallionellaceae > VIKH01. Next base: position 19,651 of record JACRPU010000027.1, on the reverse strand, counting down.
GACAAGGCGCTGCAAGCGGTATTTGCCAAAGAAGTGTTGCAGGACAAGCGCAACAGCGCCGCCATTGAAATTGCGCCCGACACCTTGCTCGCGGCGCGGGTGCTGGAACACAAACCGGCTGCCGTGCGCCCCCTGGCGGAAGTGGGCGAATCCATCCGGCGGAAGCTGCTGCGCCAGCAGGCGCGCGAACTGGCGTTGAAACAGGGGGCGGACTTGCTGGCGCGGTTGCAGCGCGGCGAAACCCCGAATATCACATGGAAAACCGCGACGGCGATCACGCGCGAGCAGCAAGCCGGAATGGACGGTGAACTGGTGCGCCAAGTGTTCCAGGCGGATGTTGCCAAGCTGCCCGCCTACGCGGGCGCAGAAAACGCGCAGGGCGGCTATGTGCTGGCAAGAGTGGAAACCGTCAAGGAAACTGCCGCGATTGACGATTCCAAGCGCGCCGCCTACATGCAGCAGATGCGCCGGTTTACCGGCGACGAACTGTTCCGCGCCTACCTGGCGGATGCCAGGAAACACGCCGATATCAGCATGAAGGATTTTGCTGCGGACGACAAGAAATAGCCTCTTCCAATATAAAGGGCACCTCTAACGATCATGGCGCAGGCCACCACGAATAATGAATCGTCTGCGCCACGATCGTTCCCTCACATCCCGCGACACGTTACGGGCGGAGCCAGCCGCTTGCGGGAGCGGGTGTGAGGCGGTCATTCCCGCCCCGGAGGCTTCGCCACGCCGTGTCATGACCGCCACATCCCGCGACACGTTACGGGCGGAGCCAGCCGCTTGCGGGAGCGGGTGTGAGGCGGTCATTCCCGCCCCGGAGGCTTCGCCACGCCGTGTCATGACCGCCACCCCCGTTCCGGGTGAGGGGTACGGCAAGCCCTCGCTGCGCGAGATTCACGTAAAGAATTCAGAGTTCGCCCAAATGCCCCACAAGGGGACGCCGATCCGCTACGGGCAAAAGCAGCCCGTGCGGAGTCGTCAGCAAGGCGCGGGAAAAATTTGCGAGTATCCGCTACGCGGATTACCTGCTTACCCCACTTCGCAGCGCCGCATCTGGTTGAGATGTCGTTGTTCCGGCTCAAAAAACCTTGCAGGTAGCCAGGATATTATCCGCCCCAACTATTGGTGCAATTCGACTACCCTTGATTTCCGGCTTGTCAATTTTTTGCAAACCTCCTTATAATCCAATGCTCGAAAAAAATAATAACAATCGGAGCCAATAGGCCCGCTCCACCCAAAACGGCCTAACCTTACATATCCGCGATGCGGGTTGCGGTCGCGGTTCTGCGTGGAATTCCGGTGCTGGAATAATATAAGGGTTTCATTATGGCAAGAGCGCCAACAGAAGCAAAAGAACGCCTGATTACGGTATACATCATGGGCAAGGCCTGCGAGGTTCCGGCGGAGGCGACCATCATGGGTGCCATCGAATATGCCGGGCATCAGATTATCCGCGGCGCCGGGTGCCGCGAAGGCTATTGTGGCGCCTGCGCCACCATCTACCGCCTGCCCGGAGACTACAAGATTCGGGCCGGCCTGGCTTGCATGACGCTGGTCGAGGAGGGCATGACGCTCGCCCAGATACCCTATGTTCCCGCCGAAAAGGCGATCTACGACATCGAGAAGCTCAAACCCAACGTCAGCGCCATCCAGCAGCTTTATCCGTCGGTTTTCCGTTGTGTTGCGTGCGGCACCTGCACCAGATCGTGCCCGCAGGGGCTACAGGTCATGGATTATGTCCAGGCAGCCAAGAGAGGCGATATTGCTGAGGTGATGGACTTGTCGTTTGACTGTGTTGTCTGCGGTATGTGCATGTTGCGCTGCCCGGCGGAAATCACGCAGCCTTTGGTCGGCATCCTGGCAAAACGCCTCTACGGGCGCTATCTGCGCAAGGACAGCCCGGAGCTGGCGGCCCGTGTCAAGGCCGTGGAGGAGGGTGCCTACGACGCGGAGTACGCCGAACTGATGACGATGAGCCGCAAGGATTTATCGGATCGCTATTACGCCAGAGACACGGAATAGAGAGGATTCAAGATGTATCCAGAATATATGGCGGAGTCGCTCCGCAAAGTGGTTCAGACACGTCCGGCACGTTTGGAGCTGGCCCGGAAATCCGGCCCTGTCTATCCGCCCATGAACGCAGAAGAACGCCGCGCCGTTCTGGAGGGTTTCCACCCCGATTTCGAATCCAGCGCACGCCGCACGGTGCGCGTTGGCCCCAACCGGGACGAGTCGCTGACCACCGAAGTGGCCGATCTGCTGGAGTCGCACTCCTGGCTGCGCAGCGAACAGGTAAATCTGGATCGCCCGGATTTCGAAACCGATCTTCTGATTATCGGCGGCGGCGGCGCCGGTTGTAATGCCGCGCTGGTTGCCATGAAAGATCATGGGATGCGCTCGATCATCGCCACCAAGCTGCGCATGGGCGATGCCAACTCGATGATGTCGCAGGGCGGCATGCAGGCCGCCGTGTCGCGCACCGATTCGCCGACGCGCCACTACCTGGACGCCATCGGCGGCGGCCATTTCGAGAACAAACCCGAGCTGGTCAGGGCGCTGACCGAGGACGGCCCCGGCGTGGTCAAGTGGCTCGAAGACCTGGGCGTGGTGTGGGATAAGCAACAGGACGGTTCGCTGAAGACCATGCACGGCGGCGGCACCTCGCGCAAGAGGATGCTGTCGTGCCGCGACTACACCGGCGCGATGATCATGCGCACCCTGATGGACGAGGTACGCAACCACCCCGACATGATCGACGTAAAAGAATTCATGCCGGCGGTAGAACTTATCATGGATACCAAGGGACATTGCGCCGGGGCGGTGCTCTACAGCCTGGACAGCGAGGAGTTCTTCACCGTCAAGGCGAAGGCCACGCTGATCGCCACCGGCGGCTATGGCCGCCTGCATATCCGCGGCTTCGACACCACCAACCACTACGGGGCGACCGGCGACGGGCTGGTAATGGCCTATCGCGCTGGCGCCAAGCTGATGTACATGGATTCGGTGCAGTACCATCCAACGGGCGTTTCGTTTCCGGAGCAGATTGCGGGTTTTCTGGTCACCGAAGCGATCCGTGGCGCCGGCGGCCAGCCGCTGAACAAGGATGGTGAATTGTTCGTCTATCCGCGCGAACCGCGCGACATCGAGGCGGCGGCCATCATCCGCGAATGCGCGCAGAACGGCGGCGGCATCCCGACGCCATCCGGGCGCGTCGGCGTGTGGCTGGATTCCCCGCTGATTGACATGCTGCATGGCGATGGCTATACCGACAAGCACTTTCCGGCCATGTACCGCCAGTTCATCCGCTACGGCATCGACATCGCGAAGCTGCCGATGCTGATTTATCCCTCGCTGCATTACCAGAACGGCGGCATCGAGATCAACGAGCGCTGCGAGACAGACCTTCCCGGCCTGTATGTGGCAGGCGAGGCCAGCGGCGGCCTGCACGGCCGCAACCGGCTGATGGGCAATTCGGTGCTCGATTACAACGTGTTCGGGCAACGTGCCGGCCGGTATGCCAGCGAATACGCCAAGGCGGTCAAGATCGGGAAACTCAGCCTGGCTCATCTCGACAGTTTCGAGAAAGAGTTGGCCGCTGCGGGTGTGCAGACCGAACTGGTCACGCCGGTGTTGCTGCCGTCTTACGCGCCAGAGGATGTCAGAAAGCGCCAGTTGCTGCGCGCCGATAATGAGCTGCCCGGCTCGTCGGTGCTGCACAACCGGTTGCATGAGGGAAAAAGCCTGTAGCCTGTAGCTTGTAGCTGATGGCGGGTAAGTCGCGCTTCGCACGGTTTTGTTTGGCTGCGAGCTACCCGCGTAAACATACTTTGATGAATGACTACTTTTTAGACCGATGACGCATATTGACGACAAGATCATCGAACTGGCCCGCACCGCACTCAGCTTCGAGTACGGCGAAGAGCACTTCTATCGCCATGCGGCGGAGATGACGAAAAACCAGGGCGGCAAAGCCATGTTCCTCCGGCTCGCGGAAGAAGAGCCCCGGCGCATGGAGGACATGCACACGCTGTTCGGCGCCGTTATCGGACAGGATTTATGGCAGCAGCTTGCTGCCGAAGAGGCGGCGAACGCGCACCCTTCGAGAGTGATTGCCGAGATGGAAGCCGCCGTCGCGCAACGGGGGCATGCGGAGCTTGCCGATGATACCCAGGCCCTGCGCATGGCAATGGAACTGGAGCGCCGGATCATTCATCTGCTGAAGGACATGTCTGAGCATATCAGCGATCCGGACATTGCCAGGCTGGCCGAGAAGATGATCAAGGAGGAATGTTCCCAGTATGATGTCCTGCAGGCGCAGATGGACAGCATCCAGAATGTCGGGATATGGCTGGACTCCGCAGAATTCCGCATGGATGGCAAGTTCTGAACGGACAAGTTATGGAAACGACCCTACGCATCACCTCGGCCCGTGCCGGCAGTTCATTCGTGGCCGGAATCGAAAAAATCAGCGGCCAGAAACTGCTGGCATGCTACCAGTGCGGCAAGTGTTCCGCCGGTTGCCCGATGGCGGCCCACATGGACGTGCTGCCCAACCAGATCATCCGCATGGCCCAACTGGGGATGCGGGATCAACTGCTGGCTGCAAAATCCATCTGGATGTGCGTGTCCTGCCTGACTTGCAACTCCCGTTGCCCGAAGGACATACGGATCGCGGAAGTCATCGAGTCTTTGCGCCTGACCGTATTGCGTTCGGGCCAGCGCGACGACAACCTCCACATCATGGAGCTATCCCCCGATGCGTGCGCGGTGCTGCCGCCTATCGCCACGATCAGCGCCATGCGAAAACTGACCTCCTGATGGAATACCCCCAATGGGAAACGAAAACAAGCCGATGAAACTCGCCTACTATCCGGGCTGCACGCTGAAGAACCAGGCTGTCAATTTTGATGCTTCCACGGTTTCGTCCATGGCGAAACTGGATGTGGAGGTGGAGGAACTGGATCGCTGGAACTGCTGCGGCACGGTGCATGCGTTGAATTCCGACAACGTCATGAACCGCGTGGCGCCGGTCACCAACCTGATCCGCGTCAAGGAAGCCCAGGCCAGCGAGCTCATGACCGGCTGCGCGATGTGTTACAACACGCTCAAGCGCGCCAACATTGACGTGAAGAGCCGCGCCGACGCGCTTGCGACCATCAACGATTTCCTCTCCCTCGAAAAAACCAAATACGAAGGCGACGTGGATGTTCTCCATCTCCTCGAATACCTGCGCGACCGTGTCGGTTTCGATAATCTGGCGAAGAAGGTGACCAGGCCGCTCAAGGGACTGCGCGTGGCCTGCTACTACGGTTGCCTGCTGGTGCGCCCGAAAGAAGTTGCCTTCGACGATGCCGAGAACCCAATGGTGATGGAGAACCTGGTGCGCGCCCTCGGCGCCACACCGGTGGATTTTTCGCACAAGACCGAGTGCTGCGGCGCCTACCACACGGTTGACAAGCCGGAAGTCATCGCCGACCGCACCGACAAAATCATGGGATCGGCGCACGGGGAGCGTGCCGACCTGATGGTGGTGAGCTGCCCGCTGTGCGCCTTCAACCTGGATTTCCGCCAGGACGATGCCAGGCGCCTTAACCCGGATTTCCGCAACATGCCGGTGCTGTACTTCACACAGTTGATGGCGCTGGCGTTCGGCTGCGACGAGCCGTCACTGCGCTTCGACCTCCAGCATATTGACCCGCTGCCGGTCTTGAAGGCTCGCGGCCTGGTACAAGAAACTCTTGACCGGGCACCCGCCTGAGGAGAAACGGATGTTTTTCAACGATATCAAGCCGACTCGCGGCGAAGTTCATATCAATGCCAACTGGTGCAAGGGGTGTTCTTTCTGCGTTCAGTTCTGCCCCACCAACGTGCTGGAGATGTCAGCCGACTTCAACGCCAAGGGTTACCATCCGCCTTATGCGAAGAATCCGGATGCCTGCACCGACTGCAAGTTTTGCCAGCTTATCTGTCCGGAGTTTTCCATCTTCGTGACCAGGGTAGAAGAAAACAACATAGGAGAAACGGAAAAGTGAACACTGTTGCAGCAGACCCCAAAGGGGTGGATTCCGGCCCGCATTTCATGGATGGCGACCACGCCATCGCCGAGGGGGGCCTGGCGGCGGGTTGCCGGTTTTTTGCCGGTTATCCCATCACGCCTTCGACCGAAACCGCCGAGCGTTTCGCCGAACGGGCGCCGGAAGTGGGAGCGATGTTCATCCAGATGGAGGACGAGATCGCTTCCATCGCCGCCCTGATCGGCGCGGCCTGGGCAGGCCAGAAAGTGATGACCGTGACCTGCGGCCCCGGCTTCTCGCTGATGGTGGAAAACCTCGGCCTGGCCTGCATGACCGAGACCCCGATGGTGATCGCCAACGTGCAGCGCGCCGGCCCATCCACCGGTTCGCCCACGCTGACCGCCCAGCAGGACATGATGCAGGCGAAATATGGCCCGCATGGCGACAACGCCATCATCGCCCTGTGCCCGGACAGCCCGCAGGAATGTTTCGACCTCACCGTCGAGGCATTCAACCTGTCGGAGTTCTACCGCGTGCCCGTCATCATCCTGACCGACGAAACCGTCGGCCACATGCACGAAAAAGTGGTCATCCCGCCTGCCGACCAGATCAAGGTGGTACCGCGCAACAATTACAGTGGCCCCGCGGATAAATGCCGCCCCTACAAGTTCGACAGCCAGGGCGGGCACCCCATGGTGCGCGCGGGCGACGGCTACAATTTCCACATCACCGGCCTGGTGCATAACGAGAAGGGTTACCCGGCCGCAACCGCCGAGCAGGGCAAGATCGTCGTTACCCACCTGATGGAAAAGATCGCCGGCAACGCCGACAAGATCATCCGCCTGGACGAGGATCAGACCGACGGCGCCGATGTCGTGGTGGTGTCCTACGGCATCACTTCGCGGATTGCCGTCAAGGCCATCCAGGATGCGCGCAAGGAAGGCATCAAGGTCGGCTCGCTGCGCCTCATCACCATCTGGCCGTTCTGCGAAAAACGCATCGGCGAGCTGGCCGGCAAGGCGAAAGCATTCGTGGTGCCGGAAATCAATTACGGCCAGATGGTCAAGGAAGTGGAACGTTGCGCGGGAGGCCGCAGCAAGGTAATCAGCGTCAACCACTGCGGTGGGGCGGTGCATGATCCGCAGGTGATCCTGGACGCCATCAGAAAGGCAAACCAATGAGTACCGACATCGAAAAATTCAAGGCTGGCAGCCCGATGGCCAGCACCCTGCGCATGGACCGGATGCCGCATATCTGGTGCCCCGGCTGCGGTATCGGCTCCGAGGTGAACTCCTTCGCCGAAGCCGTCAAGCGCAGCGGCGTTGACCCCAAGAAAATCGTCGTGGTGTCGGGCATCGGCTGCACCGGTCGCGTTGCGGGCTATGTCAACTTCGATTCGATCCATACTACCCACGGTCGCGCCATTCCTGTCGCCACCGGCATCAAGCTGGCCAACCCCGAACTGACGGTGGTGGTGTTCAGCGGCGAGGGCGATCTGGCCGGAATCGGCGGCAACCACCTGATCCATGCCGCGCGGCGCAACATGGATCTGGTGGTCATCTGCAACAACAATTTCACCTACGGCATGACCGGCGGCCAAGTGACGCCGACCACGCCCGGCTCCGCCGTGGCCTCGACCACGCCCTACGGCAACTACGAATACCCGTTCAGCCTGCCACTTTTGATGGATGCAGCCGGTGCCACCTACATCGCGCGCTGGACGTCGCTGCATTCGCGCAACGTCACCCAGTCCATCGAGGAAGCGCTGCTGCGGAAAGGCTTTTCCTTCATCGAGGTCATTTCGCCCTGCCCGACGCTTTACCTGCGCCGCAACCGCCTCGGCGATGGGGTGGACCAGCTCCAGAATTACCAGGACAACTCGATCCTCAAGCACGGGGCCGACACCCGCGAGACGGCCATTGATTACCAGGGCAAAATCGTCGTCGGCAAGTTCGTCGAAAAGAGCAAACCCACCTATCTGGAAGCTTCCGACAAGTGCTGCATCAAGCTGGTAGGGGACGATTATCAGCTTTACGGCAAGACCATCCCGGAGCGGGAAGCCGAGGAAAAAGCCGAGAAGGAACGTATTGCCGCACGCCGCGCCGCCATGCAGGCAGAGCCGGAAGCGCAGGAAGAGACGGCTGCGGAGCCTGCGAAGGCGCCCGCGCCAAAGGCTGCTGCACCCAGGGCGGCGAAAACGAAGTTTCAGAGCAAGGTAATGCCTGCGAAGCAGGCGTTAGCTGGAACTAAAAAGGCTCCCGCGAAAAAAACTGCGGCTCCAGCCAGGAAGGCAGCAGCCAAACCCGTGAAGAAGGCTGCCGCAAAGGCCCCGGCCAGGAAGGCCGCGCCCAAGGCCAAAGTTTTAGCTGGAACTAAAAAAACCGCGCCCAAGATATCCGCCAAAACCAAAGCGGTAGCCAAGCCCGCGCCCAAGAAGACCCGTAATTCTAGTTCGCAATCAAGATGAGACTAACTTATAGTGTTGTATCTGTTGCAGTATCACTTCTTATCAATAGTTGGTCTCAACTTGAACGCTCATTGGAATAAGTAGGAATCGAGCGCATGAGCACAACAGAAATCAGGTTTTCGGGATTTGGCGGCCAAGGCATCATTCGCTGCGCCCTGATCACCGGCAAGGCGCTGGCCCTGTACGATGACAAGTTCGCCACCATGACCCAGAGTTTCGGCCCGGAGGCGCGCGGCAGCGCCTGCTCGGCGCAACTTGTGGTTTCCGACGAGCGTGTCCTGTACCCCTATCTCACGCAACCCGGCGTTCTCATGGCGCTGTCCCAGGAAGCTTACGACAAGTATTACGGCGAGCTGCCCAAAGGGGGCATCCTCATCGTCGAAGAGCAACTGGTGAAGGTGCGCGGCGAGCACCCGGATATCCGGTTGCTGCGGGTGCCGGCGACACGCTATGCCGAAGAGCTGGGCAACCGCCTGTTCACCAACCTCGTCGCGTTGGGCTTTCTCACCGCAGTCACCGGTGTCGTCACCGCCGATGCCATGAAAAAAGCTTTGCCCGGCCTGGTTCCGGACCGTTTCCTGAAAATCAACATCAAGGCCTTCGACAAGGGCTATGAACACGGCCTGAAAATGACGGGCCAGAATAACGGCGGAGATGCGTCATGAGCAAGAAACGCACCGGTGTTTTTGTCTGTCATTGCGGCACCAACATTGCCGCTACCGTGGATGTGGCGAAGGTAGCCAGGGAGATGGCCGCCGAAAACACCGTTGCTTTTACCCAGGAATACGTCTACATGTGCTCCGAGCCTGGCCAGGAGTCGGTGGTCCAGGCGATCAAGGACAACAAGCTGGACAGCATCGTCGTCACCTGCTGCTCGCCCAACCTGCACGAAAAAACCTTCCGCGATAACGCCCAGCGGGCCGGCATCAACAATTTTACTTGCGAAATCGCCAACATCCGCGAACAGTGCAGTTGGGTTCATGCCGACAAGGCCAAGGGAACCGAAAAGGCGATCAAGATTTCCCGCAGCGTGGTGCGGCGGGTCAACCGCAACCAGCCCATGGATGCGATCGCAGTCAGCGTTACGCGGCGCGCGATGGTCATAGGGGGCGGCATTGCAGGCATACAGGCAGCCCTGGACATCGCCAACGCCGGCATTGAAGTAATTCTGGTCGAAAAGCAGGCCACCATCGGCGGCCGCATGCTCCAGCTATCGGAAACATTTCCGACGCTGGATTGTTCGCAATGCGTGCTGTCGCCCAAGATGGTCGAAGTCAAGCGCCATCCGAAGGTCAAGCTGATGACCTATAGCGAGGTGCAGGAAGTCTCCGGTTCGGTGGGTAATTTCCGGGTCAAGGTACACAAGAGATCCACTTTTGTGGATCCCGACAAGTGCAAGATATGCGACCACTGCACCGAAGTCTGCCCGGTCGTGGTGCCGAACGAATACGAGCTCGGCCTGACCGCGCGGCGCGCCATCTATATTCCTTATGCCCAAGCCATTCCGGCCAGCTTCACGCTGGACGAGGATGCCTGCCTGGGCTTGAACCCAATTCGTTGCGGCAAGTGCAAGGACGTCTGCGAAGCGGGGGCCATTGATTACGACATGCGGCCCCAGACGGTCACCGAGGACGTGGGCGCCATCGTGGTGGCGACCGGATTCGATCTGTACGGCCCGGAGAACATGCCGGAACTCGGTGGCGGCAGAGTCGAGGACGTGCTGGACGGCCTGCAGTTCGAGCGGCTGATCTCGGCCTCGGGCGCGACCAAAGGACATATCCTGCGGCCATCCGACCACAAAGAACCCAAAGAGGTGGTGTTCATCCAGTGCGCGGGGTCGCGCGATCCCGCCAAACATTGTGCATACTGTTCCAAGATTTGCTGCATGTATACCGCCAAGCACGCGCGGCTCTACAAGAAGCACGTCCCCGACGGGCGCGCCTACGTGTTCTACATTGACATTCGTTCCGGCGGCAAGGGCTACGAGGAATTCGTGCAGCGCACGATGGAAGACGACGACACCCTCTACCTGCGCGGTCGCGTTTCCAAGCTCTACCGCAAGGACGGCAAGGTCCGCGTACACGGGACCGACACGCTGACCGGGCAGAACGTGGAAATTGACGCCGACATGGTGGTGCTGGCGCTCGCCATGACGCCATCGAAGGGTACTGCGGAGATCGCCAAGACGCTCAAGATCGGCCGCGACAAGGACGGCTTCCTGGCCGAGGCCCACCCCAAGCTGCGCCCGGTCGAGAGCGTTACCGGCGGCATCTATCTGGCGGGTGCCGCGCAGGCGCCCAAGGATATTCCGGAAACCGTCGCACAGGCCGGCGCGGCGGCCTCCAAGGTGATTGCGCTGCTCTCGCAGGCAACCCTCAGCCGCTCGCCGCTGATCGCCAAGGTGCGCCCTTCGCATTGCACCGGCTGCGGGATGTGCGTCGAGGCGTGCCCGTTCTTTGCGATCCGCCTCGAAAACGGAAAAGCGATCGTGAACGAGGCGCTTTGCGAAGGTTGCGGCAGTTGCTCGGCCACCTGCCTGCGCGCCGCCATTGATGTCAAGAACGTCACGCAGATGCAGATCCACGAAATGATCGAAGCGTGCCTGGCTTGAAAGACGTGAAGAGAGCAGGGTAAAGGGAGAAGGGTAACAGCAGCGTGGAGGGTTCGTCCTTCCCACTCCCCGGAATTTAAAGAAGGAAAAAAATAGATGTCGGAACAACAAGATTACGAACCCAGGGTCGTCGCATTCCTGTGCAAATGGTGCTCGTCGGCGGGCAGCGATCTGGCCGGTGTTTCGCGCATCCAGTATCCGGCCAACGCGACGCCGATCACCGTCCCGTGTACCGGCGCCATATCGCCGATGTATATCCTGTCCGCCTTCAACAAAGGGGCGGACGGCGTGCTGGTGTCGGGCTGCCATATCGGCGACTGCCATTACCTCGAAGGCAACTATCTGGCGCGGCGCAAGATGTACCTCATCATGAAGCTGCTCGAATTCATCGGCGTGGAGCAGAACCGCTTCCGCATGTCGTGGGTATCGGCTGCCGAAGGCGCCAAGTTCGCGCAGGTCATCACCGATTTTGTCGGCGACCTCCAGCAGCTCGGGCCGCAGGACAAGCTGAAAAGGGCGGAGAACAAATGATTAAACTTCAGGACATCCGCGATACGGCCAGGGATATGCTCGCAAAAGGCGAGGCGCGGGCCGTGATCGGTTATCGGCGGGGCAGCCGGGGCATGCTCGCCGAGCCCGCTTTTCTCACCAGGCCGGAGGAGGCCGATGAACTGGTGTGGGATCCCACCTGTTTCCACAATCTGTCGCTGTATCTGGTGCATGACCGCAAGCATCTGGCGCACGCCCGCAAGACTGCCGGCGCGCCGGTCGCCGTTATCGCCAAGGGCTGCGATGCGCGTTCCATTGTCGTGCTGTTGCAGGAACACTATTTCCAGCGCGAGGATGTCTACATCATCGGCGTGTCCTGCGAGGGCACCGGCGTGGTGGATGAGCGCAAACTGGCCGGGCATCTGAACGGTGCCCAGGCTATCAGCGCCGCATTTGACGGCGACGATTTCGTGTTTACCACCGCGGAGGGCGAGAAACGGTTGCCGGCCCGCGAAGTGATGGCAGACCGCTGCCTGGAATGCTGCTCGCCTTTTCCCAAGGAACATAATCTGGCGTTCGGCGAGGACAAGACCGGGCGCCAACTGGAAGCGCCGTTTGCCGCGCTCGACCGTTTCGAGGCGCAAGGCGCAGGGGAACGATGGGACAATTGGGCGCGCCATTTCGATCGCTGCATCCGCTGCTTTGCCTGCCGCTCGGTGTGCCCGATGTGCTACTGCGACGAGTGCGTGGTGGACAGCATCACCTTCCCGGTTACCACGGCAACCACGGCGGAGGAAAAGGCCAGCCGCATCCGCTGGATCGAGCGGTCGGCTGCCCGTTCCGAGAACATCACCTATCTCATGACGCGCGCCATGCACCTGGCAGGGCGCTGCACCGATTGCGGCGAGTGCGACCGCGCCTGCCCGGTCAACGTCCCGATCCGCCTGCTCAACAACAAAATGGAAAAGGAAGCGCGCGAGCAGTTCGGCTTTGAGCCGGGAGCGAGCATCGGCGGGCCTTCGCTGGTCGCCTCCTTCCTGGATAACGATCCCGGCAACTTCATCAGGTGAGCCCTGACACCATGGAAAAAATTCTGGATAAAAAAAGACTGGGTGACTGGGTCGACGCTTTGGCGGACTATGAGGTGCTCGCGCCTGCGTGGGAAGAAGATGCTTGGGGGTACCAGCCGGTCAATGGACCCATCCGCCTGGATCATCCCAACACCAAGCAGTCGCCCAAAAGGCTTGCCTTCCCGCAACGCGAGGTGTTTTTTACGTTCGAGCAGATCAAGGGCGAAGCGCCGCGCCTGACGCAAACCCTGCCGGAAGCGCCGCGCCACGCCGTGTTCGGGGTCCGACCCTGCGATGGGCGGGGAGTGCCGCGCATGGACCAAGTGTTCAACGACTATGTCGAGGATGTTTACTACAACACCAGGCGCAAGAACGTGGCCTATGTCGGGCTGGCCTGCAACAAGCCGCCCAACGCCAACTGTTTCTGCCTGTCGGTGGGCGGCTCCCCCGTTTCCACCGACGGCCTCGATGTCCAGATGACCGACTTGGGCGACCGTTACTTCGTAAAAGCGGTCACCGAGACCGGCAAGGCACTGATGACAGCCGCAGCCGGGGTATTTGCCGAGCCTTCCGCCGCCGACAAGAAGCAGTTGAAAGACATGCATGCCGCTGCGGTGGCCTATCCGCAACGCGCGGTCAACGATCCCGACGGAGCACCGGCCAAACTGAAGGCCAACTTCAAGTCGCCGTTGTGGGATGAGCTGGCGCGAGCCTGCATCGGCTGCGGCATCTGCACCTTCCTGTGCCCGACCTGCCACTGCTTCGACATCAACGACGAGGTGCAAAGCAAGGCTCCCCTGAAGGGCCAGCGGGTGCGCACCTGGGACAATTGCCAGTTCCCGGATTTCACCATGCACTCGTCCGGCCACAACCCGCGAGAAGGCACCGGCGCACGGCTGCGACAGCGGGTGAGCCACAAATTCCAGTACTTCCACGAGAATTTCGGGATGCACCAGTGTACCGGCTGCGGACGCTGCATCACCGAATGCCCGGTGGGGATAGATATCATCCATGTCGTCAACAAGGTGGCCGCAAATGCCGCATAACATCTACCTTCCCAACCTGGCTCGCGTGATTTACACCAAGGACGAGGTGCCGGGCGAGCGCGCCATCCGCACTTTTCACCTGGAACCGATGAACGGCGGCTGGTTCGATCACCAGTGCGGCCAATGCGCGATGCTCTCTGTCTTCGGTCGCGGCGAGGCGCTGATTTCGATCGCCTCTTCGCCGCTGGTCAAGGGATACAAGCAGTTCAGCATCATGCGGGTGGGGCGCGTGTCATCAGCCTTTCACGATCTGGCGATGGGTGATGTCGTAGGTATCCGCGGCCCGTATGGCAACAGCTTTCCGATAGACGATTGGCGCGGGAAAAACCTGTATTTCATCGGCGGCGGCTGCGGCCTGGCGCCGATCTGGCCGCTGATCACCACCGCAGTGGCGCAGCGCGCCGATTTCAAAAACATCACCGTGTTTTACGGCGGTCGCACCTCGCGCGACATCATGTATCGGGCGGAACTCGAAAAACTGCGCGGCTCCGTTGACGTCCATCTCTCGATAGATAAGGCGGAGGAGGGCTGGGACGGCTACTGCGGTTTCGTGCCGGCAGCCGTGATGGACAAGGATCCTAACCCAAACAACGCCATCGCTATTACCTGCGGGCCGCCGATCATGATCAAGTTCGTGATCCAAAATCTGAACAAGCTCGGTTTCAAGGACGAACATATCTATACAACCATCGAAAACAAGATGAAATGCGGCCTGGGCAAGTGCGGTCGCTGCAACGTCGGCAAGGATTATGTGTGCGTCAAGGGGCCGGTCTATTCCTGGGCCGAGCTGAAGTACCTGCCGGAAGAATATTAAAGCGGGTAGCCAGTAGCGGGTAGCGCGTAGCAAAACCGGGGATGCTACAGGCTACCCGCTTCTGGCTGCTTGCCGAAAGATTTTGATAATCATAGTCGGGAGAGAAACATGAACATCAGTGGAATGCTCCACGGAGCGGGACTGCTCAAACTCGCGGGTTTTCCGGCTGCCGAGGTGCTCGGCCCGGAGGCCAGCGAACACGAAATCCATAGCCTGATCGAACGGTGCGGCGCAGTTTTTATCAAGCCCATTTTCAAGGGCGGCATAGGCAAGAAGGGCAAGTCCGGGCTGATCGGGCGCGCCAAGGATCTCAAGACGGCGCTGGCCGAGAAAGAGCGCCTCTATTTTGCCGAACACCGGGTCGGCAATGTCGTCTACAAATCGCGAGGGGTCACATTCGAGGGCGCTGTTCCGGCAGAACACGAAATTTATTTTTCGCTCACGGACTCGACCCGTTATCGGGCGCCGGTCATGACGCTCACCCATCACGGCGGCATGGACATCGAGGAACTGGACAAGAGCCAGATCATCGAGGCTCCGTTTGATCCGCTGACCGGTCTCAAATCCTTCATTGTTTCCAATGCGCTGTCGGATCTCGGCGCGCCGCGCGAGATTGTATCGCCGCTGGTGCAGTACCTGCCCAAGCTGTGGGATCTGTTCCACCATAACGGCATGTCCACGCTGGAACTCAATCCCATCCGCATGACGGAGAGCAAGTCCGGCTCTCTGCTGCCGGTGGCCTGCGATTTCAAGTGCGGCTTTGATCGCGATGATCCGCGCGTTGGCCGTTTGACTCTGCCCGACGATCTTTTTGTCACCGAGGCCAACGATTTCGAGCAGGAAATCAATGAACTGCGCACCTACCAGGGGCAGAGCGACGTATATGTGATCAATGAAAAGGGCACCATCCTGGCACCGACTTTCGGCGGCGGCGCAAACTCCTTGGTTACCGAAGTACTGGGCAACGATGCCATCATCTCTTCAGATTTCGGCGGCAATCCGCCCTACGAGAAAATGTACGAAGTGATGCGCATCTGCCTCAAATACTATCTCAAGCAGTCGAACGTTTTGTTCATCATCGGCGGCAAAGCCAACAATACCGACATCTTTGTCACGTTCCGGGCGATGGCCGATGCGTTGCGTGATTATTTCAGCGAGCATGGGCCGACACCGCTGTATGTGGTGATAGGCCGCGGCGGCCCGCAACTGATTCGCGGCATGGGCGTGTTCAAGGACGTGCTCGATGCGTTGCGCATACCCTACCGGATTTTCGGTTTCGATTCCGCGATGACCGATGTGGTTAACTATGCGCAGGAAGCGGATCGCTGGATGAAGAGCGGCGGTCGAGCCGAAGTGGCGAAATCGCTGGGTTTGCCGGCGGACGCCTAACAGCTTGTAGCCGGTAGCCAGCCCGGTTTTGCTACGAGCTACCCGCTACAAGCTACAAGCTAACAATATGAAATGCAAAGGTGACATGTAATGAGAAAGCCAGGTATCGAAAAATTCAAATATTTCGTCGGCATCCGCTCGCTGGCCGAGATTGCGACTGCCGAAGATCGCGTCTGCGTGCTGAACATTCTCGGGAATGAGTCGCGCTCCGTGACACCGATCAGCCATGCTTATTCCGGGGGAAACGTGGTTTTCGGCACCTCTCCGGGCCGCCGCGGGCAAGTCCTGGAGACTCGTGCAGGCAATATCCCGGTATATAACAACGTGCGCGAAGGTATGGATGCCGGGCACAAGTTCAACATCGGGGTCGTCTATCTGCCTCCTGCCGCCGTGCGCGACGGCGTCGCCGAGCTGATCCGGATCAATCCCGATGTGGAAAAAGTCATCATTCTCACCGAAAAAATATCGGTTCATGATTCCCGCGAGATAAGGGCGCTCGGCCAGCAGCGCGGGGTGGATATTTTCGGCGCCAACTGCCTGGGTGTGGCGGACTCATGGAACCATGTGCGTATCGGCGGCGCGCTGGGCGGCGATAAACCCGAAGAAACCTTGCGCAAGGGCTCGATCGCCATCTATTCCAACTCCGGCAATTTCACCACCACCATCGCCAACTACCTCTCCATCGGCGGCTGGGGTACAACGACGCTGATCTCCAGCGGCAAGGATGTCTACATCAACTACGCCACGCCCGAGTTTGCCTTCGCCATGGCCAACGACGCGCGCACCAAGGCTGCGGTGATGTACAGCGAACCGGGCGGCTATTACGAACAGGAAGTCACCTTTGAAAAACCGGTGGTGGCCTGTGTGGTCGGTCGCTGGAAGGCGAATCTGACGCGGGCCGTCGGCCACGCCGGCGCAATTGCCGGATCGGGCGACGACGCCAGGGCCAAGGAAGGCTGGTTCATGGAAAAATTCGGCGTAAAGGATCTTTTTACGCCGGACAATCCGGTATGTTCGAATAAAGGCGCGGTGGTTACCAATATCGCCCACATTCCGCAGGCGCTTACCGAGGTGATGCGCCTGAACGGCATCGAGCGCGATTTTCCGCCGGAAGGCAATCTTGAGCTGAAGCCGTGGTTCGGTGACGATCAGGGTTTGAAACTGCCGGTCGCGCTGAATATCCCCGTGGTCAAGGCCATGTCTCCCTACGACGAGCAAATCGCCGAGCTGCTCAAGAACGTGGGCGCCATATTTCCGCGCCAGACGATGAAAGATTGCTCGGGAAGCTCGGTTATGGACCCGAAGACGCAGGTCACCAAAGTCAACGGCATCTCCATTCTGGACACCGCCAAACAACCGCTGGAATCCAACCTGTGCCTGTCGCTGGTGCGCGAACTCAACGATGCCAACGATAACGCGCTGTTCAATCTGGCGGTGGCTGCCCATGTCAACCTGCACGGCGATGCCGCGCTGGCTGCTGCCGACGCATCGCGCGAGGCGGGCAATGCCCCCAATACGGCAATCAGCGCGGCCATCGCGTTGATCGGGCCGAAGCGCGTGGATGGCGCACGCAAGGCTGCCGACACGCTGATTGAACTGTTCGCCCACTCCGGCCTGCTCAAGGGTGAGGATGAACAAGCCAATACCACACCCGCTACAGCCACGCCGGAACAACTCGCGACGCTGCTCGGCAAATTTCCCGATGCGCTGGCCGAAGCCATGCTCGATGCATTCGACAAGCGCGGCGCCAAGTCTGTGTTTGTGCGGCACCTGCGCGCGCTGGGCGGCCATCCCACTGCAGGAGCCGTGCTGGCCGCGCTCACCACTACCATCGCGTGGGAACCGCTGGTGCGCAAGCGCATCTCCAAGCTGACCGTGCGCAACCTGCCTTGGTACGCCAGGCTGTTCGGAGTCTTTATCGGTTCAGCGACCGAGGGTGCGCGCCACCAGCCGGACAAGTTCTGCGGGGTGAGCAACGAAGAAATCCTGCAATCCTGGACGGTCACCCAACTGGCCTATCTCTCCCTGATGGCCGAACGTCCGACGCCATCCAGCCTGTTTCCATTCCAGGTCATGCTGGGGCTGATTATCTCCAACGGTGTCGGCACCATCTCGGCGCAAGGCTGCAAAGGTGCGGTGTCTGCCGACGGCCCGGAAACCCCGGAACGGGTTCAGATCAACAAGGGCATGATCGGCTTCCTCACACACACCGGCTTTGCCCACGGCGGCAACGGTTACGAAGGCATCCAGTTCCTGATCGAGAGTTTTGCCGGTACCCCGCTCGCCGACGCCGGCGCCGCCGACCCTGGCTTGGATCTCAAGAAAATGGCGACAGATTTTGCCCTTGCGTTCAACAAGGAGAAGAAGGCCAGCAAGTCACTCGGCACGCCGGTGCGTAACATTCCCGGCGTCAACCACCCGGTATTCAAAGGACATCCGGTCAACCATGACCCGCGCGAGGTTTACATCGCGGATCTGTTCGCGGAGCGCGGCGAAAAGAATGTGTTCCACGATTTCTACCGGGCGTTGGTGCAGGCCTTGTACGACAACGGCGTGACCGCTAACGTGTTCTGCGTCAATATTGATGCCATCATCGCCGCGTTGCTGCTGAAACTCCTGTGGCCGCGCTACCGCAGGAACGAACTCGGAGAGAGCTCGATGGAAATGGCAGCTTTCACGGCGTTTCTGTTAGGTCGCATGGCGGGGTGTGCCGGCGAGATAGATGACCACATCAACCGCGGACGCAACATGGATACGCGTACTCCGGCTTCAGAATGCAGCCATGTTTCCTAGTGCCATGTAACATTATTACTTTCGTATTATAGTGCCATGTGACACACTGGCGAAACCTTTAACAAAAGGAGGTCGCCATGTCACCGAGATACCGGGTAACGCTCACCGAGCAAGAGCGCAGCGAACTTGAAGCGTTGACGAAACGAGGAAAGATCGGCGCAAGAAAATTTATCCACGCCCGTGCGCTGTTATTGTGTGACGCCGGAACCGGTGGCCCGGCGTGGAAAGTTGCGGATGCGGCAGAGGCGCTCGGGATAACCAGCCGGACTATCGAGCATATCAAGAAGCAATTTGTGGAGGAAGGTTTGGAAGCGGCACTCGACCGCAAGCATCGGGTAGGAGGCAGGATTACTCCTGCCGTCCTCCCACACCACCGTACGTGCGGTTCCTGACTACTGGGTTTCCCCAGCGAGCTTCGTCCCGTTCGACGTGTCGCCTGTCGGCCAATAGGCACCCCAGCCACCTTTGAAACTTCCGGTTCCTCCAGTTTAGCCGCAGGCCCTCTGTTTCCAGAGGCTTCTGCCCTGTCCGTGCAGAGAGCACGCATTACTATCCACTCATGTCAGGTTCAGCCCTTCACCACTCCGGTTTCGAGTGACTACTACGGCTTCTGCTGACTTCTGCGCCCCATCCCGGCACCTTGCGATGCCAGTAGCACAAGGCAGGTTGGCAGACCTCCCAGGGTAATTCGCACGACCTTCATGCTTATGCCTGTCGGATGTTGGTACGCACTGAAAATTACCCAGAAAACATAGCCTCTGCGCGCTGAAAATTACCCAGGTGATTAACCTCCTCCGTTCCAATTTTGGAAATGGGGTATTCACGTAATTACGGTAATGCTACAATTAAGCAGTGGAATCAACGCACACCTCCAAACAAAAGAGCCATCCCAAAGCCGGGGCCGATTACCCGCGCAACTACGCCGAGTTTCTGGCGTGGTTCCATGATG
>JACRPU010000026.1 GCA_016223025.1 Nitrosomonadales bacterium | reverse complement strand
CTTGCGCTTGGGCGAGATGGCCATCGGAAAATCCTCCCGTTTTCTAGCAAGGGGGCAAACCGGATTCTGCCATATACCATATGGCTTGCAGAGGTGCTCATGCTAAATTTTACCCACACTCTTTCACGAAGACCCCAAAAAAGAAACCGAAAACCGGGGCCACCGTTCCGCTGCATGTGCAAGGTTCCCCTCTTAAACTCGATGCATTATTGTCCTGACGGAGGGGCCCACGTTACTTCCACGATTCGCAGGAAAGGAAACTGTCGTCACTCTTGAAGTTATTTGCCACTACGTCACCACCGTAAATTCTGATTGGCGAACATTATACCCATCTACTGTTTTTCCAGGCACGTCAGGTAAATCGCCGCATCCGGCGCCGCCCCGTTGCGCTGCGCCTGCCAGATCATTTCGCCCAGGCAATCCATCATACGGTGCTGCGCATCGTGCTCCGATCCGAAGCGCCGCGTCAAGCGCTCGAAGTGCGCGCGGACGCCATGCGGCTGGCCGATGGAAATCTGTTCCTCGATGCTGAGGTGCATCATCAGATGCAGAAATGGATTGGTCGCGCCGTGCTCCGGCGCGTAGTCCTTGTCCTGGTAGCGCTCCGGCTCGCCCAGAAGATCGTGGAATTCCGGGTGCCGCTCGATCAACTGTGCGGCGAGGTCTTCCAGCGGCGTGAGCAGCGCGCCCTCGCGGCGCTTGCGCCAGGTATCGAACAGGAATTGGCGTGCCTGGTCACGGGACGGGTTGAACATCAGGTCGTTTTATCCGGATATTCGCACAAGTCCACTATCAGGCATTGCGGGCACTTCGGCTTGCGCGCCTGGCACACATGGCGCCCGTGCAGGATCAGCCAGTGGTGCGCATCGGGCCTGAATTCATCCGGCACGAATTTGAGCAATTTATTTTCCACTTCCAGCACATCCTTGCCGGGCGCAATGCCGGTGCGGTTGGCGACGCGGAACACATGCGTATCCACCGCAATGGTGAGCTGGCCGAAGGCAGTGTTGAGGATCACGTTGGCGGTCTTGCGCCCCACGCCGGGCAGGGCTTCTAGCTCCTCGCACGTCTGCGGCACTTTTCCATCGTGTTTTTCCAGCAGCAGTTTGCAGGTCTGCATGATGTGTTTGGACTTGGTCTGATACAGGCCGATGCGCCGCACATGCTCGCGCAGTTTCTCTTCGCCCAGGTCGAATATGGCCTGCGGCGTGTTGGCAAGCGGGAACAGGATTCTTGTTGCGGCGTTCACGCTGACATCCGTTGCCTGCGCGGAGAGGATCACCGCCACCAGTAATTCAAACGGCGTGCGGTATTCCAGCTCGGTCTCGGGATGCGGCCTGGCGGCGCGGAAGCGCGTGAAAATCTCGTAGCGTTTGGCGGGGTTCATGAAGTGTGTTTACCCGATTCGCAGATTGAATTCAACAAGGTCGCGCGATTCTCTATTCTCGTATCGTTCCCACGGTCTCCGCAGGAACGCATCTCTGGACGCTCTGCGCCCCGTGCCGCAGGAGCGGCACATAACTGCATTCCCACGCTGAAACGTGGGAACGATAGCTCAAATATCTCATGGCGTCTGGCTGGGTTCACAGTGCTTGCTCCATTTGCGTCATCTCAGTTAAATGACCCCGGCAAAGCCGGTGGTTTACCTGACTGAATTACGCCTCATCAACCGCCAGTTTGAGCGGCCCGCTGCCGGAAAAACGGTCGAGATAAAGGTAGATCACCGGCGTGATGAAGAGGGTAATCACCTGCGAGAACAGCAATCCGCCGACCACGGCAAGCCCCAGCGGCTGGCGCAGTTCCGCGCCCGCGCCGAGCCCCATGGCGATGGGCAGCGCGCCCATCAGCGCCGCCGAGGTGGTCATCATGATCGGGCGGAAGCGCAGCAGGCATGCGGTGCGGATCGCCTCGCGCGGCGCCATGCCGCCGTTGCGCTGCGCATCGAGCGCGAAGTCGATCATCATGATGGCGTTTTTCTTGACGATGCCGATCAGCATCAGGATGCCGATCATGGCGATGACCGAAAGATCCATGTTGAACAGCCACAGCATCGCCAGCGCCCCGACCGCAGCCGAGGGCAGTCCAGCAAGAATCGTGATCGGGTGGATATAGCTCTCGTACAGCACGCCGAGCAGCACGTAGATTACCAGCAGCGCGGCCGCGATCAGTATGATCTGGCTTGCCTGCGAAGCCTGGAACGCCGCCGCATCGCCGCCGTAGCTGGTGAGGATGCTCGCCGGCATGTTGAGTTCGCGTTTGAATTGTTCGATGCGTTTGGATGCCTCGCCCAATGACGCGCCGGGAGCAAGATTGAAGGAGACGGTCACCGCCGTGAGCTGCCCGGTGTGGTTGATTGCAAGCGGCCCCACTTCGCGCTCCACGGTCGCGACGCCCGACAACGGGACCAGCGTGCCGTTTTTGGCGCGCACATAAATCCTGTCAAAAGCGCTTTCGTCGACGCGATTTTCGGCGGCAACCTGCATGATGACCTGATAGCTGTCGCTGGAAGTATAGATCGTCGAAACCTGGCGCTCGCCGAAGGCGCTGTAGAGCGTGGAGCGGATGTCTGCGATCTGCACGCCCAGCAAATTGGCCTTGTCGCGGTTGATATTGAGCCGCGCCTGCAAGCCCTTCAGTTGCGAATCGCTGGTGACATCGCGAAAAATATCTTCCTTGCGCATGCGCGACATCAGGCTGTCGGAAGCCGCGCGCAGCTCTTCGGCGCGCACGCTGCGCATGACATACTGGTAGCGGCTCTTGCTGAGGCGGCCACCGAGCCTGAGATTCTGAACGGGGTTGATGAAGACATTGACGCCGGGAATGACGCGGGCTTCATGGCGCAGCTCCTCGACCACCTTGTCGATGGGCGGGCGTTCGCCGCGCGGTTTCAGATTTATGAACAGGCGCGCGCTGTTGCTGTCGCTGGCGTTGACGATCAGCGTAGCGACGGCGGGATTGGCGCGGATCACCTTGTCCGTGCGCTGCAATAATTCGACCATCGCGGGAAAGGAAATGTCCTCGACCGCCTCCACCGTGATCAATGCCAGGCCGACATCCTCATTGGGAAAGAAACCCTTGGGCAAGGCCGTGAACAGGGCGATGGTGACGATCAGGGTGCCGAGCGCGACGCCGAGCACGGTGCGGTTGTTGCGCAATGCCCAGTCGAGCAGGCGTTCGTAGGCGCCGCGCATTCCGGCAAAGCCGCGCTCGAACCATGCCGTCCATTTCAGCGCGCGGCCTGCGGGTTCGTGCTGAACCAGAAAGCGGCTGGCCAGCATCGGAATCAGCGTGAGCGATACCACCGCCGACACCAGCACGGCGATCCCCACCACGGCGGCGAACTCGTGGAACAGCAGCCCGATCACGCCGGGCATGAAGAAAATCGGGATGAATACCGCGACCAGCGACAGGGAAATCGAGAGGATGGTGAAGCTCATCTCCTTCGACCCTTGCAGCGCGGCCTGCAGCGGCGGCGCGCCTTTCTCGACATGGCGCACGATGTTCTCGAGCACCATGATGGAATCATCGACCACCAGCCCGAACGCAAGGGTGATGGCGAGCAGCGAAATGTTGTCCAGGCTGTAGCCTGATGCATTCATCAGCGCCACCGTACACAGCAGCGAAATCGGCAGCGACAGCGCCGGAATGAGGGTGGCGGCAGCCTTGCGCAGGAACAGGAAAATCACCAGCACGACGAGGGCAACGGTGATCGCCAGCGTGACTTGCACATCGTGGATCGCATTGCGGATGGATACCGAGCGGTCGTTGCGCAGATTGAGCTGCACCGACGACGGCATCTGCGCGACGAGCTCCGGAATTGCCGCCTTGATCGCATCCACCGTCGCCACGGTATTGGCGCCCGGCTGGCGCTGCACCGAGAGCGTGATGGCGCGCTCGCCGTTGGCCCAGCTCGCCGTCTTCACCGATTCCACGCTGTCCTCGACCAGTGCGACATCCGAGAGCCGCACCGGGCTGCCGCCGGGGGCGGTGGCCACGATCAGGCCGGCAAACGCGGCGGCGTCGCGCAACTGGCGGTTGGCCTGGATGATGAGCGTCTGGCGCGGCCCGTCCAGCGTGCCGACCGGCGAATTGGCGTTGGCGCTGTTCAGCGCGCCGGCAATGTCGCTGATGGTCAGGTTGCGCGACGCAAGCGCCGCCGGATTTACATGCACCCTCACGGCAAATTTTTTCTGGCCGTTGATGTTTACCTGCGCCACGCCGGGCAGCGTGGAGAGCGTCGGCGAGATGAGGTTGCTGGCGAAGCTGTTCAAGTCCGAGAGCGGCATCGAGGGCGAGGTCAGCGACAGGAAAATGACCGGCGCATCGGCGGGGTTGATCTTGCGGTAGGACGGCGGCGCCGTCATCTCGGCAGGCAGCGCGCGCTGCGCGCGCAGCAAGGCCGCCTGCACGTCTATGGCCGCGCTGTCGATATTGCGGTCCTGGTCGAATTCCAGCGTGATCGAGGTGTTGCCCAGCGTGCTCGTCGAGCTGATCACGCCCAGGCCGGAAATGGTGGAGAACTGGCGCTCGATCTGCGTGGCCACCGAAGAGGCCATGGTCTCCGGGCTCGCGCCGGGGAGCGTTGCGCTGACCGAGATGGTGGGGGTGTCGTAACTCGGCAATGCGGCAATCGGTATGCCGCCGTAGGAGAGGATGCCGGCCAGCACTGCGGAGACCGATAGCAGCACCGTCAGGACCGGGCGGCGGATACACAGCTCGGAGAGGTTCATCCTCGGGAAACCCGTTTTTGTAGGTGCGAATTCATTCGCACGAGCACTGTGGGAAATGGCGCTGGCCGGAGATAGCCATGTGCGAATAAATTCGCACCTACGATACCTGCGGCTACCAGATTCAGGCTCATTGTTTGGCTGCGCCGTTGCCCGGTTCGGTTACCACATCGCCCGGCCTGAGGTTCTGCGCGCCTTCCACGACGACGCGCGCGCCCGGCGCGACACCCTCGATGACGGCGATACCGTCCTGGATCAGGCGCACATCGACGGGTTGCGATGCCACCTTATGGCCTTCGCCGACCACGTAGAGAAATTTCTTTTCCGGCCCGGTCTGCACCGCCTGCACGGGAACCGTCACCGCATCGGCCAGCGTGCGCGGCGACAGCGTTACCGTGACGAACATGCCCGGCCACAGGCGATTGTCCGGGTTGGCGAATTCCGCCTTGAGGCGAATGGTGCCGCTTGCCGTATCCACCGCGTTGTCGACAAACACCAGACGCCCTTTCAGGTCGGGCTGCCCCGGCGCATCCAGTTTCGCGCCGACAGGCACTTCGCCTCTGGCAAAAGCCCGCTGCAAATCCACCAGCTCGCGCTCCGGCAAGGTGAAGCTGACGTTGATCGGGTCAATCTGCGAAATATTTACCAGCGCGGCGCCGTTTGGCTGCACCAGGCTTCCCGGATAAATCGCGATGGCGCCGGTGCGTCCGGCAATCGGCGCCGTGATCTCGCTATAGCCGCGCGCCACGCGGCCCGCTTCCACGGAGGCCTGTTCGATGGCAAGCTGGCTGCGCAATCCGTCCACCTGATTCTGCGCCGCATCGAATTCGGCCTGTGAAATATATTCCTGGCTGAACAACTGGCGCTGGCGATCGAGATTGCGTTCGGCATTTGCAAGATCGGCGCGAACCTTGACCGCCTGCGCCTCGGTTCTATCCAGATTGGCGTTCTCGGTACGCGCATCGAGCGTAAGCAGGCGGTCGCCCCTGCGCACGAACTGCCCCTCCTTGATATGCACTGTTTTAACCGTCGCGCTGACTTGCGGGCGCACCTCAACCGCCTGCCGGGCCGATACCGTGCCGTTGGCCGTGAGCCTGACCGGCACATCGGATCGCGCAACCGGGGCGCTCACTATTTGAATCGCACCCGTTCCCTTGGTCTTGGCTGCGGGATTGCGGTCATGCCATACCCAGACGCCGGCGGACAGCGCGATGAGCAGAATGCCCGCTGTCGCAATCCACGCCCGCCGCCCGGTGCGCTCCACCGGTTGTGTTTGAGAAACAATTTCCATCCATGGGCCTCGCTTGAATCTGCCTTCCTGAACATGCCATATTAACCCGGATACCGCGTCAGAATGCCGGTTGATAACGCGCTCATTCCTCGGGTGGCGTGGCGCCGGGGCGCGCCAGCTCATGTGCCCTGGCGCGGCGCGCTTCGATCTCTTCGATCTGCGCCTGCTGCGCTGGGGTCAGTTGCCCGGTATTCCGTGGCTTGACGGCGGCGGCCTGCTCCCTGGCGCGCTCCAGCGCGGCCCGAATGAGGGCTTGCGCATCGGTCTCGGGTGCGGCAACCGGTTTCGCGGCAGCCCTCTCCTTCTGCGCCAGCCTTTCGGCTCTTTCGCGCTTGTCGCGTTCGGTGCGTTCCAGGCGGAACCGGTAGCGTTCCCGCGCGGCATTTGCGGCGGCGCGCTTTTTTTCGCGCGACGGCGTCTCCTGCGGCAACGGCAGCATGCCGATGCAATCCACCGGGCAGGGCGGGACACACAGCTCACAGCCGGTGCATAGCGCGGCGATGATGGTGTGCATCTGTTTGGATGCGCCGGAAATCGCGTCCACCGGGCAGGCTTGCAGGCACAGCGTGCAGCCGATGCAAAGGTTCTCGTCAATGAAGGCGACCGACGGCGGCCTGAGCACGACATCTTCGCCAAACGGCTTGAATCCGACACCGAGCAACTCCGCCAGCTCGCGGATGCCTTCTTCGCCGCCGGGCGGGCAAAGATTGATGTCCGCCTCCCCGCCGGCGATGGCGGCGGCATAAGGCCGGCAACCGGAGTAGCCGCACTTCCCGCACTGGGTCTGCGGCAGGATAGCGTCTATCCTGTCTGCCAGTTGGGCGTCATCAGTCTTGAGCTTGGGCATGGCAAAAATCCTTTGCGTTATTCGGCGTTCCCCGGCATGTTGCCGGTCAACGCGGATGCCCGTTCTTCTCCGGGCAGGCGGGAAAGCGACTGCACCCGGCGGTAAAAGCGCGGCAGGTCGCGCTTTTCCTGCTCCAGCATGGCTTCGAAAGCGGGCGCCAACCGGGTGTACAGGGTCAGGGAAGCGATCCGGGCATTATTCATGTCCTGCCCGAACCACTTGTCATAGCTGCCGTCCCCGCCCCAGGCCAGCTTCAGCCCGGCATACGCCAGCTTCAATTCCGCCAGGACGCCTTCCTTGGCGCGGCGCATTTCTTCCGGCGACCGGCGTGTGGCATAGAGCGCGCGCAGCTTGCCGCGCCAGGTTTCCACCAGTTGCACGAATTGCGCCCTGCGCCGCTGCTGCGCCAGGAAAGCGAGGTGTTGTTCCGGCTGCGAACTGCGCGCAAACCAGCGCCGCAACCCTTCATTCTCCACCGTTGCCGCAAATGATTCGTTGAACACCGTGTCGCCGCTCACAAACAGCAGTTGGTGGGCGAGCTCGTGAAAAATGATGCGCGCCGTTTCGGTATCGCCCTGGCGCAGGAAGGTATTGAGCACCGGATCGCTGAAATATCCCAGCGTGGAATAGGCCGTTACGCCGCCGACATGCGTATCGAAACCCGCCCTGCGCAACTCGCCGGCATAGCGCTCCGCCTCCGCGCGATCAAAATAACCC
This sequence comes from Nitrosomonadales bacterium, assembly GCA_016223025.1. GTDB lineage: Bacteria > Pseudomonadota > Gammaproteobacteria > Burkholderiales > Gallionellaceae > VIKH01. The sequence goes on along the minus strand of JACRPU010000026.1, from coordinate 16,137 downwards.
CGGTAACTGACGCAACCGACAAAGATCATGCACCACTTTTCCGGTTCCACGGAAAACTCCGGAGCGGCGAACACATTCCACACCACGAAAGGGCGTCCAAGATCGGCATAGACGCGGTAGCTGCCATTGTCCGGCAAGGCCAGTTCCCGGCTCGCAAACTCGCGGATGGCGATGGCGCTGCCGAGTTTTTCCTTCAGGCCGGGGTCGGTTGCCGGGTCTTGCAGCAGTTCCCGGATGGGCCGCGCGGCGCGCATCACCTGCAAGTGCCCGTTTGCCGCCTGGGCGTAATAACCGGCGCCGGTGCATCCTGAGAGCATCAGCCCCAGAAAGGCAATAAACAGATTCCTACCCATGCCCAAAGCTGCCGCTTTCGAGAAAGGCTGCCACCTGATCGGCGCAAGCGTGCGAGACGAGCATTCCGGCATGGCTGACAGGAAGCACGATGGAATCATTGGCTCCGGGCCACCGGGTTTCCGCGGCCGCCACAACGCCATCGTTCGGCTGCGGCAGACCGGGGACAAGACGTCCGAGCCCCAGGCTGAAGTCGCCGGCAAGAACGCCGATTTCAATATTGCCCGGCAGACTGGGTTTGGGCATGGCGAGCCAGTCTTTCAGGGAGCGCCCGATTATCGCCCTGAGCCACGGCAGGCCCGCCACGGCTGCCGCCGCATGGCAACCCGTGCATGGCGATCCCATCAGCACTGCCCGGCGCAACCGGGGATCATGCTGGCGCGCCAGCATGTCCAGCACCACCAGCCCGCCCAGACTGTGGCCAACCAGGTGAATTCTGTCGCTGCTCATCGCGGCAATACAGCGGCATAGCGCCTCGGCATTTTGCCGCAACCCGTTGCCGACCGAGGGATAGGAAAACCGGTGTACGGCAAAGCCTCTTCCGGCGAGCCAGCGCTGGTGCGGGAGAAAAACCAGGCCGTGCATCCACAGCCCGTGAACCAGAACAACAGCCCCCTTATCTTCGCTCACTAGCGCGGGCGCGCCTTCGGCACGCGCTTCAGACCGAGCACCTTGTCGCCCGGTTTGATGCCGTTGCGCGCAAACCAGTTGCGGTTCATTTCCAGAGCGTAGAGCGCATCCCCTTGCGCGCCGTGCGGGTCGGTCGTGTTGGGCTGCATTTCTGCGGTATTGAGTATTCCGCCATCGGCGGCGATGAAGGCGATGGAGAGCGGCAGCGGGGTGTTTTTCATCCAGAAAGCGTACCGGTCCGCCCTGTCGAACACGAACAGCATGCCGCAATTGCCGCACAGGCGGTCGCGTTGCATCAGGCCGCGCTCCCTGCTTTGCGGCGTGTTGGCAATTTCCGCGCGCACGGTCTGCGCGCCGATCTTGAGCGGCACAGTCTCCGCCCATGCCGCAGGCAGCGCGAGGGCAAGACAGAAGAGCAGGGCGGAACCGGCAAGTCGTTTCATGGCGGCGGCAGTGTAGCAAATAGCGCCCGGTCTGGGATAGGAGCGTATGGAAAAGCGTAGCGTTTCCACCAATGGATTGTCCCGGCAGATTGGCGGGTGCGCGTTTTATCCCTACATTTTTTGTTCCGGCTCGTCCGGCTTATGGCACGTTAATGCTCGCCCTTGGTGCGAAGCAGCCCGGCAAGGCGGTTTCCCTGCTTCTGCGGGCCGCCCACGGGAAAGAGTTCGTGCAGGTAGCGGTTGCTGCCCCGCTCCGGCCCCCAGCGCTGTTTGAAATGCTGGATCATCGCCCGCACCTGCGCCTGCACCCGGTGCTCGTGGTAGTAATGGCGCAAATACCGGATGACCTCCCAGTGTTCCACGGTCATGTCCAGATGTTCTTCCTGCGCCGTGGCCCGCGCAAAATCTTCCGACCAGTCTTGCAGGTTTTTCAGGTAGCCCTCGCCATCGGTTTCGATTTCCCTGCCATTGACCAGAATTGTCCTGCCGAGAGGGTTGGTCATGATACCGCCCTCATCGGCAATGGCTCCTCCCCTTCTTTTGCGCGCCGGATGAAGGCGACAAAGCGGGATGCCCAGTAGCAGTTCCCGATGGTGCGGAGATGGGTGTAGGAAGCGACCAGGTTATGCAGGATGAGGCCGTCGTTCTTGCCGTCAATGCCGTGGCCGCGCGTGACGCGGTAGGCGAATTTTGCGTCGGGCGGCAAATTTTCCAGGCTCGAATAATGGAACTCGTGCGCGTAGATTAGAGGCGGCCTTTCACGTTCGCATCCTCTCCCTCCGGGAGAGGATTGAGGTGAGGGAATTCCTGGCATTTCATGCGGGCGCGGCCAGGGGTGCTGCCGGTTTTCGGCGAGGTGGACATAGCCGCGCCCGACGGGTTTGTCGTGCATCACCACATCGCCCGGTATGGCGCCAACCATGTCGTAGCTGCGGCCCCGGTAAGCGATTTTTCGGGACAGGTACATCAGCCCGCCGCATTCGGCATAGGCCGGCATGCCGGAAACGATGGCGTTTCGGATTTCGGCGCGCAGCGCGGCATTGGCCTCCAGTTCCGCCGCGCACGTTTCCGGAAATCCGCCGCCGATGTAGAGTGCGTCAACCTCGGGAAGACGGGCATCGTGCAGGGTATCGAAAGGAACGAGTTCTGCGCCGGCGGCGGCAAGCGCATCCAGATCGTCGGCATAATAGAAACCGAAAGCGCGGTCGCGGGCAATGCCGATCCGGGTTCTTTCGCGCCAGGGAAAAGGGGTAACTTCCGCCCCGGCGGGGGCGGCGAGCGGCGGCCTGGCGGAAATGGCCAGCAGCCTGTCCAGATCAACCTGGCTTGCGACGGCGGCGGCGATTCCCGCGATCCGGACGGATGCTTCGTTGGCCTCATTGCTCGGCATCAACCCCAGATGGCGCTCGACGATGGCGAGCCGTTCATCGTGCTGGATGGCGCCGATCACCGGCACATCCGTGTAATGCTCGATGACGGCGCGCAATTTGGCCTCGTGCCGGGCGCCGCCGAGATTATTGAGGATCACCCCGGCGATAGTGATTTCGGTATCGAACGCCTGGTAGCCGAGAATCAGGGGCGCGATGCCGCGCGTCATGCCCCGCGCATCTATCACCAGAATGACCGGAAGATCGAGCAGTTTTGCCAGCGCCGCGTTGCTGTTGCTGCCGTCGAGCGCGAGGCCGTCATACAGCCCCTTGTTGCCTTCCACCAGATTGATGTCCGATGCGTGCCGCACGAAAGTGGAGACGACATCCCCGCGCTCCATCAGGTACAGATCCAGGTTGCGGCAGGCGCGCCCGCCGGCCAGCGACAGCCACATCGGGTCAATGTAATCGGGGCCTTTCTTGAACGGCTGGACAGCGAGACCGCGCTGTTTCAGCGCGGCGCACAGGCCGATGCTGACCATCGTTTTCCCGGAAGATTTGTGGGCGGCGGAGATCAGCAACCGGTTCATCAGTAAGCATCCCGCTTGCGCCGGTCCGGGATGTCATGCGGCAGCAAGTTCAGTACGCGCGCACTGATGGCGGTAATCAGAAAGGCTACGCCGATGCCGCCAAACCCCAGCAAGAACTCGGGGAGGGAGGGAGAATAGCTTGCGATCTGCCCATCGCCGAAGCTGCTGGACGCCTCATAACCGGGGAAGATGAACAGCGGGTAGGCCTGCCCGCCGATGATAAAAACGTAAAGGAAGGCAAAGCTGCCCAGAATGACCAGCAGCGATGCGATGACGGTGTACGAGGTCTTGTGCAGCCCGGAATGGAATAGGAAAAGCAGCGGCAGGAGGCTTCCGAGGAAAACATAGCCGGCCCAGAACAGCCAGGGGAATATGCCGCCGCCGGCGAGAATGAACTGCTCGAAACCGGTTTGTTTCGCAAAATACAGGTTGGTCAGGTGATAGGCGAAGACGAAGTACAGCGTGCCGAGCACAAAAATTCCCAGCAGAATTCTCATGCGCCTCATGATCTCCGGCCCGGGGGTCTTGCCGTTCCACGCATACATCGCAGCCTGCGCGAGGTGGAATACGGCCAGGCCCCACGCGAACGAGGCGACGATGAACATCGGCGGTAGCAGCGCCGAACCATAAGCCTGGCGGGCGACGAGAAAGGCGAAGATCAGGCCGGTTCCCGTGGTCAGAATGATGCGCCAGGCGAACACGACAAAACCGGCCGGCTTGCTCCAGGGGTTCATCCGTTGCTCCATCATGGTCCAGAGATAAATGGCGACGAAGGAAAACAGGCCGGAATACAGAACGACATTCCACGCGAAGACCGAGGTGAGGTTGTAGTGGGTCATGGCGACGATGAGCCGGTCCGCGCGCCCCAGATCGAGCATCAGCACGGTCAGGCCGCCCGCCAGCAGGGCGATGGAAAGCAGGCCGGACAACGGCGCCCGCGCCTTGTAGGCGGCCCTCCCGAACACCGATCCGACCGAGGCGACATTGAGTACGCCGGAGGCGGCGACGATCATGAAAATGGCGAAGACATGCGGCATGCCCCAGACGATCTGATTGTTCATGCCGGTGATGATGTGGCCGTGTTCTTCCATGAGATAGGCCGCGATGAGGCCTATCCCCACGATCAGGCCGCCGGCGGCGACCAGGGCGTAGAAATTGCGGCTTTCGGCTTTGTTGTACATGACAGCTACATCCCCTCGTAACGGATACCGGGATTGAGCATCAGGTCGGCGCGTATCTGGGCAGAAGCGACGGCCCTGATGCGTTTCGATATTTCGCTTTCGGGATCGGCGATGTCTCCAAACAGGATCGCGCGCCGCCCGGCTTTGGCGCAAGCCTCGACACATGCCGGCTGCTCGCCGCGGTCCACGCGATGCACGCACAGGGTGCAACTCTCGACCGTGCCCTTGCCGCGCGGCACATCCGGGTTCTGGTCGGTCAGCGGCTCATGAACGAAAGACCTCGCCTTGTACGGGCAGGCCATCATGCAGTAGCGGCAGCCGATGCAGCGGTGCTTGTCCACCAGCACGATGCCGTCGGCGCGCCGGAACGATGCGCCGGTCGGACAGACATCGGCGCACGGCGGGTGCTCGCAATGCTGGCACATCACCGGCAACGATGTCGTGCGTCCGCTTCTCAGGTCTTTCAGTTCCACCTTGCGGATCCATTGCGAGTCGGTCGCACTGGTGCCGCCGGAAAGGCCGTTTTCCTTGTTGCAGGCGCTCACGCAATCGTTGCAATCGCTCGCGCATTGGCCGGTGTCCACCAGCATGCCCCAGCGCACCCTGCCGGAAGCCGCTTCACCGGCCGCGCGGCCATGCGCGAAATCGTACAGCAGCACACCGGGCGCGATGACCAGACCGGCAAACACGGCGGAGGTTTTCCCGAGGAATTTCCTGCGCTCAGGATTGATCGCGCTCATTTCCCCGCCTCCGCGACCGTTTTTCTTTTGCTGGAGTGGCATTCGAAGCAGTCAATCCTGACTCCGGCATAGGTGTGGCACCCCTGGCAGAAATTTTCGCTGCCGCCAAGTACGCTGTTGTTCCTGCTGCTGGCGTGGCAATCAACGCAACCGGCAAGACTGTGCCTGGAACCCCTGACCCCCGAGCGCATGGTCTCGTCGCGCTGATGGCGGAGAATGTCCATATGATTCCTGCGCATGAGTTTCGGATCTTCCACGCATTGGCCGCCTTTCCCGATGTCGAGCCTGGGGGCAACGGAATCGCCCGCCCATGCGGGCGTCATGGCAAGCAGCAGAACGAGCAAAAAGTTTTTCATAAGTTTCATTTATCGGCCGCGGATTGACACGAATGGACGCCGGCAAGGCTTGTCGCCATGAGCGATGCGCAGGTGCGAATTCATCCGCACATGGCCGATTGCGCGTGCGAATGAATCGCACCCCCACATGGGCATCAGTGTTTCATCGGTGTTAATCCGTGGCCGATTTCATTCTCCCAGCCCCATCTGGATATACCCCGTCGGGCACACGTCCTTGCAGATATGGCAGCCGATGCACTTGTCGTAGTTGGTGTCAACATAGCGGCCCGTCGTCGCCTTGGCCTTCGGCACGCGGAAAACTGCGGTCTGCGGGCAATAGACCACGCAGTTGTCGCACTCGAAACACAGCCCGCAACTCATGCAGCGCTTCGCTTCGGCGACGGCGTCCTTTTCCGCGAGCGGCTCGATCCGTTCCGCAAAGTTGCCGAGGGCGGATTGCTTGTCGAGCGTGATGATCCTGCGCTTGAGCCTCGGCGTGTAGGAAAAGTGGCCGAGGAACAGTTCATTGTGCGGGATGACGTAGCGATCCGACCGGTTGTCGAAGTTGTGGATGGCGCCAGTCGAGACATTGGTCCCGCGGATCGGTTCGCGCACTTCGGTCAAAGGCAATCCCTTTTCCGCCATTTTTCTCATCAGGTCAAACTGGTGGACGTCAATCTTCGGGCGTTTTTCCGGATCTTCTCCGGCGAGGAAGCGGCATATCCCCTCTGCGGCGATTGCGCCGTGGCCGACGGCGGTAGTCAGCAGGTGCGGGCGGATGACATCGCCGCCCGCAAACGTGCCAGGCTTGCCCGGTATCTGGTAGTTCTTGTCGGCGGTGACCGCGCCGCGCCCGTTGTCGAATTCTTCGAGGCCCGCGAAATCCACCGCCTGGCCGATGGCCGAAACGATGAGGTCGGCGGGCAGGTCCTTCTCCGTGCCATCCTTCTGTTTGACTTCGAGTTTGCCGCCGACAAACCGGGCATCGCATTCGGCGACGCGCAATGCCGTCGCGCGCCCGCTTGCGTCCTTGACGATGCCTGCCGGCATCAGGCTGCCGCGGATGGCGATGCCTTCGGCGAGAGCCTGCTCGATTTCGTGCTTGCTGGCCTGCATTTTTTCGAGCGGAAAAATCGAAGTGAGCGTGACATCGGCGCCCTGTTTTGCCGAAATGCCGGCGACATCGTGCGCCATGCGCCCGGCGATGGCGTGCTCGATATCGGTCGGCTTGGCGTGCGCGATGTGGCCGAGACGCCTGGCAACAGTCGCCACGTCAATCGAGGTGTCGCCGCCGCCGACGACCACGACGCGCTTGCCCACGTATTTCAGGCGACCGTCGTTGAATGCTTGCAGAAATGCGGTTGCGGTCACGACATTGGGTGCGCCCGAATCGGGGATCGGCAGCGCCCTGCCCGATTGCGCGCCCATGCCGAGGAACAGGGCGTCGAATTCTGCCCGGACTTGCTCCAGGCTGATGTCCTTGCCGACACGGCAGTTCATCCGCGTTTTTACGCCCAGATCGAGGATGCGCTGAATCTCTGCGTCAATCACCTGGCGCGGTGTGCGGAAGCCAGGGATGCCGTAGCGCATCATGCCGCCCAAAAATTCGTGCTCGTCGAAAATCGTCACTTCGTGGCCCTTCAGCGCCAGTTGGTAGGCGCAGGAAAGGCCGGCTGGTCCGCCGCCCAGAATGGCAACTTTCTTTCCGGTCGAGAGGCCGGGCTTCACGAACTTGAGGTTGTTGGCAATCGCGTACTCGCCGAGGAAATGCTCGACCGAATTGATGCCGACGTGGTCTTCGACCTCGTTGCGGTTGCAGCCGGTTTCGCAGGGAGACGGGCAGACCCGGCCCATCACCGAGGGAAACGGGTTGGCTTCGGTCAACCGGCGCCAGGCGTATTCCTGCCATGCCATAGGCTTGCCGTCCGGCCCCGCAGGCGGCTTTTCGGTGCCGCGCACGATTTGCAGATACCCGCGTATGTCTTCTCCCGCCGGGCAGCTCCCCTGGCAGGGAGGAGTGGACTGGATGTAGGTGGGGCACTTGTACGAATAGCTGGCCTGAAAAATCTTGTCGCGCCTGGCGCGAACCTTGTTGTCCCCATCCTTGAAGCGGCGGAAGGTAAGCCGGGTTTCTTGCGTGGTTGCTGACATTGCCTTTCTCCTTACATTACATTGCTTGAATCTATCGGTGGGCGCCAGATCAAAAAGGTGGATACGCTGCGCTTATCCACCCTACACTTTTTGCAGGGAACAAACTTACCCCGGGTAGATGGAGGGGGGCTTCCGGACAAGTATCGTTTGCGGGCATCACGATTTGTCTCCCAGCCGGATCGCGTTGCTGACCAGTTGATGCACGCCGCCCACCATGCGCCGGTCGAAGCCGTAAACCGGGAGCACCTTGGTGAACTGCGCCTTGCAGATGGCGCAGATGGTCGCCATGAAATTGACGCCGTGATTGTCCACCACCTTCTGCAACACTTCCATGCGCGGCAAGGAGCCTTTGATTCTGAGATCGAGCAGGTCGTCGGTCAGCAGCCCGCCGCCGCCGCCGCAGCAAAAAGTTTTTTCGTGCGTGGTTCCATCCAGCATTTCGAAAAAATGGTTGGCGGAAGCCTTGATGATGTTGCGCGGAATCTCGAATTGCCCGCCCGGGATGTCGCCCATGCGCGAGCCGCGCGCCACGTTGCACGAGTCGTGAAAGGTGATGATGTGCTTGTCGTTCGCCTCCTTGTCGAGCGTGATCGCGCCGCGCTCGATCAGGCTCCAGGTCAGCTCGCAGATATGCGTCGGCTGCTTGTGGCGGTGGTCCAACTGCTTCTGCAATTGCAGGGCGAAGGGGTCGTTCGCGCCGCCGCCGATGCCGGTCAGCGTGTTCCAGAAACTGTAGGCCACGCGCCAGGCATGGCCGCATTCGCCGACGACGATGCGCCTGGCGCCGAGCTCCAGCGCGGCCTCGCGCACGCGCATGGCGATTTTGCGCATCTGCTCGTAGTTGCCGATGAACATGCCGAAGTTGCCCGCTTCCGAAGCCTTCGATGACAGCGTCCAGCTTATGCCGGCGGCATGGAAAACCTTGGCGTAGCCGATCAGGCTGTCAATGTGCGGCTCGGCGAAGAAGTCGGCGGAAGGGGTGACGAGCAGGACTTCCGCGCCCTTGACGTCAAGCGGGAATCGCACGTCGAGCCCGCAGGCATCCTTGACATCTTCTTCCAGCCCTTCCAGCGTGTCGGCGAGCGCGGGGCCGGGCAGGCCGAGGTTGTTGCCGATCTTGTGTACCTTGCCGATGATCTCGTTCGAGTATTTCTGGCCGTAGCCGACACTGTCGAGGATTTCCCTGGCGGCCATGGTGATTTCTGCGGTGTCTATGCCGTAGGGGCAGAACACCGAGCAGCGGCGGCATTCCGAGCACTGGTAGAAATAGGTATACCACTCGTCCAGCACCTCGCGCGTCAGGTCGCGCGCGCCGACCAGCTTCGGGAACAGTTTGCCCGGCAGCGTGAAGTAGCGGCGGTAAACGCTGCGCATCAGATCCTGGCGCGCCACCGGCATGTTTTTCGGGTCCTGGGTGCCGATGAAATAATGGCACTTGTCGGAGCAGGCGCCGCAATGCACGCAGGCATCGAGAAACACCTTGAGCGAACGGTATTGGGTCAGGAGCTCACCCATCCTGGCGATGGCGCGGTCGTGCCAGTCGGTGACGAGTTTCCCGGGAAAACCGATTGCCTCCTGAATTTTTTCGCCGGCGACAAAAGGCCTGATTTCCGCCATCGCTCCCGGCTTCAGGGCGGGGATGATGGGAATGGTGCGGTAGGGCGGTGCGGTGATCTCGGCACTCATTTGGCGTCACTCAATTCGATTGAACCAGCGATGACCTGCCGCGTATGGTGACGTATCTGGCCGTCATGTTAAATAACCCGAATGGGGGGGGTTGACCCATCCTGTAGAGTTATATGGCGCTCGCGCGCTTGACGTTGCCATTTTTGCGGCGGAGAATCACTTGCGGCATCAGGGGCATTCTTCATCAATCAGTTTATGCGGGAGGAGAATTATGAAAACGGCATCGGCAATCTATGTGTTGGGCTTGCTGGCGTTTTGCGCCGGAACGGCTCACGCGGCGGGAAATCACGGGAGCCGCAATCTGGCTGCGGCGTGCGCGGCCTGTCACGGCACCAACGGCCACAGCGTTCCAGGCATGGCGGCGCTGGCCGGGCAGGACAAAGCCTACCTCACCAAAGTCATGCTGGAATTCAAGACGGGCAAGCGGCCCGCGACCTTGATGCACCAGATCGCCAAGGGCTACAGCGACGACCAGATCGCACAGATTTCGGAATTTTTTTCCCAACAAAAATAGCGCCCGCTAACGCGCTTACGAGGAGGAAATCATGGAAAGACGAGAATTTATCAAACTGGCTTCGGCTGCCGCCGCGCTGGCTGCCCTGCCCGGTTGCGCCACGACAGGCGGAGGCAAAACCATCGGCAGGGTGGTGGTGATAGGCGGCGGGTATGCCGGTGCGACCGCCGCAAAATATATCAGAATGTGGGGGCCGGATATCGAGGTGGTGCTGATCGAGCGCAACACCGAATTTGTTTCCTGCCCCATGAGCAACCGCGTGCTGGCGGGAAAGCTGGGCATCAAGGATTTGACCGTGAGTTACAGCAAGCTGGGGCCAAAACACGGCGTGCATGTCGTGAACGACGAAGTGACTGCGGTGGACACGGGCAAACGCACGGTCGCGCTCGCGCGCGGCAACCCGCTCAGCTACGACCGCCTGATCGTCGCGCCCGGAATAGATTTTCTGTACGACTCCATACCCGGCTTGAACAACGCCGACGCCCAGGAAAAAGTGTTGCACGCCTGGAAAGCCGGCCCGCAGACCGTGGCGCTGCGCAAGCAGCTCGAAGCCATGCCGGACGGCGGGGTGTTTGCCATGTCAATCCCCAAGGCGCCCTATCGCTGCCCGCCCGGCCCCTACGAGCGCGCCTGCCAGGCAGCCTTCTATCTCAAGCAGCACAAGCCCAAGTCCAAGGTTCTCATCCTCGATGCCAACGAAGATATCACGTCGAAGAAAGGCCTGTTCACCAAGGCGTGGAAGGACCTGTACCCCGGCATGGTGGAATACCGCGCCAACAGCGAACTGGTTGATGTGGACGTGAAAAGCCTCACCGCCAAAATGCAGTTTGAGGATGTCAAGGCCAGCGTGCTGAACGTGATCCCGCCGCAGCGGGCGGGGAAAATCGCCGCAAGCGCCGGTTTGATCACCGCCAACAACCGCTGGTGCGGGGTGGATTTCCTGAGCTTCGAATCGCTGGCGCAGAAAAACATCCACGTTCTGGGAGACGCGACTCTCTCCGCGCCCAAGATGCCGAAATCCGGCCATATGGCAAACCAGCACGCCAAGATTTGCGCCGCTGCGGTCGTGGCGCTGATGCACGGCGAACAGCCTTATGCCGACCCCATGATCGCCAACACCTGCTACAGCTTCGTGAGCGGCACCGAGGCGGTGCATGTGGCTTCCATCCACAAGTACGACGCCAAGGAAAAAACCCTGGTCACGGTGCCCGACAGCGGCGGTCTGTCGAGCGCGGCCAGCGAGATCGAAGGCATGTACGCGGAAGCGTGGGCGCAGAACATCTGGGCAGACATGCTGGGTTGAAGAAGCGAGCAAGGCAGCAACCAAAAAACCCGCCCAATGTGGCGGGTTTTTTTGGCATTTGAATCCGCCAGATCAATGATTGCGAAGGTTCCCGGACTTATGACTAATGCCGTGCTGACTCTTGTTGATGGTGTGCGTGTTGTTGTACCAGATTCGCTGAATCTGATTACACCCTACGTGCTTCGGGAACAGGAAGACTGGTTTGAAGATGAAATAAAATTTCTTCGCCACTTGTTGCGCCCAGGGCAGCGAGCCATTGATATCGGCGCTAATTACGGAGTGTACACCCTGTCCATGGCGCGGACGGTGGGGCCGGCGGGGCACGTATGGGCCTTCGAACCGGCATCGAGCACTGCGAGCCTGCTTGCTGAAGGAATTGCCGCCAATAGATTTACTCACGTCACCCTCGAGCGGAGCGCTCTCTCGAGCAGCAGCGGCACGGCGCAATTGTCACTAACTTTCATGCAGCAGAAGCGCAGCGCCCCTGATTATGAAATAGGTTCTACTGGGCCTGAACTTATCCACAGAGTAACAGATTGATTCCATGCAACATACGGCTGTTTTCGTAAATGTATTTCACGCTAAACCAGGATTCGGAACTTAATTCGCTGGCACGCGGAAACTTGTCGGCAGGCGCCAGCGAAACCGTACCGCTGGTGACGCTGGACCTGCTCCTTGAAACTCGGGGCTGGCGGGATATCGAGTTTGTGAAAATAGACGCGGAAGGGGAAGAAGCCAACATCCTGCGCGGCGGCGAGCGATTTTTCTCCGATATGTCACCGCTGGTTCAGTACGAGGTCAAGGCGGATACTGATCTGCACATGGAGCTGGTGCATGCTTTTACCGCAATTGGTTACGAGTCTTACCGGCTGGTTCCCGGCCTCAATCTGCTGGTTCGTTTTGACGCTGAACAGCAGCCGGACGGATACCTGCTTAATTTGTTTTGCTGCAAGCCGGATCGCGCTGCCAGACTCGCTGACATGGGTTTCCTGCTGGAAGATGATCCTGGGAGCATGGACGCAGAGAAACAGCGCCTCCATGATAGCTTGAACATGGACGACGATCATGATGTCTACGGCTGGCGCCACACCATTGCAAAATTGCCATACGGAGCACAGCTCGCCAGCCTTTGGGAGCAAACTGTGGCAGCCGGGCATAGCGGCGAGGTGAGTAAAGCATTATCCTGTTACGCTCGCAGCAGGAATTCATCTTTGCCTGCCGCAGAACGCTTCGGTGCGCTGGAGTCCAGTTTTACCGGACTCAAGATCTTGTGCGAACACCAACCATCGCGCTTACGCTTGGCCAGCCTCGCAAGAGTGGCGCTGGATTATGGTGCCAGATCGCTGGCCGTAAACGCGCTCTCGCAATTGAGCCATTCCATCTTCCAGAACAAAACGATAGACCCGGGCGAACCGTTTCTCGTGCCAGGCGAACGCTTCGATCTTATCCCTCCCGGCGACACTCTCGGAAACTGGATTATGTCAGCCGTCCTGGAAGAACTTGAGCGGAAGTGCTCTTTCTCATCTTTTTATACCGGCCCATCGGCCCGGCAGCGCTTGGAAATCATCCGCGATCTCGGGTTTGGCAGCGCGGAAATGCAGCGTCGCTTAAGCTTGTTGCAGCAGTGTTTTGGTATGTAGAGGCAGCCGTATTTCACACCCGAACAGGTTGCTGTGAGGTCAATCAGGCTTCCCGCATCATGATCGCGTACTGGATCTTCATGGTAATGGCGGAACCCGCAATGATGGATGCAAGGGCCAGAAAAGAACCGAGCGAGAGGGTTGATATGCCGGTTATTCCCTGCCCGATGGTGCAGCCCATCGCGGTGACGCCGCCAAACCCCATCAGCGTGCCGCCGATGATGTGGTAGAACATGTCCTGCGCGGAAGAAAAAGCTTCCCAGCGGAACGATCTGGTTATCAGCGAGTAGAGGAAAGAGCCGATGCCGACGCCGAATATGGTGGCGACGCTGAAGGTGACGATGTTGGAGGTGTCGGTCCAGTATGCCCAGTATTCCAGGGTGTAGGCGGCCGGAGCAATAAACGACATGGATTCCGCCAGATGGGAATTGGTGCCGAAATAAGTCATTTCCAGCGTGTCCGGATTTTCCGCCAGGCCGACATGGCCGGTGAGATACCAGCCGCCCACCACGATCGCGCCGATAATCAGGCCGGCCAGGTTGTTGTCGAGGCTTTTGCGGAACTCCTTGTCCGTGAATACAAAAACCAGAATGGCCAGCGCTATCGCGCCGGTTATCGCCAGTTGCAAGGTTTGCGCGGTAAGCCCGCCGATGCCGGATAGCAGGGCTGGCAGGGTTTGCCCGCGCTCGAACTGGATGGTGACGGCGGGCGCCTGCAATACGTTGACGCGAAAAGCGCCGAAAATTCCCTTCAGCGTCACCATCGCGGCATAGCCCATGTAAATGAACACGACGACCGATTTCAGGTTGCCGCCGCCGACGCGCACCAGGGTTTTGTTGCCGCAACCCGATGCGAGCGTCATGCCGACGCCGAAGCACAGACCGCCCACGATATAGCCCAGCCAGGGAAAGCTGTTGCCGGTATAAATGGTTTTCGACAAATCAACATAACCGGCATACCCGAGCGCATTGGTGCCGATCATGGCCACCGCGATGGCGAGAAGCCAGGCGCGCATGCGCCCCCAGTGCCCCATGTTGACGACATCCGAAATGGCGCCCATGGTGCAGAAATTGGTTTTGTTTGCGATGAAGCCGAACGCGATCCCCAGGCCAAATCCCCACCAGACAATCAGCGTAGTCAAACTGGAAGCGGCCATGCCTTACTCTCCTTGCAAATGGTGTCTGGGGGGTGATGGGTAAACGTGACGTGCCAGCGGTTGCGGCGCCCTGCCATAGTGCGAATAGTAAACCTGTTTGGCGCAGTTTTCCACCCGCGATACCAGTCTTTTCACCGCGAACAAATTTACCCTGCCCCGCCCCCGTTCACGACAGACAAACCGGGCCGTCAAGTGTATCCTGCGCGCTCACCCGCTCAAGCTTTCCATCGTGAGGAGTCGTCGTGGTCATCAAGAAAACCCATCCCACAAAACCGCGGGACGACAAGCCCGCCACCCCGGAAGCCGTGAAACCACAGAAGCCTCGTGGAACACGCGCCGCCGGCTTCCCCATCGTTGGCATGGGGGCTTCCGCAGGCGGGCTGGAAGCCTTCGAGCAGTTCTTCCGCAGCGCCCCGCCCGACAGCGGCATGGCCTTCGTGCTGGCGCCGCATCTCGATCCGGGCCACGACAGCCTGCTCGGCGAAATCCTGCAACGCAGCACCGCCATGCCGGTGGTCGAGGCGCAGGACCAGATGGCCGTGGCGCCCGACGGCGTCTATATCGTTCCGCCCAACCGCGACATGGCGATTTTCCACGGCCTGTTGCAACTGAGCGTGCCGGAGCAACCGCGCGGGCAGCGCATGCCGATTGACGCCTTCCTGCGCTCGCTGGCCGACGACCAGGGAGAAAATGCCATCGGCATCATCCTGTCCGGCACCGGCACCGACGGCACGCTGGGGCTGCGCGCCATCCTCGGCGCGGGCGGCATCTCGCTGGTGCAGGAACCGGCCACAGCGAAATACGACGGCATGCCGGCCAGCGCCATCCAGGCGGGTTACGCCACCCATGTATTGCCGGTGGAAAAAATGCCGGAAGTGCTGCTGGCCGGAATGCACACCCTGGCCGCCCGCCAGGAAACACCATCCGCTCCGGCTGCGGTGAGCGGCATGAACCACATCCTGATGCGGTTGCGCTCCGGCACCGGCCACGATTTCTCGCTCTACAAAAAGAGCACCATAGGACGCCGCATCGAGCGGCGCATGTTGCAGCACAACCTTTCGGATACGGAAGTCTATGCGCGTTATCTCAAGGAACATCCCGCCGAGGTGAAATCGCTGTTCAAGGAATTGCTGATCAACGTCACCAGTTTTTTCCGCGACGCGGAGGCCTTCGTCGCGCTGAAGCAGGACATCCTGCCGCAACTGTTCGCCGGCAAGCCGGAGGATTACATTTTCCGCGTCTGGGTGCCCGGCTGCGCCAGCGGCGAAGAGGCCTATTCCATCGCCATGCTGCTGCGCGAGTTCATGGACGAGACCCACCAGGAATTTAAACTCCAGATTTACGGCACCGACCTCGACGAGGAGGCCATCGCCGTCGCGCGCGCCGGTATCTATCCGCCCAATATCGCCCAGGATATGGCGCCCGAGCGGCTGCGCCGCTTCTTCATCAAGGAAGATGCCGGCTACCGCGTGAAGAAGGAAATCCGCGAGATGGTGGTGTTCGCCACCCAGAACGTCATCAAGGACCCGCCCTTCACCAAACTCGACCTGCTCAGTTGCCGCAACCTGATGATCTACCTGGAACCGGAGCTGCAGGGCCGCCTGATTCCGGCTTTTCACTATGCACTGAAGCCCGGAGGGGTGCTGCTCCTGTCTCCCTCCGAGAGTATCGGCAACCATCCGGAACTGTTCTCGGCGCTGAACCGCAAGTGGAAGTTCTACCGGGCCGTCAAGTCGTCCGCGGCCACCCGTGCGGTGCTGGCCAGTGGCCATGCCTGGAGCGTGGAGGGAGTCGGCAAGGCAATGGAGGATACGGTGAAGAAGACCAAGGAAACCAATGTTGCCGACCTTACCCGGCGCGTGCTGAGGCAGTCTTACGCACCGGCGGCCGTGGTTACCGACGTCAAGGGCAACATCCTCTTCGTGCATGGCGAAACGGGCAAGTACCTGCGTCCCGCGCCCGGCCAGGCCACCCTCAACGTCGTCGAGATGGCGGGCGAAGGGCTGCAACTGGAGTTGCGTGCCGCCATGCTCGCAGCGGTCAGCCACGG
>JACRPU010000137.1 GCA_016223025.1 Nitrosomonadales bacterium | reverse complement strand
TTCTCGGCTATCTTGGAAGTCAAAACAAAAGCGGTGAAACTGAGCTACACTTATCCGCAGCCGCCACCCAAAACGGCGGTTAAAGTGCCTGGGTAAAATTCAACGCGCAGGGCCGGGTAATTTTAAACGCGCGCCAACACGCGCGCTACTCAAGTTGCGAGGAGGTCGAATGCGAATTACAATGTCAGACAATTCGTAATTCACTAAAGGGGCGCACCATGAGAAGCACGATTACCGAACGTGGGCAGACAGTCATCCCGGCCGCAATACGCCGCCAGTTTCATTTGAGTCCCGCTGACCGCCTTGAATGGGTATTGGACAACGGCACGATCCGCGTGGTGCCGGTTCGCGCCAACCCGGTGGAAGC
The DNA here is from genome assembly GCA_016223025.1 of Nitrosomonadales bacterium. GTDB lineage: Bacteria > Pseudomonadota > Gammaproteobacteria > Burkholderiales > Gallionellaceae > VIKH01. The sequence continues at coordinate 18,792 of JACRPU010000137.1, read as the reverse complement.
CTTTCGGGGGCAGGGAAAAGGCGGCTCGACTGGTCGCCTTCTTGCCGCCCGCCGTAAAGAGTTGGCGAACGAATGAAACGCTATGTGCTCGACACATCGGCCTTGCTGACACTGCGCGACGACGAGCCTGGAGCAGAGCGAGTGGCCGAGGTCTTGCATCTGGCAGCCAAGGGCAAAGCGCGTTGCTATGGCTGCTTTATCTCGTTGATGGAAGTGCTGTACCGCGTGTGGCGCGACGAGGATGAAGCCAGCGGGCGGCTGGCCTACCAGCAATGCCTGGCATTACCCGTGGAATGGGTGCGGGACAGCGAAGCCTTGCTGCTCATGGCCGCCGAACTGAAGGCACTTTATCCCCTGTCGCTGGCCGATGCCTGGATTGCCGCTTGCGCCCGCATGCATGGCGCAGTGCTGATGCACAAAGACCCTGAACTTAATGCGCTGCCGATAGAGCAGGAAGCACTCCCGCTAAAAGCAAAAAGAGGAAAGGCTTGAATTAGCTTGGATACCTTTGGCGCAATAGCCAGCGGATTGCACCAAAGGTAGCCGGAATGACGAGGAATGATGCTGTTCCGTGATTTGCTGCACCTCACCACCTCCACCTTCTCGGCCTACCGCCTGCGCAGTTTCCTGAACGGCCTCGGCATCGCCATCGGTATCGCCGCAGTGATCCTGCTCACTTCCATCGGCGAGGGATTGCACCAGTTCGTGCTGTCGGAATTCACCCAGTTCGGCACCAACATCATCGGCATCCAGCCGGGCAAAACCCAGACGCACGGCGCCAGCGTGGGTGCCATCAGTTCGGTGAAGCCGATCACCATCGAGGATGCGGAAGCGTTGCGGCGCCTGCCGTTCGTCGAGCATGTCACGCCCATCGCGCAGGGCAACGCCGAGGTGCGCGCCAACGGCAAGAGCCGGCGCACCACGGTATACGGCGTCGGGGCGGATTTCCCGCGCGCCTTCCACCTGACGGTCAAGGTCGGCGCTTTCCTGCCGGACGAAGAGCCCAGCCAGGCGCGGCCCTTCGTGGTGCTGGGCAGCAAGGTGCGGCAGGAACTGTACGGGGATGCCAACCCGCTGGGCAGCTATCTTCGTGTCGGCGGGCAGCGCTACCGGGTGATCGGGGTGATGGCGCCCAAGGGGCAGGTGCTGGGCTTCGATCTCGACGACACCGTCTACCTTCCGGCTGCGCGCGCCCTGGAATTGTTCAACCGCGTCGGGCTGGTGGAGATTGACCTTACCTATCAGCCCTCGGCAAACCTGGATAAGTTGCAGGAACAGATACGCGGCGTCCTGACCGCGCGTCACGGGCGCGAGGACTACACCGTCATCCCGCAGGAAAAAGCGCTGGAAGTGCTGGGTTCGGTGCTGGATGTGATCACTTTTGCGGTCGGGGCGCTGGGCGCCATCTCGCTGGTGGTCGGCGGGGTCGGCATCCTCACCATCATGACCATGGCGGTGGCCGAGCGCACCGGCGAGATCGGCCTGCTGCGCGCCCTCGGGGCGCGGCAACAGCAGGTGCTGATATTGTTTCTGGGCGAGGCCATGCTGCTGTCCGCAGCGGGCGGCTTGGCCGGCCTTGCGCTGGGCATCGGCATCGCGCAAGGGTTGCACTGGGCTTTCCCCGCCATGCCGGTGCAAACCCCGCTGCTCTTCGCGGTGCTGGCGGAATGCAGCGCGGTGGCGATCGGCCTGCTTGCCGGGGTGATGCCCGCACGGAGAGCGGCGCAGATGGACCCGGTGGAGGCGTTGCGAACCGAGTGAGAAGACGGCTTGCCATTTCTGGCTCCGGTTCATTCGGCGCAGGGTTATACCGCCTGATTTTCACCCAGTAGCGTTTCCCACAGCGCCAGCACCGGCTCCGTGTTTATTTCTCCGGCCTCAACGCGGCAGGGCGACTGGTTGTTCAGGCGCATCTTGTGTTGCAGGGCGCGCAGGCGGCGGTAAATGGCGCACACCGCTTCCGCCTGTTGCGCGTCTATCAGGTCGAGCGCACCGGCGCATTTCAGCAGCGCCAGGTTGCCGCTGTTGGCGGTCAGCTCCGGGTGCGAGGCGGAATAGGCCAGCACCAGGAATTGCACCATGAACTCGATATCCACCATGCCGCCGCTGTCGTGCTTGATGTCGAACAGGCTGCTCCTGTTGGCGTGCTCGTCGCGCATCTTTTGCCGCATCGCCACGATTTCGTGGCGTAGCGCATCCTTGTCGCGCGGCTTGCATAGGACTTCGCGGCGGATGGCTTCAAACTGCTCGCCCACGCCCGCATCCCCGGCGCTGAAGCGCGCGCGCGTGAGCGCCTGGTGCTCCCAGACCCAGGCGTGGCGGTGCTGGTATTCCGCAAATGCCGGCACGGAGCTGACCAGCAGGCCGCTGGCGCCGTTCGGGCGCAGGCGCAAATCAATTTCGTACAGGCGCCCCGCAGCGGTATGGCTGCTCAACAGGGTGTTGATGCGCTTGGCCAGCTTGGCGTAGATTTCTGCCGCATCCGGGTGCGGGTCGTCATACAGGAATATGAGATCGAGATCGGAAGCGTAGCCCAGCTCGCGCCCGCCCAGCTTGCCATAGGCGATGATACCAAAGGCAGGCAATCCGCTATCCAGCGGGCTGGATGCGGAATTGACACTGGCGAACTGCGCGTGCTCCCGGTGTTTCTGGCGCGCGTCGCGCCAGCACAGTTGCAGCACATGGCGCAGGATCAGGTCGGCCAGATCGCTCAGGTGGTCGCTCAATTTCTCCAGCGGCAGCAGCCCCTGCAAATCCATCGCCAGCAGGCGGAAGGTCTGGCTGTGCTGGAACTGGCGCAACTCATCCATTTGCCGTTCTGTGTCCGCGCCGCATTCCGCCAGTTGCTGTTGCAGGGCGGCGCCGAGCGCGGCCCAGTCCGGCGCCAGATAAATTTCGCGCGCATCCAGCAGCTCGTCCAGCAGGATGGGGTGCTGGATCAGGTAATCGCAGGCCCATTCGCTGGCGCTGGCGATGCCCGCCAGCGGTTGCAGCACCTGCGGGTATTCCGCCAGAAAGGCCAGGTAGGAAGCGCGGCGGCTGATGCTTTCGAGCAGGTTGAGCACGCGCGGCAAGGCCTGGTCGCGGTTGCCCTGCGCGGCACACAGCGCGATGAATTGCGGGATCAGTTTGTCCATGCGCCGGCGGCTGGATTCGGGCAACTGGCGGTAGCGGGCGCTGTTGCGGATTTGCAGCAGCCGCTCCGCAAGGTCTGCGGCGTCGCGGTAGCCCAGTTCCCCCAAGCCGTCGCACACTTCTTCGGCCAGCATGTTTTCGCGCCACAGCGGGCTTTCCGGTTGCGCGCCGCCCGCTTCATCGCTTTCCCCGGTGCTGAAAATTTTTGCGAACTGCTCGCCCACCAGCACGCGGTGTTGCTCCAGTTGCGCCAGCATGGCGGGATAGCCGGAAAAACCCATGCCTTCCGCCAGCAGCGCCCGATCGCCGGGGTTGTCCGGCAGATCCTGGGTTTGCTGGTCGTCCAGATATTGCAGGCGGTGCTCCAGGTTGCGCAGGAAAATATAAGCCGCGCTCAGCCCATCCACGGTTTCGGGAACAAGCTGCCCGATTTCGCTCAGGCGCTGCAGCACCTGCAAGGTGGGGCGTATGCGCAAGCTGCTGTCGCGCCCGCCGCGTATGAGCTGGAACACCTGGGCGATGAACTCGATTTCGCGTATCCCGCCGGGGCCAAGCTTGATGTTATTGCGCCGGTCGCGCCGCTGCACTTCCTGGCGGATTTGCGCGTGCAGCTTGCGCATGGATGCGAATGCGCCGAAGTCGAGATATTTGCGGAATATGAAAGGCTGCGCGAGTTGCATGAGCTCGTGCGTTTCCGGGCAGTCTGCGGGAGAGACGACGCGCGCCTTGACCCAGGCGTAGCGCTCCCACTCGCGCCCCTGCGCGACCAGATATTCTTCCAGCGCGGCAAAGCTCATCACCAGCGGGCCGCTGTCGCCATATGGGCGCAGGCGCATATCCACACGGAACACCATGCCCTCGTCGGTCGGCTCGCCAATCAGGCCGATCAGGCGGCGCCCGAGCCTGGAGAAAAATTCGTGGTTGGAAAGCGCGCGCGCGCCGTCGCATTCGCCATCTTCCGGGTAGAGAAAAATCAGGTCAATGTCGGAGGAAACATTCAGCTCGCGCCCGCCCAGCTTGCCCATGCCGACCACCAGCAGCGTTTGCGGTTTTCCGCTGGCCGCTCCGATCGGCTGGCCGTATTGATCCACCAGCGATTGCATGACCAAATCCTGCGCCCGCTGTATGGCCAGCTCGGCCAGCGCCGTCATGCAGTGCATTACCTCGTCCAGGTCGGCCAGCCCCCCCAGGTCGCGCGCCAGCAGTTTGAGCATGACGCGCTTGCGCAAGCGGCGCAATGCGCGCGACAGCGATTCCTCATCGGCGGCAGGCATGTCTGCCAGCCACGCCGCCATCTCTTCCGCGCCGCACGGCTGCAAATAGTTCGCGCGCAGCCACGGCAACAAATCGCCATCGCTGCCCAGTAATTGCCGCGCATAGCGGCTGCACTGCACGGCGCGTTGCAAAACGGCGTCAAAATCGGTTGCGGCAGGCGAAGCAGGGGAATTCATGCGGGCCGTTCTGCCGCAATCGGTCGCCGGCCATCCCGCAGGAGAAAGCAAGCGAATCGCGGCACCAGTGTCACCTTACGCGTGCCCGTCCGGGCGCGAGCTCATCAGCCGGTCAATGTAGGCGATCGAAATTGCGGAAACGATAAAGGCCGTGTGGATAATGGTCTGCCATAACAGGGTTTTCTCATCCATGTTGTGCGCATTGATGAACGACTTCAGCAGGTGGATGGAGGAAATGCCGATGATGGCTGTGGCGAGTTTCACTTTCAGCACGTTGGCATTGACGTGCGACAGCCACTCCGGCTCGTCCGGATGACCTTCCAGGTTAAGGCGCGACACGAAGGTTTCATAGCCGCCGACAATGACCATGATGAGCAGGTTGGAAATCATCACCACGTCTATCAACCCGAGCACGATGAGCATGATGGATTCTTCGTTCAACGTCATCGTGCCCGTGACCAGATGCACCAGCTCGACCATGAAATGCACGACATATACGCACTGGGCAATAATCAGGCCGAGATACAGCGGCACTTGCAGCCAGCGGCTGCCGAAAAGGACCGTGGAGAGCACCTTGCCCCGGCGCTCGGCAATTTTGGAACGGTTTGATGTAGCCATGGTTGTACTCGGGTTGTTGCGGAATTTGTGCAATTTTAACGGATTGCCGCAATCGTTGATTCGCGTTTTTTCGCTGCCCCGATTTTTCGCCGCCCTGACAGGCTAATTTTCGAGGAGCCACACAATAAGCCCGAAGCAAAAAACACAAAAAATACAAAAAATTGCTTGCATAATTTTTAAGATGCACTACAATTAGCGCAAATCGGTAACAAAAACACTAGATATAGTGTTTTTGATTTTCGGGCTAATCCAGACCCCGACTTGCCAGAGGGAGTTGCATGCAGCTTGACATCTTTAGCGTTTCATCTTCTATAGTGTCCGCACGCGACGTTCCTGCCCCCTCCTCTTCCCAAAATATCTCGTTTGCCCAACACGTCGCACCCGATGTTAGCGCGGAGATTTTACTCAAGCCGACGAAGGTTTCTGTTGCGGTTGCCTGCCTTTTTTCTATCGGAAACATCCGGTCGCAGCCGCCGTTAATACGCGCCCGCGTTTCGCTTGAGCGCTTGCTGGCGCGCTGGCGCAGTTTCATCCCGGTGGGCAGAGAAATATATTGTCGGCGTGTTCGGCCGGAAGACAAAAAACTACCTCGGAAATGCGCGGGGCTTCCAGGTGGCGCCGTTGCCTGACATCATTCGGCCCATGCTCTAATCGTGGGCAAACGGACTTCAGCCATGCCGTGATGCGGTGTGTTGAAGGTGTAGTAGCGGTTTATTGTTGTTTAACTTTTAGATTACAAAAGGAGGTTGAAATGGCAGAAGCAAAGAAAGCTAAACCAGCAGCTAAAAAGGCGGCTCCGGCCAAAAAGGCGGCTCCGGCCAAAAAGGCGGCTCCGGCCAAAAAGGCGGCTCCGGCCAAAAAGGCGGCTCCGGCCAAAAAGCCAGCAGCCAAAAAAGCGGTAGCCAAAAAGGCGGCTCCGGCCAAAAAGCCGGCAGCCAAAAAAGCGGTAGCCAAAAAGGCGGCTCCGGCCAAAAAACCGGCAGCCAAAAAAGCGGCTCCGGCCAAAAAACCGGCAGCCAAAAAACCGGCAGCCAAAAAAGCAGTAGCCAAAAAGGCGGCTCCGGCCAAAAAACCGGCAGCTAAAAAAGCGGTAGCCAAAAAGCCGGCTGTTGCTGTAGCTGCTCCCGCAGTGGCTCCGTCCGCTCCAGCACCCGTGCGCCCGGCTACAACCTGGCCTTTTCCTACGCCAGGAATCAGCAAGCCGAACTAATGGGGCTGAAAGTTGTGGAGATAGCCCCTGGTTTAAATAGGGGCTGATCCACTGGTTGAGCGGGTTGTTGCGCTGGGCGCACACTAGCGATAAAGCGGTGTGCGCTTTCTTTCGTCACCGCATTGATCTGGCAGGAGCGCCATGTTAACGACTGTCTCCGACAGGCTCACATGATTTCGACATGCGCGGCCCGGATGAAACTCCGGATGAAACACACAGGCAGTCTCTGCATTGGAAAAGAAGCAGATCGCGCGCGTAGCACTTGACCTTCCCGTTCCACGGGCAACCCCGGTGATTCCTTTTCTGGACGATACCGCCCCCTTTCCGCCTGTCGAGCAGGCGCTATGTTCGCCTGACGGCTTGCTGGCTGCGGGCGGAAGCCTCGCACCGCACCGCCTGCTGGAGGCCTACCGCCACGGCATCTTCCCGTGGTTCAATGAAGGCGACCCCATTCTCTGGTGGAGCCCGAACCCGCGCATGGTGCTGTTTCCAGGCGAATTCAGAGTATCCCGCTCGCTGCGCAAAACCCTGCGCAAAAAAATTTACGAAATCCGCACCGATACCGCATTCGAGCTGGTGATGCGCGCCTGCGCCGCGCCGCGCAAAGGCAGGGCGGGCACATGGATCGGCGAGGACATGATTGCGGCCTATATCCGCCTGCACCGGATGGGGTTGGCGCACTCGGTGGAAGCCTGGCAGGGGGGCGAGCTTGCCGGCGGCCTGTACGGGGTCGGCATCGGGCGCATGTTCTATGGCGAATCCATGTTCAGCCGCAAACCCGATGCCTCCAAGGTTGCTCTCGCCCATCTTGCCGCGCAGATGCGCCGCTGGAATTTTGGTATGATTGATTGCCAGATGCGTACGCCGCACCTCGCATCGCTCGGCGCACGCGAACTCCCGCGCGCGGAATTCGTCCGCCGCATTCGGGAATTGATGCAATACCCGGACATTGCTTCCCGCTGGCAATTTGACCGTGAACCTGCCGTGTAAATTCGGCCTGCGTGACGCACCGCCGCATTGGTTGGCGGAGTCAAAAAAAACCCGCCGGGGATGGCGGGCCAGGGAGAATGCGGATTTCGTTGTTTACATTTTCCAGCCGTAGGCGATGCCGATAGAGTCCTGGTGCATCTTCAGGGTTTCCGTGCCCATGTTTCCCGCCCCCAACAGGCTTGCTGCCGAAGGCCCCGTGACAGAATTCTCAAAAGCGTGCATGTAAGTGAAGGTAAGTTCGCCACCAGAACTGGTCTTGTAGGTCGCGCCAACAGTCAGATGTTTCTCGACAACTCCGGGGGCGAGGATGTTGAAAGTGACCTCATCAATGGTGTTCCCGATAGGCGACTTCCCGTAATTGAAGCCGGCGCGCGCAGTCCAGTTGCCGTCATATTCATGCTCGACACCCAGCTTGAACACCGTCTGGTCCGCCCAACGGAATCCCGATCCGGACGCAGAGCCGAGAGGGTTGGCGGGAGGGGCCGCCAAGCTGTTGGTTACACCGTTGGCGATGGCCGCAACTTTGCCGTAATTGATTTGTTGAATATCAACAGCAACAGTTGTCCTGGGTGCCGCTTTGATAGCGATGCCTACGCTGTAATTTTCCGGTATATCAAAGTCTCCTTGCTCCGCAAACAGCCCCTTGTACTTGTCGAACTTGCCCATTTTCATTTTCGTGGAATAAGCGGCGCCCAGCGTGACGGTGTTTGACAGCTTGCCTTGCCAGCCGACACGTATGCCGTAGCCGGTAGAAGTATCATAACCAAGATTGGTCACGTTGTTTGGGGAGCCGGAAAGACCGGTGAAAGCCTGCAAGCCGTCCACCTTGAATTTTTGGTAGCCCAGCAAAGGAGATATTCCCACCGAATTGCTTTCGTTGATTTTATAGGCGGCTGTGGGCGCTACGATCAATTGCATCAGGTCCACACCAAGCTTGCCGCAGCCGTACAGCATATTGGCGTTTGCGCCCCCACAAGAAGCGGCGAATGATGGGCCGGCAAGTTGCGAGTTAAAGTCCGTGTTCATCCCGCCATTTCCATAAACGGTTATCCCGATGGACATGTTCGGGTTAATCAGCTTGTTGTAGCCAAATTCTGGAATGGCGAAAAGAGTGCTGCCGCTGTCAGCGGAGCCGTTATAGAAACCACCGCCTCCTGTTGCGCCCTGCCTTGAAACAGATCGTTTTGGGCTGAAGAGGTCAACACCGATATCAACGCGATCGCCCACCCACACCATGCTGGCAGGATTGTTCGCTCCACCGAAGGTGTCAATTGCCATTGCCGTAGCAGCACCCCCCATCCCTTTGGCCTTCATCCCGTAGCCGTGAGAAAAATAGCCGTTGGTGGCATGCGCCACCGGCGAAGCCAGGCTCACTGCAACCAGCAACGAGACCATAATTTTCCGCTTGCTCATGAAACTCTCCCTTTCAAGATTAAGTGACGGGCCGGGTGTGGCTGTTACACAAACAGGCAGATGTCGGTCTCACCGGCAAACTCCATGAACATGGCGGCGCCGCCGTATTCGATACCATCAATGAAGTCGCTCTTGTCGAAATCGAAGAGATCAACCGTCATCTGGCAGGCGATGAACTTGACATCGGCCTCCTGGCACACAGCACGCAGTTCTTCCAGGGAGGCGACGCCTTTTTTCTTGAGTTTGTCCTTCATCATCATGGTCGCCATCGTTTCCATTCCGGGCAGCACCTGAACCAGCACCGGCATCGGCACCGGCATCGGCATCGCGGGGTTGGCGAGCGGGCTGATCCTGACATCGGACAAGTCCTTGCGCAGCAGTTGCAACCCGTAGAAGGTGAAAAATATCTGGACTTCGTAGCCGAGCGCGGCGGCCGTCGACGCCAGGATGAACGGCGGATAGGCCATATCCAGCGTACCCTTGGTTGCAATGATCGCCATTTTCTTCATAAGGTGTTTCCTCGTGGCAAGGGGATTATTTCTTCTGCATGAGGAATACATACTCCCCTTTTTCCACAGCCGAAGAGACCAGGATGTTGCCGGTCTGATTGGCGAAAGCCTGCATGTCCTTGACCGAACCGGCGTCGGTGGAGACAACCTTGAGCACTTGTCCCGATGCCATGTCGGCCAGCGATTTTTTTGTTTTCAGGATGGGGAGAGGGCAATTGAGACCCCGCGCATCCAGTTCCTTGTCAACGTTCATAATAATCTCCGTGAAAGTGCGCTTGCAGGTAGTGTCCGGCGAAGCATCCTGCCGGTAGCGGCTGGCCGGATGTCGTCATGTGTATTAAGGAGAATCGGGGCTTGACTGTCTATAGCCCATATGGGTAGTTCACGATGACCCATGTGGGCTATGGGTGTAAGCAGTGAACCATCACGGAGATTGCAGATTTGGAGTGCGGGAGCTGGCTCCCGCTTTCCAGAGCGGCGGCTAGCACCAAAGGTAGATAATCCGCTATCCGGCAAGCCGGATGCGGAGTTGGCACCCGCCGCACTATAGAAACCCGGTCAACCCTTGGCGCGCAGCGCTCGTAGTTCCCAAGCGGGGCGAGCCGGAGCCAAAAATGGGAACCCGTCTTCTACGTACTGTCAGCCGTTCCAATTCGCACTTCAAAATTGAATCCGCCGGTTATTTCAAGCCCAGCACATCCTGCATGTCGTACATGCCAGGCACATTGCCGTGCAGGAAACGTGCGGCGCGCAGCGCGCCAAGCGCAAAGGTGGCGCGGCTGCTGGCTTTGTGGGTGATCTCGATGCGTTCGCCGGTGCCCGCGAACAGCACGGTGTGGTCGCCGACGATGTCACCGCCGCGCACGGTGGCAAAGCCGATGGTGGAAGGATCTCGCTCGCCGGTCACGCCTTCGCGCCCGTATACGGCACATTGCGCGAGGTCGCGGCCCAGTGTTTTTGCGATCACCTCGCCCATGCCCAGCGCCGTGCCGGAAGGCGCGTCCACCTTGTGGCGGTGGTGCGCTTCTATAATTTCGATGTCATAGCCGTGGGATAACACTCTGGACGCCATCTCCAGCAGCTTGAAGGTGAGGTTCACGCCCACGCTCATGTTGGGGGCGAACACGATGCCGATGTGCTGCGCCGCAGCGCCGAGTTGCGCCTTTTGCTGCGCGTTGAAACCGGTGGTGCCGATGACCATTTTTACGCCGAGCTTCCGGGAGATTTCCAGATGATGCAGCGTGCCCTCCGGGCGGGTAAAGTCTATCAGCACGTCCGCGCCCCGCAGCGCGGCATCCGCATCAGCGGTGATTTTCACGCCGCATGCGCCTCCGGCCAGCCCACCGGCATCCTTGCCCAACAGGGGGCTGGCGCCATGTTCCAGCGCCGCGTGTAACGCCAGATCACCAGACTGCAACACCCCCTCCAGCAATGCCGAGCCCATGCGCCCGCCGATGCCGGCGATAGCCACTTTAATTTTGCTCATCGCTTATCCTCGCTACTTTCCGGCGGCAGGCTCGGCAGTCAGGGGCGAGACCGCCGCGGAGAGAGGCGGCATATCGCCATCATCAATGCGCGCCAGGCGGTCGCCATCGAAATACAGCGTCAGGCACTGGTTGTCCACCAGTTGTCCGTTTTGCTCCAAACGGTACACATAGTCCCAGCGGTTGGCGTGGAACGGGTCGCTGACCAGCGGCGTGCCCAGCACGGAGCGCACCTGCGGCCGCGTCATGCCCGGCTTGAGGCGTTCGCGCATCTCGGGCGAGATCAGGTTGCCCTGGCGGATTTCAATCTTGTGGGAGGCGAACGTCACCAGCTTGGGCATGGCCATTTCGCTGCACGAAGCGAGCAGGAACGAAATTGAAATGAGGGTGAATTTGGCGTGCATGGGGCAGGTATTGTTACAGAACGGCAGCATGATACATCAACTCTGGGTAGGCATTGCGCAGTCGGAATCAGGCGCCCAGCATTTCCGCCGCATGTTTGCGCGTGGTCTCGGTAATTTTCACCCCGCCCAGCATGCGCGCGATTTCTTCCACCCGCTCCGCTTTTTCCAGAGCGCGTATGGTGCATTGGGTGGCGCCCTCGCGCAGGGATTTGCTCACCTGCCATTGCGCGTCTGCCATTGCCGCCACTTGCGGCAGGTGCGTCACGCACATCACCTGGTGGCGCTGCCCCAGGTGTTTCAGCAGTTGCCCGACAATTTCCGCCACGCCCCCGCCGATGCCGCTGTCCACCTCGTCGAATATCAGGGTGGGCACGCTGGTCAGGCGGCTGACTGCCACCTGTATCGCGAGGCCGATGCGCGACAGTTCGCCGCCCGATGCAACCTTCGCCAGGCTGCGCAACGGGGCATCGGGGTTGGTTGCGATCCGGAACTCGATTGTTTCCAGGCCGTGCTGGTTGCCCTCGCGCAACGGCTCAAGCGCAACGGCAAAGCTGCCGCCCTGCATGGACAGCGCCTGCATGGCGGCGGTGATTTCGCGCGACAATTTTTCCGCCGTCCGCCTGCGGGCCGCGCCCAGCTTTTTCGCCGCCGCCAGGCAGGTTGCCTGGGCGGCTGCTTCCTGTTGCGCCAGCGCGGCCAGATCGGCATCTCCGCCAAGATTATCCAGGCGATCCGTGATGCGTTGCAGGGCGGTCGGCAACTGCTCCGGGGAAACGCGATATTTGCGCGCCGCATCCACCACCGCAGCGATGCGCTGTTCCTGTTCGCGCAGGCGCGCGGGATCGGCATCCAGTTTCTGCCGGTAATGGCGCAGGGCGTACACCGTTTCCTGCAGTTCGTTCTGCGCGCTTTCCAGCATGGCGAGCGTGTCGCGCAGGGAGGCGTCGAATTCCGCGCCAGCGCGCAGCTTCGCTGCCAGCACGTTCAACTGCGCGAGGCAGGAAGCGTCGGCTTCGCTCAGTATCTCCACGCCGAACTGCGCGGTTTCCAGCAGGTCGGCAGCGTGGGACAGGCGCGCGTGTTCCGCCTGCAACTCGCCCCATTCCGCTTCAACGAAACCCAGCGTCTCCAGCTCGCGCCGCTGAAAGCGCAGCAATTCGCGTTCTGCGGCCACCGCTTCGGCGTTCTGCTCCAGTTGCGCGCGGCGGCGGCGGATGTCCTGCCAGCCGCGAAACAGGCGCGCCAGTTCACCCGCGTCGTTTTCCAGCCCGCCGTAACCATCGAGCAGTCCGCGCTGCGCACCGGGGCGCAACAGGGATTGGTGGGCGTGCTGGCCGTGAATGTCCACGAGGAATTCGCCGGTCTCGCGCAGTTGTTGCAGCGTGGCGCTGCGCCCGTTGATGAAGCCGCGCGAACGCCCGCTGCCATCCAGCACGCGGCGCAACTGGCATTCTCCCGCATCGCCTTCCAGCGCCTGATCGCGCAGCCACGCTTGCAGCCCGGGCAGGCCGGAGATATCGAACCCCGCTCCGATCTCGGCGCGCTCGCAGCCGTCGCGCACCATGGCCGCATCGCCGCGCTCGCCCAGCGCCAGCGACAGGGCGTCAATCAGGATGGATTTGCCCGCGCCGGTTTCGCCGGTGAGCGCCGTGAATCCGGCAGAAAAATCGAGTTCGAGGGAGGAGACGATGACGAAGTCGCGGATGCTGAGAAACTTCAACATTACAGCGTCTTGTTCCAGAGCAGTTTCTCGCGCAGGGTGTGATAGTAGCTGTGCCCCAGCGGGTGCAGCAGAATGGCCGGCCTGGAGTAGCTCGTGACTTCCAGCCTGTCGTTGCCCTGCAAGTCGAAATGGGTGTGGCTGTCGAGGCGCACGCGCACGGCATGGGCGCGATGCAGCAGGATTTCCAGCCGCGATTTGCTCTTCACCACGATCGGGCGGTTGCTCATGGTGTGCGGGCACACCGGCACCAGCGCGATCAGATCGAGGCTGGGGTGCAGGATGGGACCTCCGGCGGAAAGCGCGTAGGCGGTGGAGCCGGTCGGAGTGGCCACGATCAGCCCGTCCGCGCGCTGGTTGTAGAGATATTCGCCGTCAATGCGCACCTCGAACTCGATCAGGGTGCTGACATTGCCGCGATGCACCACGACCTCGTTGAAAGCCAGCGCATCGAACACTTCTTCGCCGTCGCGCAGGATGCGCGCGGCAAGCAGCATGCGCTGCTCGGTGACGAATTTTCCATCCAGCATGTCGGCGATGGTCTGCTGCACGGTGTCCAGCGAAATGTCGGTGAGAAACCCCAGCCTCCCCTGGTTCACTCCCACCAGCGGAATGCCGGACGGCGCCAGGGTGCAGGTGATATTCAGCAAGGTGCCGTCGCCGCCCAGCACGATGGCCAGATCAACCTGGCCATCCATCTCGCGCAGCGGCAACACCGGAAAATCGTGCCGATCCAGATGCTCGGCGGTGAGATTGTCCACCACCACGGCCACTCCCCTGCCGGAAAGAAAATCGGCCAGGCGCAACAGCGGCCCGGTGATTTCCGGCGTCTTGTATTTGCCGATCAGCGCGATGGTTCGGAAGGGGAATTTCATGGGCGCGATTAAACCATATCGCCACTATGTTGACAAAGCGGCAATGGTAGAATGATGTCATTCTCAACAAAATAAAGCGAGAGTGCATATGAACGAAATCCTGTTCGTAGTTGAAGAAGCTCCGGAAGGAGGATTGACCGCACGCGCATTGGGCGAATCCATCTTCACCGAAGCCGACGATCTGGAAAACCTGCACCGGCAGGTGCGGGATGCCGTGCATTGCCATTTTGAGGAAGGCAAGGCTCCCCAAATCATTCGCCTGCATTTCACCCGTGAAGAAGTTATTGCAGTATGAAACTCCCGCGAAACTTGTCGGGTGAACAACTCATAAACGCGCTGAACCATATGGGATACCAGACAACGCGGCAAACAGGCAGCCATGTTCGTTTATCCGGCAAGTTTCCCGAGGAGCATCCTCTCGCCGTGCCGCTGCATGATCCATTGCGTGTAGGCACGCTCGCCGCCATTCTCTCCGATGTGGCCACGCATCATGGTGTTACGCGGGATGCGCTTGCCACGAAACTGTTCGGCAGAAGCTAGCCGGGATGCTCAACGAACGCGCGCAGATTCTGCTCAAGACCCTGGTGGAGCGCTATATCAGCGACGGCCAGCCGGTCGGCTCGCGCTCGTTGCAGCAGTTCTCCGGCCTGGAAATCAGCCCCGCCACCATCCGCAACGTGATGGCAGACCTCGAAGAAATGGGGCTGGTCAGCAGCCCGCACACTTCTGCCGGACGCGTGCCCACGGCGCTGGGCTACCGCCTGTTCATAGATACGCTGCTGGTGGTGCAGCAACTGGATGAGGCGTGCATCCGGCAACTGAAGTTGCAGCTTCAGCCCGATAACCCCTCCCGCCTGCTGATGCAGGCCTCCAACCTGCTGTCGGAACTCACCCGTTTCGCGGGCGTGGTAGCCACGCCGAAACGGAGCGCCATCACGGTGCGCCAGATAGAATTTCTGCGGTTATCGGAAAAGAAAGTGTTGCTCATCATCGTCATGCCGGACGGCGAAGTTGAAAATCGCGTGCTGCTCACCGACAAAGATTACAGCCAGCAACAGCTCACCGAGGCGGGCAACTTCCTCAACCAGCATTACGCCGATTGCGCGTTTCAAGACATCCACCGGCGCGTGCAGGCCGACCTGCACCAGTTGCACCACGACATGACCGCGCTGATGACCGCCGCGCTGGCGGCGAGCGACGAAGCGCTGGCGCGCAAGAACGAGGATTACGTCATCAGCGGCGAGCGCAACCTGCTGCACATCAACGACCTCTCCTCCAACATGGACAAGCTGCGCGGCCTGTTCAAGCTGTTCGAGCAAAGGACCGAACTGCTGCAACTGCTGAACGTCGGCCGCAATGCTCCGGGCGTGCATATTTTTGTCGGCAACGAGTCCGGCCTGACCGGGCTGGATGAGTGCAGCGTTGTCAGCGCGACCTATACTACGGAAGGGCAGGTTGTCGGCACGCTGGCAGTGGTCGGCCCCAAGCGCATGAACTACGAGAAGGTTGTGCCGATTGTGGATGTCACGGCCAGATTGCTCGGCAACGCGCTATCGCTGCACTGACATGTCCTATCGGCCAGAACCACCTCATACCCACGGCACTCCCGCCAGAACCGGCGTGCTGCTGGTCAATCTCGGCACACCGGACGCGCCCACCGCGCAGGCGGTCAAGACCTATCTGCGCGAGTTTCTGGGCGATCCGCGCGTGGTGGAAATGCCGAGGCCGGTCTGGTGGCTGATCCTCAACGGCGTCATCCTCAACACGCGCCCGAAAAAATCCGCTGCAAAATACGCCGGTATCTGGATGCCGGAAGGCTCGCCGCTGCTGGTACACACCGAGCGCCAGACTACCCTGCTGCAAGGCTATCTGGGGGAAAGAACCAAAGGCGCGCCGCTGCTGGTGGAATACGCCATGCGCTACGGCAATCCCGGAGTCCCCGACGTGCTGGCGAAACTCAAGGCGCAAAACTGCCAGCGCATCCTGCTGGTGCCGCTCTATCCGCAATATGCGGCCAGCACCACGGCCACCGTCGGCGATGCGGTGTTTGAAGAACTGCTGCGGATGCGCAACACCCCGGCACTGCGCACCATAAAAAACTTCCACGACCATCCCGGCTACATTGCCGCCAGCGCGCAAAACATCCGCGACTACTGGACGCTGCACGGTCGCCCGGACAAGCTGGTGATGAGCTTCCACGGACTGCCGCGCCAGATGCTGGACAAGGGCGACCCCTACCACTGCGAATGCCGCAAGAGCGCGCGGCTGATCGCGGAAGCGCTGGAACTGAATAACGACCAATACCTTGTCAGCTTCCAATCGCGCCTCGGTCGCGCCGAGTGGCTCAAGCCCTATACCGCCGCCACGCTCAAGGAGTTAGGCCAGCAGAAAACCGGGCGCGCGGACGTGGTCTGCCCCGGTTTTGTGGCGGATTGCCTGGAAACGCTGGAAGAGATCGCGCAGGAAGGCAAGGAAGAGTTCCGGCACGCGGGCGGCGGCGACTATCACTACATCCCCTGCCTCAACGAGCGCCCGGACTGGATTCATGCGCTTGCCGACCTGGTGCTTGACAACCTGCACGGCTGGCTGGAAAAACCGGACCGCGCGCAGATCGAACAAAGCCGCCTGCGCGCGCTGGCCTCAGGCGCGCAAGCCTGAGTGGAACTTCAAAAACTCGTAGGCTGGGGTGAGGCACAAGCATCAGATCGGATGGCGTAGTGGCTAGCAGCCCAAGAATGTTGCAAAAATACAACAGTCCAAAGTAATGCCTTGCTCCCCGGAAGTTCGTTCTGCCAGAATGCGCGCTGACTTCTCATGGGTTCAAAGTAATTGAGAGGTTTTTCCGGGAAAACCCGCTTTTCATTTAATCAGGAGAATTTGCATGAAAAAGAAATTACTCGCTTTGGCAGTTGCCGGCGCATTTGTCGCCCCGGCTGCAATGGCCGATACCGCCAACGTAAACGTGTACGGCGTGATGAACATGTCCTTTGACGGCACGAGCACGGGCAACGCGGCTGGCGGCACAAGCTACAGCCAGACGAAAGTCTCGAGCGCTCAGTCGCGCATCGGCTTCAAGGGGGCGGAAGATCTGGGCGGCGGCACCTCCGCATTGTTCCAGATCGAACAAGGTCTTAACGGGGACGCTTCTGCCGGCACCACCATGGGCACCCGCAATACTTTCGTCGGCTTGAAGGGCGACAGTTGGGGAACCGTGCTGTTGGGCGTCAACGACACCCCCTACAAATCCTCGACCCGTGGCATGGACCTGTTTTTTGATACCATCGCCGACAACCGCACACTGATGGGCGGTATTACTGGCGTAACCTCCGCTATTGCGTTTGATGGCCGCAGCAGCAACTCCGTTACTTATAACAGCCCCGACCTGAGCGGCTTCAAGGTAGGCGTGCAGTACGTTGCCGGCGCTGAGACAGCAACTACCGCAGCCTCTGCCGCCACCAAGGGTAACATGTGGTCGCTGGCCGGCTCCTATGCGGCAGGCCCGATTACTGCCGCATTGGCCTATGAAACCCATGACATGGGTTCTCCGGGATCGGGTGCTTTGGCAGGGGCAGCAGCAGCTCCTTCTATTACCGGCGTTGCTAACAAGAAAGAAAGAGCCTACAAACTGGCTGGCGGTTATGCGCTGGATCAGTTTGCGGTGAACGTGGTTTATGAAAAAACCAGCGATGGCTTTGGTGCAGGCGGAGTTGATCTGTTCGACCACAGAACCTGGTACCTGGCCGGCAAATACAACGTCACTGGCAGCGATGCGGTGAAAGTGGCTTACACCAACATGGGTCACGTCGGTAGCGTAAACAACTCCGGCGCCAAGCAAATGAGCATCGGTTATGACCACAGCATGAGCAAGCGCACCACGGTCTATGCCCTGTACACCAAGCTGACCAACGATTCGGCTGCAAATTACAGCCTGGCCAATGGTGTCTCCACGGGCGGATCAGCAGCAGGTGGAGCAGGTGCGGGTCTTGACGCCGATCCTTCCGCTTTCTCGGTTGGCCTCAGACACGCCTTCTGATGAAACAACTAGCCATTCGACTAGGCTGCAAAGAACCGCAGCCAAGTCGCTGGTTATAATTTGGTGCGTCCTTTACGGGCGTAACAATACAAGAAGCTCAAACGGGCGCCCTCGGGCGCCCGTTTTTTTGTTGCTTAACTATCATATTGTATGTACAGTGCGCGAATAAAAATCACCTTTGACCCCGTCAAAAATGAGCGGAATATCCGTGAACGCGGGTTGCCGTTCCACTTGGTTGAAGGCTTCGACTGGGATTCTGCACTGGTTGAGGAAGATGCCCGCAAGCCATATCAGGAGGCGCGTTATGTGACGATTGGCTTCATTGGCGGACGGTTGTTTGTGGTGATTTTTACTCTGGCGGCTGAAGGCGTTCGCGTCATCAGTTTTCGCAAGGCGAACCAACGCGAGGTAAAACGTTATGAAAAAGCCCAATCCTGAATTGATTGATGATGAAAACCCGGAGTTGGATGAGGCATGGTTTAAGCGCGCCAAACCAGCTCACGAGGCATTGCCGCCCGCCCTGCTGAAAAAGCTTGGTATACGCGGCCCGCAAAAGGCGCCCACCAAAGAACGCATCACCATCCGCCTGTCGCGTGATGTTGTGGAACGGTTTCGCTCCACCGGAGACGGCTGGCAAACACGGGTTGACGCCGCCTTGCAGGATTGGCTCAAAACTCATTCTCTCGGATAATTTAGCGCGGTAGGCTGGGGTGAGCTTGCGAACCCCAGCATTTCGAGATTACAAACGCTGGGGTTCGTGCCTCACCCCAGCCTGCGGCACTACCCGATTGCGCCCTTATTGTATGTACTAACTGAAGTTTAGACACACGCCGCTCCCTGCCGCCCCGAATTTTCCACGGCGGCGAGGCACGACAAACACAAAACACAACGATCCGACACCGGCAAACGCGATGCCGCACACCTCAACACTGCAAACGCTGATCCTGACC
>JACRPU010000136.1 GCA_016223025.1 Nitrosomonadales bacterium | reverse complement strand
TGGAATCAATCTGTTACTCTGTGGATAAGTTCAGGCCCAGTAGAACCTATTTCATAATCAGGGGCGCTGCGCTTCTGCTGCATGAAAGTTAGTGCAAATTCTGTCCAGCCTCTGGCTGGTAACAGATTTGCCTACCCTTGCGGTACAACCACGGCGTACCTCTTGCGGGTGTACTTGGCGAGCGTTGTTGGCTCGCCTAGTCGAATGGCTAGTTGTTCCACCATAACCAGCGACTTGGCGAGCGTTGTTTGCTCGCCTAGTCGAATGGCTAGTAGTTCCACCAGTAACGTGTCGCGGGATGTGAGGGAGCGATCGTGGCGCAGACGATTCATCATTCGAGGTGCCCTGCGCCATGATCGTCAGGTTCATTCCGCGATTTCAAACGGGGCGGCATCGCCCTTGCCGCGCCGCGTCACAACGGGAGTGGTGCCGGTCAGGTCAACCACCGTGGTCGGTTCCAGCCCGGCCGGGCCGCCGTCCAGTATCAGGTCCACACTGCGGCCGAGACGGTGGCGGATTTCTTCCGCGTCGTTCAGCGGCTGCGCATCGCCCGGCAGGATGAGGGTGGAACTCAGCAGCGGCTCGCTCAGCTCTTCCAGCAGGGCGAGCGCCGCCGGATGATCGGGGATGCGCAGCCCGATAACATTGCGCCTGGGGTGCTGCAAGCGTTTCGGCACTTCCTTGGTGGCATCGAGAATGAAAGTGTAGCTGCCCGGCGTATTGTTTTTCAGCAGGCGGAACTGCGCGTTGTCCACCCGCGCATAGCGGGCAAGCTCGGAAAGGTCGCGGCACATCAGCGTCATGTAGTGGCTGTCGTCCAGGCCGCGTATCCGGCGAATGCGCTCCACGGCTGTCCCGTCGCCAAGATGGCAGCCCAGCGCGTAGCAGGAGTCGGTGGGGTAAACGATCACCGCGCCGTCGCGCAGCATGGCGGCAGCCTGCCGGATCAGGCGCTGTTGCGGGTTGTCCGGATGGATGGAGAAAAATTGTGTCATATGGCGTTATCCTGAGTTGATGTAGCCTCCCATGCCCGCCACACCGGGCGGCAGCCCGGCGGAAAATCTGGCAGGCGTCCCAGATCACGGTAGCTTTCGCCGGGGCCGTGAAAGTCCGAGCCGCACGAGGCAAGCAGGCTGAACTCCTGGGCGTAGCGCGCAAACTCGGCATATTGCTCCGGCGTGTGCGCGCCGCTCACCACCTCGATTCCCCGGCCGCCGCAAGCAGAAAATTCGCGCAGCAACTCGCGCAGGGCCTTGCCGCCCATGCGGTTGCGCCCGGCGGTGTAGCGGCCCGGATGCGCCAGCACGGCGATGCCGCCGCTGCCGCGTATCCAGCCAACGGCGTCCGGCAATGCCGCCCATTGGTGCGGCACATAACCCGGCTTGCCCTTGACCAGATAGTTCTTGAACACGCTGCGCACCTCCCCGGCGTGGCCGCTTTCCACCAGAAAGCGGGCGAAATGCGTGCGTCCGATGATCCCCGGGTTGGCCGCATGGCGGTAGGCTCCTTCCAGTGCCCCGCCGATGCCGCATTTTGCCAACGATTCCGCCATCGCCTGCGCGCGCGCGCCGCGCCCGCCGCGATTGGCGCGCAACCCTTCCAGCAGCGGCGCGCAGGCGGGGTCAATGTGCAGGCCGACGACATGTACGGTGTGGCCGCGCCAGCTCACCGAAATTTCCACGCCGTTGATGAACTGCACGCCGTGCAGCCTGGCGGCGGCAGCGGCCTCCGTCAGGCCGGCGACATCGTCGTGGTCGGTCAAAGCCAGAAACTTCACCCCGCGCCCGGCGGCCCGTGCTACCAGGTCGACAGGCGCCAGCAGTCCGTCGGAGGCGGTGGAATGGCAATGCAAATCATAGTCCAGCACGGCCATTCAAGCAGCGGTTTCGCCGCCGCCCTTTTTCATGATTTTTCCTTCTGCGGCCCGCTTGCGGCGCGCTTCCTTCGGGTCGGCACGCAGCGGGCGGTAAATCTCGATGCGATCTCTGTCGCGCAACACCGCATCGGCTTGGGTCAGTTTTCCGAAAATGCCGAACTTGTTCCTGGCAAGGTCAATATCCGGATGGGCTTGCAGGATACCGGAAACCCGGATCGCTTCTGCCACGGTAGTGCCGGGCGGCACTTGCAGTTCCAGCAGCGCCTGCTCGCGGGGCAGCGCATACACTACTTCGATGCGGTTCTTCTCGCTCATTTGCCGACATAAACCTTTTCTGCGCGGTGAATAAATGCTTCCACGAGATTGTTGGCGATGTAATGAAAAACCGGGCCGAACACTTTTTCCAGCAATTTGTGGGAAAACTCGTAATGCAACTGAAATTCTATTTTACAGGCAGATTCGGAAAGCGGGATGAAACGCCAGCCGCCATCGAGGTGCTTGAATGGGCCGTCTTTCAATGTTATGTCAATGTAATTAGGTGGTTGACGCAAGTTTTCCGTGGTGAAACTTTGCCGGATATGGTGGTAGTTGATGTGGACTGTCGCATGCACGGTATCGCCGTCCACCGAACTGACGCTGGAGCCGCCGCACCAAGGCAGGAACTGCGGATAATCCTCCACGCCATCCACCAGAACGAACATCTGTTCCGCGCTGTACGGAACCAGTACCGACTTCTCAACCAGGGCCATGCCGGAAGTACGCCTATGCAAAGCTGGTAGAATATACGACTTGCGCACAAAACTCATCCGCTATCGTGAGCATCATCCAGAACAAGAAGGTCTTTCACGACTATTTCATCGAGGACCGCTACGAGGCGGGCCTCGTGCTGGAAGGATGGGAAGTCAAGGCGATCCGCGCCGGGCGCGCCAACCTCAAGGAGGCCTACGTCACGATAAAGGATGGCGCGCTGTACCTGTTCGGCTCCCACATCAGCCCGCTCGCCGCCGCCTCCACGCACATCCATCCCGATCCGCTGCGCACGCGCAAACTGCTGCTGCATGCGGCGGAGGTCAACAAGCTGATCGGCAAGGTGCAGCGCGCCGGTTACACCCTGATGCCGCTGGACATGCATTTCAAGGGCGGGCGCATCAAGCTGGAAATCGGCCTGGCGAAAGGCAAAAAACAGCATGACAAGCGTGCCACCGAAAAAGAGCACGAAGCCAGGCGCGAGGCGCAACAGGCGTTGAAAAAAGAGCGCCGGTAGCCGGTTTCGCATGATCGAGGTAATGATTCTGGCGGTTGCGCTCAGCATGGATGCCTTCGCGGTTTCCATCGGACTTGGCACCAAGGAAGGCTCCCCGAAGTTGGCGTTGAAGGCAGGGCTGTTTTTCGGGATTTTTCAGGCCCTGATGCCCTTCATCGGATATTTGGGCGGCAAGGGTATTCTCGGCTGGATCGGAGAGTATGCGCATTGGGTCGCCTTCGGTTTGCTGGCGTTCATCGGCGCCAAGATGATTTACGAAGGCTTGCACGAGGGCATCGAGCAAGAAATAACAGCGATCACCCATAAAATGATGCTGGTACTTGCCATCGCCACCAGCATTGATGCCATGGCCGCCGGATTCAGCCTGACGCTGCTGGATGTAAACCCGTATATCGCCTGCCTCATCATCGGCATCACTACTTTTGCTTTTGGCTGGGCCGGCGTCCTGATCGGAAAGAAAAGCGGTACCTGGCTGGAGAACAAGGCCGAAATTTTTGGCGGAACGGTTTTGATCCTGGTCGGAGCTAAAATTTTGCTCCAGCATTCATGAAGCTTTGGCCGGAACAGCGATAGGGGAGAGACCGCAGCCGCCAATTTTTTCGCCCGAATTGAGCCCCATGAACCGGAGCGGAGCACAGGGCAGCAGGATGTGGTGGCTGAGGAACCGCATCCTGCCCTTCCTGGCTTGAGGTTCATGGGTAGGGGTGGTCTCAAGCAGGGCGCAGAGAAATCCAGCCAAAAACAAACCCCGCCACTGGGGCGGGGTTGTCAAGTGACCGCAGTTACAGGTTACGCGTTCTGGTTCCTGCTGCGCGCAACAAATCCCAGTAGGCCTAGCCCCGCCAAAAGCATGGCGTAGGTTTCGGGTTCCGGAATGGCAGGAGGGGGCGGAGGAGGCACACTTGTCATGCTTTGGGCATCGTGCGAGAACGGGGCGAACTTGGTTAAATCGGTATCGTTTTTGCCCGCGCAGTTGTTCTTGCTCTTCGTGCATAGCGTGGTGTTGTACAGGTCGAAGTGAATTGCGTAACCGGTTGCGAGATTCGATATGTCAATGTTGAAAAGGCGGTAGTACATCCCAGACCCCGATTGCGGCCCCCACCCAGGGTGCTCCTGCGTATTGAATTCGTCGGATTGGTTGCTGCTGAGAAACGAGAACCCGACCTCCTTGAAATAGGTTGGGAACACGCCATGCGACGGGAGATCCCCCGCGTCATAACCGGCGGAAAAATCATCTATGGGCGGGTTGCCGTAAGTCATGCCGGAGGTCACGTTGACGGCAGTGCCGTTGTAGGTGAACGACCCCAGATCTGCCGGTGCGGAAACTTGCGGCGTTATGGCCATGGACAAGTAATACGTGTCGGAGAGCGTATTGCTGCTGTTGGGATTCAGAAAGGCATACAACGAGAAATTTGGAGTGGTCGAAACTACGGTTTGCGTTGACCAATCGTAAGTTCCACCGGCGATGCCGAGCTGCAATACCGGGGTAGCATTTGCCGTCCCGGCAGCCAAGCCGAGCCACATGGTCAAAGCAACGCCACCAGTGCGTGAAAGAACGCTTTTCATTATGAAGAACCCTCCATCTACTTTAAGGAAACGCCGAACAAGTAGCCGCGCGAAGCAGCACGTTTTCTGGCGTAACCGAATTTCTTAAAAACCCTCTTTAGACCTAGCTTGCATCTTAATCCAATTCGATAACAATTGGTACTGTACTGAAGTACAGGTCGGGGTTCTTCTTTGCGGTTTGCGGGAATCCTGCCCTCTGCACTTTGAGGTATCGCAAACCGGTGCCGACAGCTCCTCCGGTTGCGTTTGCCCTGCCCGGATTGACCCGTATCATCTGGGGTAGCATGATTTGTGCCATTATTACGGGCTGCAAGCAGCAACTTACCGGAGACCCCAATGAAACTGCTCGGCACCGATACCAGCCCCTATGTGCGCAAGGTGCGCCTTGTCTTGCTGGAAAAAAACCTTCCCCACCGTTATCTGGTTGACCCGCCGCGCGAGCCGGGCAGCCAGGTGGTGCGAGCCAACCCGCTCGGTCGAATTCCCGCGCTGATTCTTGAAGATGAGAACTGCGTGTTCGATTCGCCGGTGATCGCCGAATACATTGATGGGGTATTCACGTAATTACGGTAATGCTACAATTAAGCAGTGGAATCAACGCACACCTCCAAACAAAAGAGCCATCCCAAAGCCGGGGCCGATTACCCGCGCAACTACGCCGAGTTTCTGGCGTGGTTCCATGATGAC
>JACRPU010000029.1 GCA_016223025.1 Nitrosomonadales bacterium | reverse complement strand
CCGTGGTTGTACCGCAAGGGTAGGCAAATCTGTTACCAGCCAGAGGCTGGACAGAATTTGCACTAAGGGGCTGAAGCCCCAACAACACACGCAGGCTGGTTATCCCAAAAGGAGAGGGGTACGGTATGCCCTCGCTGCGCGCGTTTCATCCGCGAAGCGGGGAAATTCCTGCGGCGCCAGCCAGGCGTAGCGCAACGCCGCTATCCTGGCCGGCTCTGTTTCACCGCAACCGTAATACCCCAACCCCAGCCAGCGTTGCGCCGTTGCGCGCATTTCTGCACCCGATACCATTTTGGCTGCACGAACGGCATCCTGAAACTGCTGCGCGCGCAAATACAGCTCGGCAGCAAAATAATCGCTGTGCTCCGGATCAATTCCGGCCCCCTCTGATGCCTTGGCCAGAAAGGCCCAGCACTTTCTGGCCAGATCAGCCCCAGCGTTTCCCATGACAATAGCCGCAGGAATGATCCGCTCCCGGATCAGCTTCTCTTCTGCGGCAACATCTGCCGGAGCACATGGCCAGCACGGATCATTGCAGCAGCCAACCCAATGATCCACAAAATCGCACAGTATCTGGTACCGGGGTAACTCCGCATGGTGCGGATCGGCTTCCGCCAGACGACGCAAGGCCTGCCGCGATTCTGCGCGATCAAGCTTGGCCAGCGCGGCAATCAGGCCGTTGGCCCGTTGCACCGCCTCCGAGTCCGCGAAAATATCAAGTTGACACATCGTTTGCCATTCTTCGGTAGCGTTGTGAGCTTAACGTGAAACTCGCACAGCGATTCGTTTGACCCTCTCCTTCCGGGATAACCGGCGACTTGCCCAACATTTTTGCTGGGCCTGGTCGAATAATGTAATGGACGCCCGTTTCCCGGAACGGCATCCATGTGCCAAAGCGGAAACTTTCGTAACCGCCAAAAGGAAGGGGCATCCGAAATGAAGATTACTGCGATAGGCATCGATTTGGCAAAGAACGTATTCCAAGTGCGCGGTGTGGGTGAACGCGGTCGTGCTGCCGTGCGTGAAGAGCAACAAAAGCGATGCGCGCGATGCCGAGGCCATCCGCGAAGCCGTGGCCCGGAGATATCGGAAGATGGCGAGAACGGCTTGCCGGGAAACATGCGCCAACTCGTACAACGCCCGACAGATCACCTCCAAGATCCCAGAGGGGGAACGGGGGTGGCGGTCATGACACGGCGTGGCGAAGCCTCCGGGGCGGGAATGACCGCCTCACACCCGCTCCCGCAAGCGGCTGGCTCCGCCATAACCAGCGACTTGGCGAGCGTTGTTTGCTCGCCTAGTCGAATGGCTAGTAGTTCCACCAGTAACGTGTCGCGGGATGTGAGGGAACGATCATGGTGCAGGCGATTCGTGATTCGATGTGGTCTGCGCCACGATCGTTAACCCGGCCTTTCTGCGGGTTGCAGCGCCGGTGGCATCTTGAGTTTTCGGAGCTGGCTAATCGGTCTCTTCCACCTTCAGCAGCACGCTGCGACGCTCGCGCGTGTCCGCCGAATTGCGCGCGGAAAGGGCCGTGCCGTCATCTGACGCCTGCCGCGACGCATCGCCCAGCTCCAGCCACTCACCCAGCCTCCCCGAAACCGTGGTGGCCACCTGCTGGGTGCGGATGGCGGGCGGGCTGCCGGAACCGGCGGCGTACGTATCGTTCTGCGCGCTGATTTCCAGGGTTACCCGATCCCCGCTGATGCGCGGCAGCACATAAAACCCGCTGACGACATCGCGGTATTGCGTGCTTTCTTCCACGCGCACGTTCCACGGTGACCGCTTCACCCTGCGTTGTTGGAAAGGAACCGATTGCCCCGCGCTCACCAGGGCGCGGCTTCCTTCCAGCACCAGGATGTGCTGGGTTTGCCTGTCCTCTTCCGATGAGCGCGTGTCGAGCACGTGCGCCCGCACCGTGTCTGCGCCGCGCCCGGCCTCAACGGTCAGGCCGCCGCCACCCTTGCTGCCGCGCATGCTGGCGCGCGCATCGCGCCCCGCTCCCACACTGCCGGACACCTCGGTGAGGCGTCGCGCGGTTTCGCTGCCCACGTTCAGCATTACGGTAATTCTCAAACGGCGCGGCGCGACATCCGCGCTTTCCAGCAGCCTCCTGATCTCGGTCAGGTTGTGCGGCGAAGTGCGCAAAATGAGCTGATAATTCATGCCGCTCGCCACGCCATCCTTATCCAGCAGCGGGCGAACGATGGGCAACACCTCTTCCGCGCTGCGGTGGCGCAGAGTGATGATTTCCATCTCCGCCCATGCGACCGGAGAAAGAAACATCAGCGCGCCAATCAAGACAATTTTCCTCATGCTCGCTCCGGTTTGCGTAAAAGTTCGCTACGCTTAACAGTGAAACAAGAAGTGAAATAGCTGGCTTTCTGCCCAATTTGGTGAATGCTTGGCAAACCACTCGCGGGCGATTACCTCAAAGCTGTTTGCCGCCCGGTCAGCCTTGGCTGCTTTGGTGGCCTTCTTGCGTTCGCCGGGGTCAATATCTTGCGCCAATTTTTTGCGTGCTTCATCGCGCAGCCGCTCACGGGCGAGGGGAACATCAGGGTAAACCCCCAAGGGCACGCCGTTTTTCCTTTCCAGCATAGCAGTATTTGAGCCGCCAATACTTCGATCCGTTGGGTTCTACCAGCAAATAAAGACCGCCGCATAAGAGACCGGAAAGCGGCGCTGAATCGTTTTCTATCCAGTTCGAGGGGCGGATGCCGCAACATTAACGAATTCCGTTTACACAAAATTCAGGACACCCTCTAACGCACATGGCGCAGGCCACCCCGAATGATGAATCGTCTGCGCCATGTGCGTTTCCCTCACCCCCGTTCCCCCTCTCCCGGAAGGAGAGGGGTACGGTATGCCCTCGCTGCGCGAGATTCACGTTAACCGGATTGCTTGAGCGTGTCGGCCATCCAGTCATAGGCGGCGTGGCGATCTGCCAACGTAAACGAGATGGGCTCGCTGCCCGACACAAAGGCGCGCACCTGTGCCAATGTTTGCAGTCCTTGGGTATGTAAAGTCACGATCATGCCTCCATGATCCCAACTTTCGCTTCTCCAGACTCATCTCACGTTGGAAACACACCCTTTCGTTCAGGCTCATCTGTCATTGGACAAGGCTTCGATTCGGCCAATGGCCGCGCCGATGTTATACTCGCATCTGTCCATTACCTGACCAGGAGGATATACATGAAGCGCTTTTTGATGTTATTGACTATCGCACTGACCAGCCTTTCCCTGTTTGCGGCAAACGCCGAGGCCAAGCGCTTTGGCGGCGGGGGCAGCATCGGCAAGCAACGCGCGATGAGCCCGGAGCAAACACAGAAAGCACCCGCTGCGGCGCCTGCCCCGGCCACTCCGAACGCGGCGCCAGCCGGCGCACCGGCGGGCAACAAGTGGCTAGGCCCGCTGGCCGGTCTGGCAGTTGGCGCCGGGCTGGCTTCGCTGTTTGCCGGTGGCGGTCTGGGCGGAGCGATGGGCGGTATCCTGATGGCATTGCTGGCCGCCGGGCTGGCCATGTTTCTGATCGCAAAATTCCGCAAGCCGCAGGCGCAGCCCGCCATGCAATATGCGGGGAGCGGCGCACCCTGGTCGCCGCAGCCAGAATCCGCGCAGGCGCCGCTCGCGGGCGGACTGGCGGGCGCGTCGGCAGTACCGCCAGGAAACATTCCCGCAGGTTTCCCGGTGGAAGCATTTCTGCGCAGCGCCAAAACCTCGTTCATCCGCCTGCAAGCGGCGAACGACCGCAAGGATCTGGGCGACATCCGCGAATACACCACGCCGGAAATGTTCGCCGAAATCTCCATGCAGATGCAGGAGCGCGGCGATGCGCCGCAGAAAACCGATGTGCTGGCGATCCACACCGAACTGCTGGAAGTGGTTGCCGATAACGATCAATCTATCGCCAGCGTGCGCATGAGCGGCCAGTTGCGCGAGAACGACGGCGCTCCGGAAAACTTCGACGAAGTGTGGCATGTGCAGAAAAATCTGCGCGACGAGAAATCGGTGTGGTTGCTGTCCGGTATCCAGCAAATCGCGTAACCGTGTTCTCCGCTATAGTTTTGCAATCAGCCTGACGGACATGGCGGAAGCGCCCCCATAAATAATGAACGCCGCCGTGTCCGCCCTTCCCTTTGTCCGCGCCCTCCGTGGCTGGCCGTTTCGGGTAGCCGGTGGATTGACTCGTTACCGGGCAGAGTGATGCGACTGCTGCGACTGCTGAAAATAATTTTTGTGGTGCTGCGCTTCGGGCTGGACGAGTTTCTGCTCGCGCACGTGCGCACCCGCTGGTTGCTGGCGCCGCTCAACTTTATATTGTTTTTCCGGGACACTTCCGCGCCGCGCGCGGAAAGATTGCGCCTGGCGCTGGAAAACCTGGGGCCGATTTTTGTAAAGTTCGGCCAGTTGCTTTCGACGCGGCGCGATCTGCTGCCCGCCGACCTCGCCGACGAACTCGCCAAACTGCAAGACCAGGTGCCGCCGTTCCCTTCCGCGCAGGCAGTCGCGCTTTTGGAAGCCGCCTACAAAAAGAAACTGGGCGAGGTGTTCCGCAGCTTCGACGAAATGCCGGTAGCCAGCGCTTCGGTGGCACAGGTGCATTTTGCCGTGCTGCCGGACGGGCGCGAGGCGGCGGTGAAAATCCTGCGCCCCGGCATCACCCGCGTCATCGCCCACGATGTCGCGCTGCTCGACATTTGCGCCGGCCTGATCGAAAGCTGGTGGGAGGACGGCAAGCGGCTCAAGCCGCGTTTGGTGGTGGAGGAGTTTGAAAAATATCTGCGCGACGAGCTGGACCTGATGCGCGAAGCCGCCTGCGCCAGCCAGTTGAAGCGCAATTTCGCCGACTCCGGTTTGCTGGTGGTGCCGGAAGTGTACTGGGACTGGTGTACCGGCGAGGTGATGGTGATGGAACGCATGAACGGCATCCCGGTCAGCCATGTGGACACGTTGCGCGCGCTGGGCATAGACATACCGAAGCTTGCCGCCAACGGCGTGGAAATTTTTTACACGCAGGTGTTCCGCGACGGTTTTTTCCACGCCGACATGCACCCCGGCAATGTGCAGGTAGCGGCGGACGGGCGCTATATTGCGCTGGATTTCGGCATCATGGGCACGCTCACCGACACCGACAAGCATTATCTCGCGCAGAATTTCATCGCCTTCTTCCGGCGCGATTACAAACGGGTTGCGGAAGCGCACATCGAATGCGGCTGGGCGCCCGCAGACACGCGGGTAGACGAGTTGGAAGCGGCCATCCGCGCGGTATGCGAGCCGATCTTCGACAAGCCGTTGCGGGAGGTTTCATTCGGTCGCGTGCTGCTGCGCCTGTTCCAGACTTCGCGGCGTTTCGGCATCGAAGTCCAGCCGCAGCTCGTGCTGCTGCAAAAAACGCTGCTCAATATCGAAGGGCTGGGGCTGCAGCTCGACCCCGAGCTGGATTTGTGGAAAACCGCCAAGCCCTGGCTGGAACGCTGGATGGGCGAACAGATCGGCTGGCGCGGATTTCTCAAGGCCATGCGCAAGGAGGCGCCGAATTACGCCACCCTGCTGCCGCAGCTTCCGAGGCTGCTGCATCAGCGCCTGAGCGGGGATTCCAGCGCGCAGTCCGAAGCCGTTCTGCGCGAACTGGTGGTGCAACAGCAGCGCAGGAACCGGTGGCTGATGGTGATCGCTCTGTCGTCGCTGGCGGCATGCGGGTTGCTGCTGCCGCTTGTCTGGCGGTGGTAGCCCGATGCGCTTGCGAAGCTACCCGTTATTTTTTCCCGCATCAAAAAACCCGCTGGCTGCCAATTCCGCCGCCAGAGCCTTGTATTCTGCGGCACCGGGGCTGTGCGGGGCGTAGGCAAACACATCCTTGCCGTGCATGGGGCTGGAAGCGAGCGCCACGTTTTCGCCGATGCGCGTGTTGCATACCAGCGCCCCGTAACGATTCTTGAGTTTGTCGTATATTTCGTAGGAGAGCTTGCGCCTCGGGTCGAAGCGCGTGACCACGATGCGGCGCTCGAACGGGCGCTTGAGCTTGACTTCCAGCACGTTGAGCGCGGAATCCAGGCGATGCACTCCCTGCAACGAAAGGAAGTCCGCCGAGACCGGGATCAGCACCCGGTCGGCGGCAAGAAGCGCATTGAGCGTCAGCACTCCCAGCATCGGGCAGCAGTCTATCAGGATGGGTTCGCCGGTCAGCGCCAGGTCTTCCAGCAAGCCGTGCCTCAGCAAGGTTGCGGCCTTGGGGTCGCTGCCAAAAAGCGCATCAACCTTGGATAAACCCAGCGACGAGGAAATGATTTGCCAGTTTGCGCTGGTGTCGCGCAGCAGCCGGGAAAGCGGTGTCTTGTGCTTGAAAAATGCCAGGATGCCGGCATCCGGCGCAGCCGCGTTCATCAGGCCGCAAGCCAGGCTCAAATGGCCTTGCGGATCCATGTCAATGGCAATAGGGTGGCGCCGCATCATGGCCAGCGCGGCAGTAATGTTCAGGCATGTGGTGGTTTTGCCCACCCCACCCTTCTGGTTGAAAACAGCAATGACCGCCATGCGGCGCTACTCCACGTCTGCGGAAAGATGCGGGCCGGTTCGCCGGAACCGTAAGCCGTTTGCTTCGGGGGCAGACGAATCACGCCGCGACCGATTTGGCAAGGTTGCGCGGCTTGTGGTTTCGTCCGCCCTGCGGGGCTTAACTTGCTGCGCAAGTTAGTTTGCGCAGCAAGATCGGGAAACCCGATCAGAACTAACGGGCATGGCGAGTAGCCACCCCTGATTATGAAACTCGCCATGCCCGTTCCCTCACTCTACTCTCTGGTGGAACTACTGGTGAAACAACTAGCCATCCCACTAAGCAACCAGAAGACGGTTGCCAAGTGGTTGGTTATAGCCATTCGACCAGGCTGCAAGAAGCCGCAGCCAAGTACACCCGCGAGGGGTACGCCGTGGTTGTACCGCAAGGGTAGGCAAATCTGTTGCCAGCCAGAGGCTGGACAGAATTTGCACTAAGGGGCTGAAGCCCCAACAACACACGCAGGCTGGTTATCCCAGAGGGAGAGAGGGCGAAGCCCTCGCTGCGCGAGTTTCACGTTAAAAAAGTAAGGCCCGCCAAAATTCGGCCTTCCAGGCTGTTGGTTTTTCGGCGGTTGAAAATCTGAGCTTCACTCGGTTTTTCGTCTTCGAAGGGGTGGGTTTCATGCTGCCTGTTTTTTCTGTTGCCGAGCGATGGGCCGGTCGCTCAAGAAACGCATCGGTGACTTGCAACCCAGCGTCGAGTGCAATTCTAAATGTGCGCCAACGGCCTTATCCTCTCAAGAACGGGGATTTAGATCCTTCTGTTCCTTGAATTGACGTTTGCGACCATCACAGGATGAGGAGTACACCCCCCTGGTGGAATGCACTTGCTGCCCGGAAACGCTTGCTGCAAGGGCATCTTCTCGAACAGGGTGAACGACAATATCTGTAACAATGTGTCAGTGAGGGTGATACGGGATACATCGCCTATACTATACGGGTACCCCTGAAATATTACTCGTGACGGCATTCTATGGGCCGATTGGAGCATCATCCTTCCACGGCGCCACCTTGAACAGCAGCAGCATCCCCGGCAGCGCCAGCAGCGCGCACAGCAGGAAGAAGCCCGCCCAGCCCATCATTTCCACCAGCCAGCCGGTGGCGGCGTTGGCGAAGGTGCGCGGCACGGCCATCAGGCTGGTGAACAGCGCGAACTGGGTGGCGGTATAGGCCGGGTGGGTGGCGCGCGCAATGAAGGCGACGAAAGCGACGGTGCCCAGGCCGACCCCCAGCGCTTCGAGGCCGATCACGATGGCAAGCTGGGCGAGTTCCACGGAGGTAATCTCGGCGTGATGCCCCACCGATGCCAGCCAGGCGAAGCCGAAGATAGAGACGACCTGCACCACGCCGAACAGCCACAGCGCGCGGTTGATGCCGATCTTCACCATCCACAGGCCGCCGAGCATACCGCCGATGACGGCGGGCCACAGACCGGCATTCTTGGCGATCAGGCCGATCTGGGTCTTGGAGAAGCCCATGTCCAGATAGAACGGCGTGGCCAGCGCGGTACACATGCTGTCGCCGAGCTTGTAAAAAAACAGGAACGCGAGGATCAGCAGCGCGCTGCCCCAGCCCTGCCGCGTGATGAATTCGTGGAACGGCTCGACCACCGCTTCACGCAAGGTCTTTGGCGGCGCGGCGCGATGCGGCTCCTGCACCAGCAGCGTCATCGCCACGCCGGGCAGCATGAACAGCGCGGTGACGATGAACACCGTGCTCCACGGCAGAAAGTCCGCCAGCACCAGCGACAGCGAACCCGGCACCAGCCCCGCGATGCGGTAGGCGTTCACATGCACCGCGTTGCCCAGTCCCAGTTCGGCATCGTTCAACAGCTCGCGGCGGTAGGCGTCCAGCACGATGTCCTGCGTGGCGCTGAGAAAGGCGAGTGCCGTTGCAATGTAAGCGATGGTGCGCAAATCATTCTGCGGAGAAAACGCGCCCATCGCGGCAATCACCGCCAGTAGGCCGATCTGGGTCAGCAGCATCCAACCGCGCCGCCGCCCGAGCACGGGCAGCACGTAGCGGTCGAGCAGCGGCGACCACAGAAATTTCCAGGTGTAGGGGAACTGGATCAGCGCGAACAGGCCAATGGTCTTCAGGTCAACCTGCTCACTGCGCAGCCAGGCGGGCACGAGGTTGAACAGCAGGTA
The DNA here is from genome assembly GCA_016223025.1 of Nitrosomonadales bacterium. GTDB lineage: Bacteria > Pseudomonadota > Gammaproteobacteria > Burkholderiales > Gallionellaceae > VIKH01. The sequence goes on along the minus strand of JACRPU010000029.1, from coordinate 12,976 downwards.
CAGCGGCAGGCCGGAGGCGAAACCGGTGAACACGCAGATCGCCATGCGGCGGGTGAAGAGTTGTTGCCAGACGGACATAAGCGCCTTGCTCTACGCCTGCACCGTGGTGGTGAAATCGCACGCTGCCGCGGCGTTCATGTAGGCGAGGATCAACTCCTTGGTGAGATAGCGCCCGCACGCTTTTTCATCCTGTTCGCGCACAATGGGGGAGGTGTCGAGGATGCCCCAGCGCACCGCACGCCCGGAAGCAACCTCGACGCTGGAAAGGTAGCGCAGTATCTGGTTGGGCGGCGTGCCGGAATCGAGTTTGCTGGTTGCATCTCCACGATCCAGCGGACGCATCCAGCGCTTGGCTTCGAGGATGGCGATGCCGTGATGGTAGCGGCGGTCATCGCGCTTTTCGGCACGTGCGGCCTGTTTGGCTTCTTCATTTGGAAACAGCAGAAAATCCGGCACATCATCACGGCGTGTGCTGGTGGCAGTTGCTTGTTTGAGGGTAAGACCTTCCCAGCCCGGCAGGTCAAGCACTTTTTCAATGATGTCTGCCCCGGTGTTGGCTTCGCCAAGCTGGCTATCAGCCGCGAGTGGTGAGTAGATGCGCTTGGGGTCGGCGATGAAAATATTCAGAGCGTCATCCGACAGTGCTTCCCAGACGGGTGTCGTCTTGATGCCGTCGAGCAGGAAATCCTGCGAAAAAAGTTTGCCGTCCATGCGTCTCTGTAGAATGTTAAATTAAATGCACCCGTATCATTTTTCTTTTCACAGCGCAAAGCAGAGAGAACAGATATTGGACGGCGGCCTGCTGAACGAGCGTGTCTTCGTTGTAATGGTTCATGGCATTTCCCACAACAGCGAAATCGGCACCGCAAACAAACCATCGCAAAAGGATGCAATCGCTTCGCCATCGCAAAGTACCACCCCGGCTGCCCTCGACCACGCCCCAGCCTGCGGCTTTCAGCGCGGGGTCGATTGCTCGGCGCGGGTTTCGGCTTCGTTCATTTAGCGGCTTTTTCGTACGGATCAAATCCGTTGCTGTCGCGCGTGAGCAACAACATGAACTTGGGATGGACAAAGACCTTTTCCTTCCCTGCATCCAGTTCAGCCAGCACACCGATCTCCACCAACTGTTTCAGATATTGAGATGCAGTCTGGCGCTTGGCGATACCCGCCTCAGTCACGCTGCTGATGCGGCAATACGGCAACTCGAATAATAAGTTCATCAGTTCGTGGCTATATACTTTGGGCAGGCTCATTCGCACATGCTCGATGGTGTGATCTGACAATGCGCGGATCGTTGCTATCTTTGCCGTTGTCCAGCTTGCCGTCTCCTCTACGCCCTTAATGATGTAGAGCATCCAGGGTTCCCAATTCTGGTTCCGCGTTACCTGCAACAGCAGGCGATAGTAGTCTGCTTTATTCTGAATGATGTATCGGCTCAGATACAGAATCGGCAATGTCAGCAAACCTTCCTGTATCAAAAACAGGCTATTCAACACCCGCCCTGTGCGCCCATTGCCATCAGTAAACGGGTGGATCGCCTCGAACTGGTAATGCCCAACCGCCATGCGGATCAACGGATCGAGCTCCGTCTCGTTGTGCAGGTAGCGCTCCCAGTTTGCCAGCAGGTCGCGCAACAACCCTTCGCCTTCGGGCGGCGTATAGATGGTTTCGCCCGTTCCGTCGTTTTTCAACGCCGTACCCGGCGTGCGGCGTACCGTCATTTCCACGCCTTTGATTGTGGTACAAACCTGCTCGGCGGTGCGCGTGCTGAGAGGGTATTCCTTCAGCGCCTTGAAACCTTCGAACAGCGAGCGGCTATAGCGTAGCGCCTCCCTGGTTGCCGGGTTGGCCTGCGCCTCGTGGCCCATGTGACGGAACACCTCGTCCGTGGTTGTCACGATGTTTTCGATTTCCGAGCTGGCACGCGCCTCAAGCAGCGGCAATGTACTAATCAGCATCGCTTGGTTGGGAATCAACTGCGCCGCCTGTTTCAGTTCGGCCACTGCAGCACGCGCTGTAATGCATTGCTTCAGCACGGCACGGGTTTCCACCTCCTCTGCGGGCGGCAAAGGTGGTAACTCATTGTATGGATGGTCAGGTTTCCAGTTTTCTGCACTCATGTTTAATAACTCGGTGAATTTCACCATATCCGCAGTCTATGTACGCGTGAACGACATGTCAAGCAGATATGTCGATTGCTTGCTGTTTTATCGACACATTATCCCGGTATGTCGATGGCGCGGACATGTATAGAAAACGGGGTTTTCTTACATGGCGCAGGCCACCCCGAATGATGAATCGTCTGCGCCATGATCGTTCCCTCACATCCCGCGACACGTTACTGGCGGAGCCAGCCGCTTGCGGGAGCGGGTGTGAGGCGGTCATTCCCGCCCCGGAGGCTTCGCCACGCCGTGTCATGACCGCCACCCCCGTTCCACATCTGGGTGTGACAACTGGTGAAACAACTAGACATCATGTATTGACCTACCGCACCTCAAGCGACGCGGATTAAACTTGAGGCTCCGTAAAACCACAGGCTCAGAGCCGAAATTGAGGGGATAGGTCATGAAAGAGTTTAGCAAATTCGTTGGGTTGGATGTGCACAAAGAAACAACACCCGAAGGGAACCCAGATAATCCATTAGCCGAATTGAAGTATGCTGAGCGAGTTGGGTTCAGGCACATTTCTAATGGATTCCATTAGAGAAATTCATTTGACAGCAAGGAGATAGGGCGAAATCATGTCGCAACCATCCGGGATCACAGAAGACTTTGAAATCAAATTCACCTCCCGTGAGGTCAGCGCATGGGGAGGCCTGGCACTGATGAAACGAATGCTGGACAGTATGAGCTTCCATACTGCGGCATCGCAGTGGAATTTGCCCGAGCCGGGTTCCAATCGGGGCTATCCGCCCGTGCAACTGATCGAGCAGTTGCTGGTGTCGATCTGGTGCGGGGCGTGCCGTTTTACCCACCTCGAAATCACCCGTATGGACAGCACGTTGACGCGGCTGTTTGGCTGGACACGCGTGGCTGGGCACAAAGCCATCGTGCGCCTGTTTGAACGCTTCGACATGATGCGCCACGAGCGGGTGCAAGCCGGTATCTACCGCTGGTTCTTCGACAAAGTCAGCACCTTGCGCAGCGTGACTCTGGACATGGACTCCACCGTGGTCACCCGCCACGGTGGGCAAGAGGGAGCGGCACGTGGCTACAACCCGAACAAGCGCGGGCGGTTATCGCACCACCCGCTGCTGGCCTTCGTGGCCGAGGCGCGCATGGTGGCGAACTTCTGGTTGCGTCCGGGTGATGCCAACAGTGCCAATAACGTGCTGCAATTTATCGAATCCACGCTGCATCATCTGTGCGGCAAAACGGTCGGGCTGCTGCGCGCGGACAGCGGCTTTTTCGATCAGGCGGTGTTCAAGCTGCTCGAAGGCAAGTGCATCAATTACATCATCAGCGCGCGTCTCACCCAAGGCTTGCAGCAAACCATCATCCGCGATGCCCGCTGGTTCGCGCTGGAGACCGGATTGGAACTGGCGGAGATCACCTATCAGGCCAGCAGCTGGGGCACGGCAAGGCGCATCGTCGTGGTGCGGCAGTCGGTCAAACGCAAGAATGCTCCGGGCAAAACACTATCCTTGTTTGCCGACGACCCGGACGTTCAAGGGTGGCGTTATGGCGCGATGGTGACAAACTTGTCGCTGCCGCCTGTGGAAGTATGGCGCAGCTATCGGGGGCGGGCGGATTGCGAGAACCGCATCAAGGAACTGAAGAACGACTTCGGTTTGGATAGTTTCAACCTGAACAGTTTCTACGCGACGGAAGCGGCAGCAGGTATTGGCGGTTGGGGCATTCTGGCATCGCGACCCGACACAGAACCCGTTGCTGCTCGCCGTTTCACGACGGCGAAGAGCGTGGTTCGAGGGTTTGTGGGCGAATGCCGGTGATCCGCCCGTACTGCCAGTTCAGGCAAAAATCGGCTAATGGATTATCTGGGATAAAAGTGTCATGGCGCGCAGGTAACATCTCCCGCTGCTTATGCGCATATTGTAAGGAAGTCTGATGATGGGCAATTCGGAACATACCTCGAAACAGTTTGATGCGGAACTCGAAGCGGTGCGCGCGCGCGTGCTGCAGATGGGCGGCCTGGTGGAGAGCCAGATCCAGCTCGCCATCGAGGCATTGATCAGCGGCGACGTGGCGCTGATGAACCGCGTCATCGGCGACGACCACCGGGTCAACGCGATGGAAGTGGATCTGGACGAAAGCTGCAACCAGATCATCGCGCGCCGCCAGCCGGCGGCGGGCGACCTGCGCATGGTAATGACCGTAATCAAGACCATCACCGATCTCGAGCGCATCGGCGACGAGGCGGAGAAAATCGCGCGCATGGCCAAGCTGCTGTCGCAGAAAGAGCGCCTGTTCCTGCCGCGTTACCACGAGGTCAAGCACGCCGCCGAACTGGCGCTGGACATGTTGCGCAAATCGCTGGATGCGTTCGCGCGCCTCGACCTCGCCACGGCCGCCCAGGTGGTGCGCCAGGACGAGCAGGTGGACGAGGAGTTCCGCACCATCATGCGCTACCTCATCACCTTCATGATGGAAGACCCGCGCACCATTTCCACCGCGCTGGAAATCCTGTTCGTCGCCAAGGCGATCGAGCGCATCGGCGACCATGCCAAGAACATGTCCGAATATGTGGTGTACATGGTAAAAGGTCGCGACGTGCGCCACGTTACGGTGGAAGAAATCGAACGCGAAGTCCTGGAATAATTCCCCGTGCAGCAACAGCCCACCCTCGCGGCAGTTGACCTCGGCTCCAACAGCTTCCGCCTGCAAATTGCGCGGGTGGAAAACGACCAGCTTTACATGCTGGACGGCCTGCGCGAACCGGTGCGGCTGGCCGCCGGCCTGACCCAGGACAAGCGCCTCGACCGGGAAGCGCAGCAGCGCGCGCTGGCCTGTTTGCAGCGCTTCGGGGAGCGCCTGCGGGGGCTGCCGCGCGAAGCGGTGCGCGCGGTGGGAACCAATTCCCTGCGCGTGGCGAAAAACGCCGCCGAATTTCTGCGGCCCGCCGAAGCCGCGCTCGGTTTTCCGATCGAGGTCATTGCCGGGCGGGAAGAAGCCCGGCTCATTTATCTCGGTGTCGCGCAGGGTTTGCCGCATTCGGATGACAGGCGCATGGTGATGGACATCGGCGGCGGCTCCACCGAGTTCATCATCGGCAGCAGCCTCGAACCGCGCAAGCTGGAAAGCCTGTACATGGGCTGCGTCAGCTACAGCCTGCGCTATTTCCCCGGCGGCGAACTGTCCAAATCCAACCTCAAGCAGGCCGAGCTGGCCGCGCGCAACGAGCTGCAAACCATAGCGGTGGAATTCTCGCGCGGCAACTGGAATGTTGCGCTGGGCTCTTCCGGCAGCGCGCGCATGTTGTGCGACATCGTCGAGATGAGCGGCTACAGCGGCGGCGGCATCACGCGCGACGGGCTGGAGCAATTGCGCGCGCAGTTGCTCAAGGCGGGCAACGTGCGCCGCCTCGATCTGCCGGGGCTCAAGCCGGACCGCGTGCCGGTGCTGCCCGGCGGCTTCGCCATCATGTATGCCGCATTCTGCGAACTCGGCATCGAGCAGATGCAGCCCGCGCTCGGCGCGTTGCGCGAAGGCGTGCTCTACGATCTGCTCGGGCGCTTCCATCGCCACGACATGCGCGATGCCACGGCGCAGCAATTTATGCGCCGCTACCATGTGGATACGCGCCAGGCCGCGCGCGTGGCGCGCATGGCAGACCAGCTTGCCGGCCAGTTTCTGGGCGGGCAGGCCGACGAGGAAACGCTGCAACTGCTGAGGTGGGTGGCCAGCCTGCACGAAATCGGTATCAGCGTGGCGCACAGCGGCTACCACAAACATACCGCTTACATCCTCAAAAACGCCGACATGCCGGGCTTTTCCAAGAAGGAGCAGGAGCGGCTCAGCCTGCTGGCGCTGGCGCATCGCGGCAGCCTGGACAAGATGCGCGGCCTGCTCCACTCTCCGCAGGACATATCTCTGGCCATGGCGTTGCGGCTCGCCGCGCTGTTTTACCGCAACCGCAGCAATATTGCCCCGCCCGCCATGCAGGCGCGTTTCAGCGGCGCCAAATTCCAATTGGCGCTCGACCCCGGCTGGCTGGCGCAGAATCCCCTCACCGAGACCGCCTTGCAGGAAGAGATAAAGCAGTGGAAAGAACTGGGAGTGAACCTGCAGGTGGGGGAGCGGGAAACTCAGATCGTGTTCTGATGGACTTGAGCGAGTTCAAAGCATACCGACCCTTCCTCGTTTTCGCGCAGCACCAGTTGATAGCCGAGTTGCTGCGACCAGCGGGCGGCCTGGTACAGGCCGATGCCGAGACCGTTTTCGGACGGCACCACGGTCTGCAATAACTGCTGCGCCAGCAGCGCGGGAATGGCGCTGCCGCCATCGCAAACGCTCAGGGAAAACGGCTGCTCGCGGAGGGTGACGCGGATGGGAATACCCGGCTGTTGCAGGCGTTTGTTGCCGGCGTTGTCTATCAGGTTATCGGCCACGCAATCGAACAGGGGAGCCGGAATTTTTCTGTCGGCCAGCGCGCCCGCGCATTCCCATGCGATCGCATGGTGCTGGTGGCGCTGGCGCAAGTTTTCCCACCACGCCGCAAGCGGCTGCAAAGAGGCCTCGTCTTCCTGTTGCGGCGCCTTGAGCTTGGACAGAATCAGCTCGATGCGTTGCGACAGCACCGGCAACTGCCGCCACAGCAGCGGCAGGGCTTGCTGTTCGCGGCTCTGCGCGATAGCGGTCAGCGCCAGCAACGATTGCAGCATGTTCTTGAGATCGTGTGTCAGGCGCGCGCCGGTCTCGTAGACCGCCTGCAGGCGCGTCACCTCGCGCAGATGCTGCTCGCGCCGCTTGGCCTGGTAGAAGTGGCCCAGCAATTCGGTCAGCAGGTGGACGTGCAACAGCATCGAGGGGGCGACCGCCTGCTTGCTGTACAAGGTCAGGCGCAAATCCTGCACGGCGATTTCAATGCAATGCTGGCTGGGCTTTCCCAGGCTGCCGGCGTCCTTGTCCGCCCGCCAGGTTATGCCGGAAAGCCACGGCAGGGCGATCAGGTCAACCGTGGCCTGGGCCAGGAAAGCCGCCGGGCTTTGTTCGCGCTGGGCAGTCTCGGCCAGTTGCCTGAGCCAACCCTCGAACGGCGTGCCGATATTCAGCAGGTAGCGCGAGAAGAGCGGCTGCAAACCGCCGAAGCCGAAACGCGGGCTCCACAGCCAGGCCAGGGCAAGCAGCACCAGCGCCATGGTGAACAGGGTGCGCAGCAGCGCACCGGGATAATCCATGTGCTCCAGCAGCATAAAGGCCAGGCTGCCCAGCACCAGTTGTGCGAGCAGCATGAACAGCAGCAGGCTGTAGAAAAAATCCACCGCCTGGGCCGTCTCCGCCCGCTCGCCTTCCTGCGGGATGAACAGGGTGGCCGCCAGCATCAGCGGCAGAGCCACGCCCATCAGGTTGCGCGCGGCTTCGGTCATGGCGCGTATTTCCACCCGCGTCTCGAACAGGTGCGGCACCACCCACAGCAGCAGCGCCCCCAGCAGATACACCATCACGGCAAGATACAGGAAACGCAGCCAGCGGGCGTGGAAAGCGAACACCCGCCCGCCCACCAGCGCAAACATCGCGCTCAACCATAACGCCAGCAGCCACCAGTTGAGCCACAGCATGGCCACGCCGCCGGCGCACACGATGAATATCACGCTGCCCGGGCGCAATTTGCTTTCGCCGCGCCACAGCGGCTGCCACAGCAGGAACAGACCGAGGTGGGTGAGCAGGAGGGGGCGCGCCCAGATGCTGCCCACCCCCAACCAGAGCGCGAGGTGCAACGAAACCAGCATGGCGAACAGCAGCCAGCGGCTGGAAAGCAGCAATTTTCTGGGCAAACCTGTCAGCATGCCGTCATCTGCCCGTCCGAATTCCGTCACCCGGCCACCGCCGGACGCGCTTCAACTGCCACAATCGCCTGTTGGCGCCGGTTTTACGGCCATATCCGCATCTGGCACGGTCGTTGCTACAGGGCGGTTGTAGTACATAAATTACTATTACCTCAGGAGAACGAAACCATGAAACGCAACCAATCCGGCTTTACTTTAATCGAAATCGCCATCGTGCTGGTGATTATCGGCCTGTTGCTCGGCGGCGTGCTGAAAGGCCAGGAACTCATCAACAGCGCGAAGGTGAAAAATCTTGCCGCTGACTTCAAAAACGTCCCGCTATATATCTATGGCTATCAGGACAAGTTCAAAGCGCTGCCCGGTGACGATACGTTAGCTGCGACCCATGTGAGCGGCGTTGCGGCTACTACTCCTGCGGGCACTACGGGTAACGGCCTTATCAACGGCGAATGGAACAGCAATACTTACACGCACGAATCAATGATGTTTTGGCAACATGCTCGCCTGGCTGGCTTGGTTGCAGGTCAAACAGCCTCCCCCACTGCAAATTTTACAAGCGATCAGGATCCCTACATCCCGCAAAACGCCGTTGGTGGCCGCGTCGGTATCGAGAGCGGCAGCACGATGCCGCCGATTGCCAACCTGAAGGGTTCCTACATTGTTTGTTCGTCGCACATCCTGGGCAAGTTTGCCAAACAACTCGATACCACGATGGACGACGGCGTCCCCTCAACCGGCTCTATCATGGTCACGAATGATACAACCGGCTCGACCACAGCACGCGCTTCAAGCGACGCCGCCATAACGAATGCGACCTCCGTTGACGATGCCACTCTCTACACCGTCTGCATGGGCGTTTGATCTGAGCCAGACTGCATAACCAAGCCCGCTCCGGCGGGCTTTTTGTCCCCCTCATTCCTGCGGATAACCGGCAATTTTGCGAACGCGGCAAGTTCGGATACAAATCGCCAAACATGGCGTGATACACTTCTCGCACAACATATATCCACAAGGAGCCAGCGTGAAAATTGCGAAATGGGGGAATTCGCTGGCCGTCGGGCTGCCTGCCGCGCACATGCAGGCGCTTGATTTGAAGGAAGGCGAAGAGATTGCTCTTCATGCCGTCAATGCCGGGACTTTTGAGGTTTCCAAAAAAAATATCTGAAGGGGTTGCTCGAACGCTTGCGCGAATTCTGCGGACGCCTGCGATTTTCACTTTGACCGACCTGAACCAACAACACACGCGATGAGGCAAACATGAAATCAACCACCCTGACTCTCAGGATTCCTTTCGAGCTAATGGAGCAGTTGGACCAGATGGCGGCAACCACCCAGCGCACGCGATCCACCTTGGGGTGCGAGGCGATCCGGCGATTCCTTGATCTCGAGGCGGCGCAAACCGCCAACCTCCGTCCCAATTGTGCGGTAGCCAGCGCCGGATTTGCCCCAACTGCCAAAAGGCAGACGGACTGAAATGATTGCAGCGGCCCTGCCTTCCGCCAACAGCACTTATCCCTCGCGCAGCCGTTTCTCCGCCGCCAGCAGCGGCAGTTGCTGGCCGAGCAGCACCAGCACGTCGCCGGCCCGCAGCACCATGTCGCCCGCCGGCTGGGTGCCGCGCACGTTGTGGCGCCGCACCGAGTTCACTTCCACTTCCATCTCGGCCAGGCCGATCTCGTCCAGCGTTTTGCCCACGGCAAAATCGTGCTCGCCCAGCAGCACGCTGTAAAAGCGCGGCTGCAAGCTTTCCGTTGCCTCGACTACCGTTTCGGCGGGGATGCTGAAAAAACCGCTGAACACCCGGTAGCGCCGCGCGCGGTTTTCCTGGATGCGGCGGATGACGCGGTTGAGCGGCACGCCGGACATCAGCAGCGCCTGCGAGGCGAGCATCACGCTGCCTTCCAGCACTTCCGCCACCACCTCGGCCGCCCCGGCCTGCTTGAGCGCCTCGATATGGGTTTCGTCGGCGGTGCGAACCACCACCGGCAAGCCGGGGCGCAGCTCGTTTACATGGTGCAATATTTTGAGCGCGGAATGCTTGTCGTCGTAAGTGATGACCAGCGTTTTGGCGCGCATCAAGCCGGCCGCCAGCAGCACCTCGCGCTTGCCCGCATCGCCGTACACCACGCCTTCGCCCGCCGCCGCCGCCTCGCGCACCCGGCGCGAGTCGAGATCCAGCGCGATGAAGCGGATATTCTCCTGCTCCATGAAGCGCGCCAGCGCCTGCCCGCTGCGCCCGTAGCCGCAAATAATGATATGCGCGTCGGCGCCCATGCTTTGCACCGCGATCTGGTGCAACTGCATGGCGCGATTCATCCATTCTGCGGGAGAAATGCGGCGCACGATGGCCTCGGCGTGCTGGATCAGGAAGGGCGCGGCCAGCATGGAAATCAGCATGGCCGCCAGCACGTTCTGCGTCACGTCGGGCGGCAGCAGGTTCACTTCTCCGGCCAGGGTCAGCAGCACGAAGCCGAACTCCCCCGCTTGCGCCAGCCCCAGGCTGGTGCGGATCGCCGCGCCCCAGTCGCCGTCAAACCCGCGCGCCAGCAGCGCGACCACCGCCGCCTTGAACGGCAGCAGGATCAGCAGCACCAGCGCGATCCAGCCGAACCCATCAGCCACGGTGCCCGGATCGAGCCGCATGCCGATGGTGACAAAAAACAGGCCGAGCAGCACGTCGCGGAACGGCTTGATATCCTCCTCCACCTGATAGCGGTATTCGGTCTCGGAAATCAGCATACCGGCGACAAACGCGCCCAGCGCCATGGAAAGGCCGGAGAGATCGGTGAGATAGGCCAGCCCCAGGGTGAACAGCAGCACGTTGAGCATGAACAGCTCGGAAGATTTCTGCTGCGCCACCAGATGAAACCACGGGCGCAGCAGCCGCTGCCCGAAAATCAGCAGGGCGGACAGAACCAGCGCGGCCTTGAGCACGGCGAGCGCGATAGTGGCGGGAAGGTTGTCCGCACTGCTGGCCAGAGCCGGAATGACGATGATGAGCGGCACCACGGCAATATCCTGGAACAGCAGCACGCCCATGATGTTCTGGCCGTGCGGCGTGTTCAGCTCTGCGCGCTCGACCAGCATCTTGCTGACAATCGCGGTGGAAGACATCGCCAGCACGCCGCCCAGCGCAAGGCCGGCACGCCAGCCCAGCCCGAAGAACAGCGAAGCGAGCATGACCAGCACCATGGTGGCCAGCACCTGCGCCGTGCCCAGGCCGAACACCGCGCGCTGCATGATGCGCAGCCGCGCCAGGCTGAATTCCAGCCCGATGCTGAACATCAGGAACACCACGCCGAACTCGGCCAGATGGCGCGTTTCAGGCGCATCGGGTATCCAGCCCAGCGCGTGCGGGCCGATCAGGATGCCGACGATGAGATAGCCCAGCATCGCCGACAGGCGCAGGGTGCGGCACAGCACCACCACGCCCACGGCGACGGCAAGCAGAATCAGCAGCAGTTGCAGCGAATTGGTCATGCGCTTGTTTCAAGCGGGAAAATTTCCATGCCCGAATAATGCCCTAAGTAGCACATCCTTTCAAAATTTCACCCCGCCGGAGCGCACTGCTATAATCCGGCGCCATGGACCGAGCCTTCTCCGCAGCGCCACGCGCCCTCGATATTGCACGCGAGGTGTTGCACACCGAAGCTGCCGCCGTGCAGGCGCTGGCGCAGCGTATTGATGAAACCTTCCTGCGCGCGATCAACATCATCCTGTCCTGCGAAGGGCGGGTGATTGTCAGCGGCATGGGCAAGTCCGGCCACATCGCGCGCAAGATCGCTTCCACCCTTTCCAGCACGGGCACTCCGGCGTATTTCGTACACCCCGCCGAGGCCAGCCACGGCGACTTGGGCATGATTGTCCCCGAAGATGTGTTTATCGCGCTGTCTTATTCCGGCGAGAACCAGGAATTGCTCGCCATCGTGCCGCTCATCAAGCGCCGGGGCGCGCGGCTCATCAGCCTGACCGGCAACCCGCAATCCGGCCTGGCGCACGCTGCGGATGCCCATCTCAATGCCGCCGTGGATAAAGAGGCCTGCCCGATGGGGCTGGCGCCCACCGCCAGCACCACGGCCGCGCTGGCGCTGGGCGACGCCCTCGCCGTGGCGTTGCTGGATGCCAAAGGGTTCGGCAAGGAGGATTTTGCGCGCTCGCACCCCGGAGGCAGCCTGGGCCGGCGCCTGCTCACCCGCGTGCGCGACATCATGCATACCGGCAAGGAGATCCCCGCCGTCGGTTTCGGCGCCATGCTTTCCGATGCGGTGCTGGAAATTACGCGCAAGGGGCTGGGCATGACCGCCATCGTGGACGACGCGCAGCGCGTGCTGGGCATCTACACGGACGGCGATTTGCGCCGCACGCTGGAAAAGCGGCTCGATTTCACCGCCACCCCGGTTAATGCCGTTATGTCGCGCGATCCGCGCAGCATTGCGCCGGACGCGCTGGCCGCCGAAGCGGTGCAAATCATGGAGCGGCACAACATCAACCAGATGCTGGTGGTGGATGCCGATAACCGGCTGGTCGGCGCGCTGAACATGCACGACCTGCTGCACGCGAAAGTCATATAGTTCCGGACCATGCCCATGCCGTTGGAGCGCGCAAAATCCATCCGCCTCATCGCCTTTGACGTGGACGGCGTCATGACCGACGGCGGGCTCTATCTGTCCGATTCGGGAGGGGAGTTCAAGCGCTTCAACTCGCTGGACGGGCAAGGGCTGAAAATGCTCAGGGCTTCCGGAGTGGAGCTGTCTATCATCACGGGGCGGACTTCGCGCTGCGTGGAACTGCGCGCCCGCGATTTGGGGATCGCCCATTTGTTCCAGGGCGTACACGACAAGCTGGACGCCATGCGGCAGCTTCTGGCCGGGATGCGCTTGCCCCCCGACGCCGCCGCTTTCATGGGCGATGATGTGGTGGATCTGCCGGTGATGCGCCATGTCGGGCTGGCTTTGAGCGTGCCGGATGCGCCGCAGATGGTGCGCGACCGCGCCCACTATGTCACCCGGC
>JACRPU010000134.1 GCA_016223025.1 Nitrosomonadales bacterium | reverse complement strand
CGCGGATTCAATTTTGAAGTGCAACGCCTGACTTGAAGAATACCTGACTGGGTGTCTGGTATCCAAGCCGTTTTCTCGGTCTGTTGTTCAATCGTTTCATCGCGTGGTCGATCTCCTGTTGCGTGATAGTGGTGAAGTCCCTGTTCTTGGGGAAGTACTGCCGGATCAGCCCGTTCGTATTCTCGTTCGTTCCGCGCTCCCAGGATGCGTAGGGATGAGCAAAGAAGAAATCGGTTTGTAATTCCTTGGCGATCTGCTCGTGTTCGGAGAACTCCTTGCCGTTGTCCGAAGTCAGCGTATGTACCTTATCCCGGTGCGGCTTGAGAAGTGAGACGGCTGCCTTCCTGACTGCGCGTGCGGTTTTGCGCTTTACCTTGCGGATCAGCGTGTAGCCTGACTTGCGCTCGACCAGGCTGACGATGGCCTGCCGGTGGTTCTTGCCGATGATCGTGTCGGCCTCCCAGTCACCGATCCGGCTGCGTTCTTCGACGATGGGCGGCCGCTCCTCGATGGGTTGCCGGTTGGGGATGATGCCGCGCCGGTCATGCTTGCCGTAACGCTTCCGGCGCCGCTTCTGGCAACGCAGGTGCTGCCACAGCAAACCGCCAGCACGCTTGTCGGCATAGACCCGCTGATACACGGTTTCGATGCTGATGGCCGCATGGTTGCTGATTTGCTCGGGACTCCAGTCTTCCAGCAGTTTTGCCTGGGCAAACTGCCAGGTCGCATCATCTATCGTCCGTGCATTCATCGCTCGGCGCCCCGCAGACAGGCGATGTGCCTGTTTCGGGCGATAGCCGCGCCCCCCGGTGTTCCTGGACAGCTCGCGACCGATGGTAGAGGGGTTTCGCTTGAGCACGGCGGCTATCTCGCTTTGTTTGTGTCCCGCCTTCTTCAAGGCGTAAATCTGGTATCGTTCTTCTCGGGTGAGGTGTGTGTAGTTCATCTTTGCAATTTCGACTGGCTGGTCAAAAAAGCATGGATGCTACCGCATCCCGCCCACCTGACCAGCGTTATTCAAAATTGCACTTCATTCTTGAATCCGCCTGGCGATTTTGGATTGAAAAAATGGAGAACTTTCAGGCTGGCTACCAAGGGGATAAATGAATGCCACCACATGAATTTTCCGGAAAAAAGACTGGTGTATTATCGGATGCTTAAAGAAGGCCAAAACTGGAAGTCATTGCCAGAAAATCTGCAAAAGGAGGCTCTGGGTAAATCGTATTATGCCGGTGGTGGAAAGACTGGTTTTTTGAGAAGGCTGTCATGGGACAAACCAACTCCCACTCTTGTGACCCATCCGGCTATGCCAGCAACAGACTTGGCACACCCAACAGAAGATAGGCCGCTATCCATCGAGGAATACAAACGCCTACAAGAATTCCCTGACGACTGGATGTTGGCGGGGCCGCTTGTTGAACAATACAAACAGGTTGGGAATGCCGTTCCTGCAAGTCTTGGCACCGCTATAGGCACCTTAGTGATGCGGTTGCTAAATGGTGAGCATGCTGAATCGCCTATTGGTTTTAGTTACTCACGGTACCGATTGACCAGTGACGTTGAATGGAAAGCGAACTTTGCCCATATGCCTGTGCTTGAAAAATCACGCCAAGCCGCATTATTTTGAATCACTTATTTAGTGCGCCAACCAGCAACCTTGTCTTTGCGCCAACATCTTCTGCAATAGCGAGAACTTTCTCATAGAAACCTGTGCCTCCAAGTGTATCCCAGTATTCTTTGCCAATTAAAACCACTGGGTCAGTGTGAAAATTAAAAACTCCCTTGGGGGGTGACCAAGCATAATCCGTTCGATTCTCTCCATACGGGTTGTAATACAGCCCGAAGTAAACTCTACAATCCGGGTCATTTAATTTCAGCTTGAGCAAGTCTCGCTTTGCCTCTGCGGTCTGATCGATGTTGGGTTTCACAGTCTTGATGCTCATATAGTGGTTTATGCCATCTTTTGCCCACCATAAATCTGAAATTACGCGTCCAGTTTAGCGTGAAATAACTTTCGCAAAATGACGCTTATTCGTTACACATCAGATATCTATCCTGTTGATAACCGTGGAACACAATCGTGAAACATTTCATCATCAGGGGTGTCGTCTTTCGTCATGAAAGTTAGTTCCAGTTCTCTTGCTGGCATTCACTGCGGCAATATCGGCATCCCAATCCGGGGAGCGGCCTAGGAGCTTACCTCGAAGATCGCCTATGTGGTTTTCAATCGCGGCAAACTGGCTACTTGTCAGGTTAACAGTCGATATCTTCTGATTCGACGCTTCCGTTGCTCCTCCCGAGAGGACGGCAGCTTTCGAGATTTGTTCAATAACTCGTTGCCCAAACGATGTTGAAAATGAACGCTCGAAGCGGCTCCAGAATAAGGCTTCTTGTGATAGAAGCGCAGAGTGAAATGGCCGATGGGTCTCTTCATTATCAAGCCGCTTAATCGTTCCCTGAATACAATTCCTAAATTCGTCAGCGATTATCTTTTTATATTTTTCTTCCACTTGATTCCCTATTCAGATGGCTGTATTTTTCAAGCGCTACAGATACATGATGCAGCAGACTACCAACAAAACCCTACATTAACAACACAGTCATTTGTGTTCGCCCCATTCCCCGTACAATACGCCCCTCACCATGAACATCATCACCTTCCCCGACAGCCCCTACTGCCTGCACCAGCCGTTCGAGCCGGCGGGCGACCAGCCCGCAGCCATCGCGCAACTGGTGGAGGGGATCAACGACGGCTTGTCGTTCCAGACGCTGCTCGGCGTGACCGGTTCCGGCAAGACATTCACCATGGCCAACGTGATCGCGCGCACCGGGCGGCCCGCCATCGTGATGGCGCCGAACAAGACGCTGGCGGCGCAGTTGTATTCCGAGTTGCGCGATTTCTTTCCCGAAAATGCCGTCGAGTATTTCGTTTCCTATTACGACTATTACCAGCCCGAGGCGTATGTGCCGTCGCGCGATGTGTATATCGAGAAGGATTCCAGCATCAACGAGCAGATCGAGCAGATGCGGCTTTCGGCCACCAAGTCGCTGCTGGAGCGCGAAGATTCCATCATCGTGGCGACGGTGTCGGCTATCTACGGCATCGGCGATCCGGTGGATTACCACGGCATGATCCTGCATTTGCGCGAGGGCGAGAAAATGCCGCAGCGCGACGCGATCAAGCGCCTCACCGAGATGCAGTACGAGCGCAACGATGTGGATTTTCAGCGCGGCAATTTCCGCGTGCGCGGCGATGTGATCGACATCTTTCCGGCGGAAAACAGCGAACATGCATTGCGCCTGTCGCTATTCGACGACGAGGTGGAGAGCATGTCGCTGTTCGATCCGCTCACCGGCCACATCCTCACCCGCGTGCCGCGCTTCACCGTTTACCCTTCCAGCCATTACGTCACGCCGCGCGCGACCACGCTGGGCGCCATCGAAACGATCAAGGTGGAGCTGGCCGAGCGCATCGCATTTTTTCAGAAGGAAAACAAACTGGTCGAGGCGCAGCGCATCGAACAGCGCACGCGGCACGATCTGGAGATGCTCAACGAGATCGGCTTCTGCAAGGGTATCGAAAATTATTCGCGCCATCTGTCGGGGCGCAAGGCGGGCGACCCGCCGCCGACGCTGCTGGATTATCTGCCGCCCAACGCGCTGATGTTCATCGACGAGAGCCATGTCACGATTCCGCAGATCGGCGGCATGTACAAGGGCGACCGGGCGCGCAAGGAGAATCTGGTCAACTACGGTTTCCGCCTGCCTTCGGCGATGGACAACCGCCCGCTGCGCTTTGACGAATTTGAAAAGGCGATGCGCCAGTCTATCTTCATTTCCGCCACGCCCTCGGTGTATGAAGCCGAGCACGCCGGGCAGGTGGTGGAGCAGGTGGTACGCCCGACCGGGCTGGTTGATCCGCAGATTGAGGTACGCCCCGCCACGCATCAGGTGGACGACCTGATGTCCGAGGTCAGCAAGCGGGTAGAAGTAGGCGAGCGCGTGCTGGTGACCACGCTGACCAAGCGCATGGCGGAAGACCTGACCGATTATTTCTCCGAGCACGGCATCAAGGTGCGCTACCTGCATTCGGACATCGAGACCGTGGAGCGCGTCGAGATCATCCGCGACCTGCGCCTCGGCATGTTCGACGTGCTGGCCGGCGTCAACCTGCTGCGCGAAGGTCTGGATATCCCCGAGGTGTCGCTGGTCGCGATTCTCGATGCCGACAAGGAGGGCTTTTTACGCTCCGAGCGCTCGCTGATCCAGACCATGGGGCGCGCCGCGCGCCACATCAACGGCAAGGCGCTGCTGTATGCCGACAAAATCACCGATTCGATGCGCCGCGCCATTGACGAGACCGAGCGCAGGCGCAACAAGCAGCTACACTACAACGAGCAGCACGACATCACTCCGCAAGGCGTGGTCAAACGCATCAAGGACATCATTGATGGCGCGTACGACATGGATGCCGAACGCAAGTCGCTGAAGGCCGCGCAGACTCAGGCGAAGTATCTGGCAATGAGCGAAAAGGACGTGTCGAGAGAGATCAAACGGCTGGAGAAGGAAATGCTGCAAGCCGCGAAGAATCTGGAGTTCGAGCGCGCCGCCGAACTGCGCGACCAGTTGAAAAAACTGCGCGAGAGCGTGTTTGTCTCGCCCTTGTGAGGGGGGTGCAGAATTATCGGAGAGGTGTATCCTTCACGTATCCGGAGAGCGGAAGGAGGAATAAGATGTTACGGTTTCTGCGCAATACATTCTGCTTGCTGACAGTTTCCATGCTCCTGATGGCATGCGCCACGGCGACGCAACCCGACGAAGTGTGGATGGATCATTCGTACCATTCTCTCCCCAAAAAAATCATGGTGGTAGGCGTATCCCGCAAGCCGGTGAACAGGCGCATCTTCGAGGATGAGTTTGTCCGGCAGATTACGGAGCGCGGCACCGGGGGGGTTGCCAGCTACACGGTTCTCCCTGACGAACTGCAAAGCAACCACGAGGCCATTGCGGGCAAAGTGAAGGAAACGGGCGCCGATACGGTGCTCATCACGCGGGTGGCGGGCAGGAAGACCGTGAAAACCTATGTGCCTGGAACATTTTTCCCGCCACCCTATTATGGTACTTTGCCGGATTACTACGGCTACGGCTATAACGCCATGTACTCGCCGGGCTTCGTCGCCGAAGATGAAATTACGGTGATCGAAACCAATTTGTATGACGCTTCAAGCAACAAGTTGATCTGGGCTTCCTCGACCGAAATCGTGTCGCGCGGATCGAGCCAGGAGCGCATCAACCGCTATATCGGCATCGTGATGAAATCCCTGGTGGCGCACGGCCTGCTCTACTGATCTTGGCGCCATAAAACATGAGGCATGTGCCACCCACCCTTCTGATGCTGTAAGGGCAAGCCAAAGGCGCTACAATTGCGCCGTCACCGTTGATTATTCGTGAGGGCAGAATTATGGGGCTGGCATATGCGGACATTGAGATGGAGAACCTGTTTACCCGCCGGGTATTCAAGAACAGGTCGCCGGTTGATTCTGGTGCGGTATTTTTTACCATACCGGATCATATCGCCGTTCAGCTTGGTTTCGACTTGACCGAGGTGAGCGCGCGGGAAGTGGTGCTTGCGGATGGCAGCCGGAAAATGGTTCCAATGGTTGGCCCGTTGCGCGCCCATTTTGCTGATAGGTATTGCGACTTGTCCGCGCCGGCGATGGGTGATAAACCGCTGTTTGGCGCAGTGCCGATGGAAATGATGGACCTGGTGCTGCACCCCGCTTCGCAAAGGCTCACCGTTAATCCGGCCAGCCCTTATGCGCCGGTGGCCTTGGCGAAGTGATTGATCCTGAAAACATCGGAATTCGGGTTGAATAAAATCGTCATCTTCGGCGTCGGCCTGATAGGCGGCTCGTTCGCGCTGGCGTTGCGCAGGGCGCATGCCGTTGGCGAGGTGGTCGGCTTCGGGCGCAGCGAGGCGACGTTGCAACAGGCCATGCAGCTCGGCATCCTCGATCGCATCGGGCGGGATGAGGTTGCGGAAATTGGCGATGCCGACTTGATATTGCTGGCAACCCCGGTCGGGCAGATGGCCGATCTGATGGCGCGCATCGCGCCTCATCTCGGCGCGCACACGCTGATTACCGATGGCGGCAGCACCAAGGGCGACGTGGTCGCGGCGGCGCGCGCAAATCTTGGCGGCAGGATCGCGCAGTTCATCCCCGCGCATCCCATTGCGGGCGCGGAAAAGAGCGGGGCGGGCGCGGCTCAGGCCGATCTTTATGTGGGCAGGAAAGTGGTGTTGACGCCGCTGCCGGAGAATCCGAGGGAGGCAGTTGCGCGCGTGCGGCAGGCGTGGGAGCTGTGCGGCGCCAACGTCAGCGAGCTGACGCCCGATCAGCACGATTCCGTGTTCGCTGCGGTGAGCCATTTGCCGCACCTGTTGTCGTATGCGCTGGTACACGATCTGGCGCGGCGCGAAAACCGCGACTTGCTGCTCTCCTTCGCCGCAGGCGGGTTCCGCGATTTCACCCGCATCGCCGCAAGCTCGCCCGAAATGTGGCGCGACATTTGTTTGGCCAACCGCGACGCGCTGCTGGACGAGTTGGGGCGCTACATGGAAGAACTGGAAATTCTGCATGAAGCGCTGGCCGAAGCCGACGCCGGAAAGCTGGAAGAAATCTTCAGCCTGGCACGTGCAATTCGCGCGAACTGGACCCCCCAATAAAACCGATTCCCTGAAATATGGCCGCTTTCCGCTATGAGGCGCTGGATGACACCGGGCGGGTCACGCGCGGCGTGATCGAGGCGGACGCCCTGCGCCAGGCGCGCGCGCGGTTGCGCGAGCTGGGCCTGGTTGCGGTCGCGGTCAACGCGGTCACCCAGGAAACCTTGCATGATGGCGATGGACGGCGCTGGCGGTGGGGCAGGGGGGTTACCTCCGGGCAACTCAGCATGCTGACGCGCCAACTGGCGACCCTGCTGGATGCCGGGCTGACCATCGAGCAGGCGCTCAGCGCCATGATTGAGCAAAGCGAGAGCGAAACCGTGCGCCAGGTGCTGGCCGGGGTCAGGGCGGAACTGCTGGCAGGGCATACGCTGGCGCAGGCTTTGGGGCATTACGGGAATGTGTTCCCGGAAATTTATTGCGCCCTGGTGAAGGCGGGCGAGGCTTCGGGAGAACTGGGGCGCGTGTTGCTGCGGCTGGCCGATTATACTGAGGCAAGACAGGTTCTGCGGCAAAAGGTCGGGCTGGCTTTCGTTTATCCCGCCATCGTTACGCTGGTCGCGCTGATGGTGGTCGCGGGTTTGCTGGTATATGTGGTGCCCCAGGTGGTGAGCGTGTTCCAGCATTCGCATCAATCCTTGCCGCTGTTGACGCGGTTGCTTATCGGATCGAGCGCGCTGTTGCAGGCATCGTGGATGTACCTGCTTGTCGGCCTGGCAGCATCTGGGTTGGGCGCGCGCCTGTTATTGCGGCGGGAAGCGATCCGCTACCGGTGGCACATGCGCCTGCTGCGCCTGCCGGTGATCGGGCGCATGGTGCGGGGAATCAATACGGCGCGCATGGCAAGCACGCTGGCGATATTATCCGGCAGCGGGGTGCCGCTGCTGGTTTCCCTGCAATCTGCCGCCGATGTGGTCGGCAACCTGCCCATGCGGCGCGCGCTGGAAGATGCGGCAAAGAAAGTCCGCGAGGGCGCAGGGCTCAGCCGCGCGCTCGCTGTATCGGGGTTGTTTCCGCCCATACTGGTCCACCTGATCGCAAGCGGCGAAGCGAGCGGCAGGCTGGATGCCATGCTGGATCGGGCGGCCATCCAGCAGGAGCAGGAAATCGGCAGTTATATCTCGGTGCTGACCTCGCTGCTGGAGCCGGCGCTGATTCTGGTGATGGGCGGGGTGGTGTTAACCATCGTGCTGGCCATCCTGCTGCCCATCATCGAAATGAACCAGATTGTCAGATAAATATCGAGCGTAAAACTATGGCGAATTCAACAGGCAATGCTGCCCCCGCCCATGAAATCAACTGACACCTGCAACGCCTTTGTGCCCGGCGAGATGATTACGGTTAACCCGCACAGGGAGGGAAAGCTTTCCTCGCTGACCTTTGCGGTGAAGGAGCTTTACGATGTCAGAGGGTTCGTTACGGGTGCCGGGAACCCGCGCTGGAAAAGCGCTCACCCGGTAGCGCAAACAACTGCGCCCGCCGTCGAGGCGTTGCTGAACGAGGGCGCCACGCTGCTCGGCAAGACGATCTCGGACGAGATGGCGTTTTCGCTCGACGGTGAAAATTTTTACTATGGCACTCCGCTGAATTCCAGATGCCCGGACAGGATACCCGGCGGCTCTTCCAGCGGCTCTGCGGCGGCGGTTGCAGGGGGGCTGGCGGATTTTGCGCTGGGTACCGATACTGCCGGCTCCATGCGCATCCCGGCCTCGTATTGCGGCATTTACGGTTTTCGCTCGACGCACGGCGCCATCCCCCTGCATGGCGTGCATCCTTTGGCGCCAAGTTTCGATGCGGCTGGCTGGTTTGCCCGCACGCCGGATGTGCTGGCCAAAGTGGGCAGCGTGCTGCTCGGCATCGAAATCCCGGAGTGTAATGCCGGCAAAATCATCATTGCGCGCGACTTGTTCGATACCGGAGATGCGGGCATTGCAGCAAAATATGATGCCTTCATCCGCAGTTTGTCCAGGCTGCCCGTCGAGATTGCCGAGACCGAATTGGGCAAACCGGATTTCGCTACCTGGATCGAGACGCTGCGCAACATCCAGTGGTGGGAACTGAACCAGGCGCACGGCGAATGGGTTTTCCGGAATCTCGATACTTTCGGCGAAGAGATACGCGGCAGACTGGAGAAGGTGTCCTCCGTTACCCGCGGCGAGATGGAGGAAAAGAGGCTGGTCAGAAAGCGGCTAATCAACCAGATCGAAAGCATCCTTTCTCCTGGCGCGATAATCGTTTTTCCAACCGCCCCCGGCATCGCGCCCTTGAAAGGCAGATCAATCGAAGAAGCCAGGGCATCCCGCCTCAACACCATGCAGCATACCTGCATCGCGGCCGTCGCCGGGCTGCCGCAAGCCTCGTTGCCGCTGCTGGAAAATGATGGCTGCCCGCTCGGTATTTCTTTGATGGGCGCGCGCGGGCAGGACGGCCAGCTTCTGGCGGCTGCCGAAATGTTTGAACCTTGCAGGGCGGATTAGCGTGGCGTAATCTGCCATACGCGCCAATTTTCCATCCACATTCCCGGAGCCTTCATGCCCATCGCCGCTTATCTCGACACCATGCCGGTTCTCGGCGCGCGCGTTTTTGCCCATGCTTCCTGCCAGATCATCGGCGATGTAACCACCGGCGATGATTGTTCCATCTGGTGCAACACGGTGTTGCGCGGCGACGTCAACCGCATCGTGATCGGGAAGTGCAGCAACGTGCAGGATCTGACAATGGGGCATGTGTCCCACCGAACGCCGGAAAAGCCGGACGGCTCGCCCCTGCTGATCGGAGACTATGTGACGGTCGGGCATTCCGCCGTTCTGCACGGCTGCAAAATCGGCAACGAATGCCTGATCGGCATGGGTTCGATTATTCTCGACGACGCCGTGATTCCCGACCGGGTAATGATCGGCGCGGGCAGCCTGGTTCCGCCGGGCAAAACGCTGGAAAGCGGGATGCTGTACGTGGGGCGGCCCGTCAAGGCCGTTCGCGCGCTGACTCCCGGGGAAATCGCTTATCTGAGATATTCGGCGGAGCATTACATGCAAGTGAAAAACAACTACCTTAACGTGAAACTCGCGTAGCGAGGGCCTCGCCCTCTCTCCCTCCGGGATAACCAGCCTGCGTGTGTTGTTGGGGCTTCAGCCCCTTAGCGTGAAAGACACCACTCACGGGACGTAACAAATTCTGGCCTGTCGCAAGCCAGAGCGAAGGGAGGCGAGTGATGTGAGCGATTAAGCGGTG
>JACRPU010000135.1 GCA_016223025.1 Nitrosomonadales bacterium | reverse complement strand
GAACACAATCGTGAAACATTTCATCATCAGGGGTGTCGTCTTTCGTCATGAAAGTTAGTGCAAATTCTGTCCAGCCTCTGGCTGGTAACAGATTTGCCTACCCTTGCGGTACAACCACGGCGTACTCCTTGCGGGTGCAAGTGGGGCAACACCTTGATTTGGCCGTACCTCGAAACTCGCCGCCAGCGGCTCGTTTTTTGTCCGCTCTGCGGAATGTATTTTATTGCTGGATTCCGGCCTCCGCCGGAATGACATAGTTTTTCCAATGAACTATCTGGGTTCAAATTGTCGCGCAATCATGCCTTCAATCTTCCGGAGGCACAAGACGCGGCTTGCGGTCATCGCCAACTGCAACATAAGTCAAAGTTGCCTCGGTCACCTTGACGCAGGTCGGCTTTGCAGGGCTGCGCTGCACATACACCTCCACCTCAATCGTGATCGAGGTGTTGCCGACTTTCACGATGCGCGTATAAAAACTCACCACGTCGCCCACCAGCACCGGTTGCCTGAACACGAAGGAATTCACCGCTACCGTGGCCACGCGCCCCCTGGCGCGGTGCAGCGCGGGGATGCTGCCCGCGATGTCCACCTGCCCCATCAGCCAGCCGCCGAAGATGTCCCCGGCGTAGTTGGCGTCCGAAGGCATCGCCACCACGCGCAGGGTGGGTTCACGCTGCGGCAGCGTGGTCGCTTCTTCTTTCTTCTCGCTCATCCCGACGCCCCCATCTTATCTTCCCTGGTAAAGCCGCTCGATCTCTTGTGCAAAGCGCGCCACCACCTGCGCGCGCCTGATCTTGAGCGTGGGCGTCAGCAGGCCGTTCTCTATGCTCCACGGCTCGGACAGCAGCAACGCCCGGCGCACCTTGGCAAAGCCGGGAAATTCCTTGATCTGCCCGGAAATGCGCTCCAGTACTGCCTGCTCGACGCGGGTATCGCGCAGGGATTCCGGCATGTCGGGGCGCACCCCGATCTGTTGCGCCAGCGCCTGCCATTGTTCGGGGTTGACCACCGCCAGCACGACAAGCGCGGGATGCCCCTCGCCATGCACCATCACCTGATCGAACAGGCGGTCGCGTCCGATAGCCGCTTCCATGTCGGCTGGCGGCACTTTCTCGCCGTTGGACATGACGATGATTTCCTTCAGCCGCCCGGTGATGGTGATGTGACCTCCTGCGCCGATGCTCGCGGTATCGCCGGTGTTCAGCCAGCCGTCCTTGTCTATCATCGCAGCGGTGGCATCGGGGTTGTTCCAGTAACCCAGCATGTTGCACGGCCCCTTCACCAGCAGCGCGTTCTGCGCGCCGATGCGCACCTGTATGCCTTCCAGCGGCTGCCCCACGGTGGAGGGGCGATTATTCTCGACGCGGTTGACGCTCACCACCGGGCTGGTCTCGGTCAGGCCATAACCCTGCACCAGCGGCAGGCCCAGCGCGATGAACAGGCGCGATACCTTGGGCGGCAGCGCCGCGCCGCCGCTGATGGACAGGCGCAGCCGCCCGCCCAGGCGATCCATCACCTTGTCGGCAGCCAGGTGCTTGAGCAGCGGCCAAAGCAGCAGTTTTGGCGTCCATTCTCCCCTGCCCTGCTGGCGTTCAAAACGATCCCAGCCGGTATCCACGGCAAGGGTGAACAGCTTGTGCCGCAGCGGCGGCGCTTCTTCCAGCTTGGTGTGAATGGCGTTGTAGATGCGCTCGTAAATGCGCGGCACGGCAACCAGGATAGTGGGGCGGATGATCTTGAGATCATCCGCCAGCAACGGGATAGAGCGCGCGTAGGCCACCGCAAACCCTGCCATCATCGGCATGTAATAGCCCGCCGTGCGCTCGAAGGCATGCGACAGCGGCAGGAAGGACAGCATGCAGTCGTCCGCGCTGACGGGAAATGTCATCAGCCCCGCATAAGCGTTGTAGGCGATATTGTGGTGCGACAGCATCACGCCCTTGGGCTTGCCGGTGGTGCCGGAGGTGTACATGATGGTGGCCAGCTCGTCGCGCCTGCGTTCGCGTTCGGGCTGCATCGCGGCCTCTGCCGGCAACCACTCCGCAGCGCATTGCAGGCGCGGGTCGCTTTCTCCGGTGATTTTTTCCAGGCTAACGAAGCGCTGCACGCATCCCATTTGCCCGGTCACCGCGAGCAATGCCCGCCACTGCTCGCCCAGATCGAACAGCAATACCTTCGCCTGCGCGTCGTTCACGATGTAGGCGATATTGTCCGGCCGGTCCACCACATACAGCGGCACCACCACCAGGCCGAGCGACATCGCCGCCTGCTCGAACATCACCCATTGAGGGCAGTTGCGCAACATCACCGCCACGCGGTCACCCGCCGCCAGCTTTTCGCGCAGCAGCGCCGCCTGCCAGCGCGCCACCTGGTCGCGCATCTGCCCCCAAGTCAGGTCGAGCCACGCTTCCTCGTGTGTATCGAAATAGCGGTAGGCCAGGGCATCCGGCGTGCGCTTCACGCGCTCGAGGAACAAGCCATGCAGCGTGATGGCCTCTTCCGGTTTGATGATATGGTCTAGCATACCCAACCCCCTATTGAAAACAGTGCACCATGCACACCTTACACGCTCTGGCCATCATCCCATAAATACTCTGCCACAGAGAACACAGAGAACACTGAGAGGGCTCCGATTTTCTCTGTGTTCTCTGTGTTCTCTGTGGCTAATTGCTTTTCCATGATTCACAAACACACCTCCCATTATTCAAGGAACAGGTCGTTGAACAACGGCGTTCCCGGCGCCACCGCATACGGCTCAAAATCCACCACGCCCGCTTCGCGCAGAACGTCTTCGTCCACGAAGAAATTACCGCTGCATGCGCGGCTGTCGCGCGTCAGGATGAAATATGCCGCATCCGCCACGATGGCAGGTTTGCGCGAGGCGCGCAGGACGGTATCCGGAAAGTTGAATTCGACGGCGGCGGTGGCGATGGGGGCGCGCGGCCACAGGCAGTTTACCCCTATGCCTTTTGACCCGCTACCGTCCGAGGCGAATTCGCGCGCCATGCCCAGCGCGCACAGGCTCATGCCATACTTGGAGATGCTGTAAGCGAGATGCGGCGCGAACCATTTGGCATCCAAGTTGAGCGGCGGCGACAGCGTGAGGATGTGCGGGTTGGCAGATTTTCTCAGGAACGGGATGCAGGCCTGCGAAGCGAGGAAGGTGGCGCGCATGTTCACCTGCCACATCAGATCAAGCTTCTTTGCCGGAGTATCCAGGGTAGGAGTCAAGCTGATCGCACTGGCGTTGTTGACCAGCACGTCAATACCGCCGTAATGCTGCGCTGCCTGTTCCACCGCTACCCGGATCGCTTCCTCGTCGCGCACGTCAAGCCGGATGGCAATCGCCCTGCCGCCCGCCTGCTCCACCTCGGCAGCCACGCTGTGGATGGTGCCGGGCAATTTTGAATGGGGTTCAGCCGTCTTGCCGGCAACCACCACGCTCGCGCCATCGCGCGCGCAACGCAGCGCGATCTCGCGCCCTATGCCACGAGTGGCGCCGGTAATGAAAATCACTTTGTCGCGCAACGCACTCATGGGTGATTCGCCTTGAGATAAAAATCCTTTACACATTTTAGAATAAACGGTACCTTGTGCCTCGAAGCTGTGAGCGAAACTCGGCCCCGCGCCGTGTGAACCTTCGGGGTTCCTATACTCACGGCTTTTTCCATCCTTCCTCAAAAAACATTTTCGTTGCAATTCATCTTTAGCTTCGTTAAACTGCTTGCAAATGGATTGGGACTACTCGGTCGGCGCTGGGCTTCTGGGACAACTCGGAGGCCCTTCTGCTTTTTAGGGGAATACTTTCAGCCCCATCCCTGATTTGTTACCCCCTCCATCGCGGTAAAACTTTCCATCTAACACTTCCATCGCACGGTTCTGTTGATTCGGGCGCAACACGGACACGCCGATTGGCCGCGCTGTCAGATCCGCAAACTGCATCCCCTCCGAATTCGTCCTCTTGTCGGCGATAATCATGTCGAACGGCAGCGGCTTATGAAAGGAATTCGCACCATCGCAAATACGCCGGAATTCCAGCTCAAGCTCTTTGTCTTCCTTCGCTCCGCGCGCCTCGCATACCAAATAAGTCATCCGGTCGGCCTGCCCCACCGATTTCAAGAAGCGATAGATACGCTCCAACCCAAACTCCATTGCAAGATGATAGGGATGGCCCGGATTCGAGTACCGCGCCTTCAGCTTGTGCTTGTCGATCACCACCGCAACCAGTTTGAAATCTGCCGCATCAATAATATCGGTCAGCGCATTCAAGAACGCATCGCGCGCCTCCTTGCCAAGTTTCACAAACGCCCCTCTCTTCTTGCGGATGTCAATCTCATGCAAGATCACCATATCGTGTCCGAAGGTAGCAAACTTCAGCTTGCGCACCGCCGACGTCATCGCTCCCGCATAAACATCCTTGCGAAAGATACAGAACGACAGGACGAACACGGGATATTCCTGATCGATAGATTCGAGGCTATGATCTCCGCTCTCGTCCACATAGACGATGTAGTCGCTGAACATAGGTGTCGTACTCTGGCTCATGCGTCAACCTCGACAGCCGATGCCTGAAACGCCCCCGGCCAGCCGCCGTGGGTTTCGATCACGCGGTCGATTTCGGCCATCAGGCGGATGGTTTCGTTCAGCGCGACGACGACGTGCTGGAAATGGGTGATGTAGATAGTGGCGGTACTATTCATTCGTTTGCGATTAAGAACACATTCAGCCTGCACCTTGCAATTTCCTCAAGTAGTACGCCGTTCGAAACGGCGGAGAACTGAAGCGTTTTCGACTTCGTTCCTGTACGTTTCAATTAACGACATCACATCATCATGCAGGGTAAGGTATTCCACAACGGACATATCCAACTCTTCACCGTGCGCTATATGGTTGCGCGGATTGACAAGATTGGCATCGATAAAATTTAGACGAGTAGAAAATCGAGAAGCATCAAGCCCGAGCGCATCTAAAATATCGATGAGTACCTTAGAAGACAGGTTTGACTTGGTATCCACCCCTTTTTTGTAGGGCACGTTGGACTGACGGTTCAATGCAGTGCAGAAGAAATCAGCAAGAGCATTGCCACCTGATATTTTCTCGCTTGCGCCAAGTTCGAAAAACTTTGCCCTGAGTGTCAGACCGACAAAATTTGCGGCCAATTTTCCATATGGAAGACGGTGTGATGCAACATACTCAAGGTAATAGGACGAAGACTTCTTAACAAATCCCTCCCAGTGAGCGTAGAGAAGCGCAACTGCACTGCGAATTAAGACTCGTGAACGAATGGGATTCCCCTGAAATTCTTGCACGAGCGCCCTTAAGTTCGTCAATTCTCTGCGTCGCCAGACAAGATCTTCAGCGATCTTATCAATGAGTTGCTCAGTTGTGCGAATCATCAGCAGAAATACTACTTCTTGAAGAGCTTGCGTCCGTATGGAATAAGCCTCGGAAGGCGCCTGGTAGCAGTGACGCCAGAAGTTGCCCAATCCACAAAATCGTTGTCACTCCATACTGAGCGAGCTCTCTCGGTGATTTTGCTTTCCGCGCAGAGCGTTCCATTCGCGATGTTGAAGGCAACTCCCAAACCAATAACCTCATACAGGGACAAAAGGAAACCGCCTTCATGCCTGCCTTTCTTAGTGCTGAATCTCTTGAAGGCGTCATCTCCAAGAACCTTATCCAAGATGGAAAATGTTTCGTCAAACAGTGTCTTGATTGGAACTTTTTTAAATTTCTTGTTCTGTGCGGCTTCATTCATTTTATCCGTTAGAAAGTCACCAACGTCGCCGATTGATTTGATGTCGCTTTCCTGAACTTGGGCCAACAGAACGAAGCGAAGTGCGAGTTCAACGTCATACGCCTCTTCAAGAGGGCGGTCGCTTATTCTAATGCGCGTTCAAATTGAGACTAACAATCCACGGCCAAGCAGCGATGCTGCGCACGGATCCCGTATTTGCGGCAAGTTTCGGTAGACCCGATTCGAGTTGGCGGGTAACCCCGGCCAAATCTGCAAACACCCGATTGGGGAATTCTTTTTCGCGCAGCTCGTCCCAGGTATGCTCTTGCGGATTGAGTTCCGGCGCATAGGGCGGCAAACGGAGCAGGCGCACGTTTTCCGGCACTGCCAAGTCCTTGCTCACATGGGAACTCGCCCCATCTACCACCATTACGATGAAGTCATCACGGTGCGCCTCG
>JACRPU010000133.1 GCA_016223025.1 Nitrosomonadales bacterium | reverse complement strand
TTTGGCTCTGGCTCAACCCGGTTTCGGTTGTGAAAAGCCCGCAAGCCAGCGTAGCCCGGAAGAAGCGCAGCGGATTCCGGGATTATGAAATTTACGCGAAGCACAGCGAAATCCGGGGATTTCCTGGCATATGGATAAACCCATGCGCCCGTCCGGGCGCTCCCGGATTTCACTGCGTTACATCCGGGCTACTCCCCGAATATTCCATCGTCTCCGCTGCCCGCCCAATCGTGCGGCAACATGCCTTGCCGCACATAACGGTGGAACGATGAATACGGCCAATCGGCGGCTTGCTTTGCCCATCCATGCTTGACCGGGTTGTAATGGATGTAATCCGCGTGATGCCGGTAATCACCGTCGCCGCTGATGGTGTGTTCCCAATACCGCCGCTGCCATAACGCATATTCGCCTTTTGCGTTGCGTGCCACGGCAACGCCGGATTTGACCACGGCGTGGGTGAAGGCGCTTTTGATCGCCCGCCACCGTCCGGGGTAATCGGCATCGCCTTCGGGCAAGGTCAAGATGGTGTGCAGGTGATCGGGAAGGACGACGATGGCATCCACGCGAAACGGTTGCTTGTGCTTTACGGCGCGGAAGGCTGCGCGCAACAAGCCGATAGGTTCGGCCAACAGCCGGGACGAGCGATCCCGCAGGGTCACGGTGAAGAAATACGTGCCTCCCGGCACAAAATTGCGACGGTAATTGACCATGGCCGAATGTTACCGTAAATCATGTGTAGCCCGGATGCAGCATCGCGGATTCCGGGAAGATTCCAAGCGCATCGCATTCCCGTGGCTCCCGGATTTCACTGCGTTACATCCGGGCTACCCGCTGCACGCCCAATTGTGCGGCCGAAATTCGTTGCATATCTTGTTGCTATAACTCCGCAAAGTGTCGTAGAATGCGCGCCCCCCGGTGTTTCCAAGGGGCATTTGCTAACGAAAAAGTGGGTTGATATGGTCATTATTCGATTTGCGCGCGGCGGCTCCAAGAGCCGCCCATTTTTTAACGTGGTTGTGGCCGATTCGCGCAAGCGCCGCGATGGCAGATTCATCGAGCGCATCGGCTTTTACAACCCGATCGCTCCCGACGGCCCGGAAGGCATGCGCATCCAGATGGATCGCGTGGCGCACTGGCAGGAAAGAGGCGCGCAACTGAGCGACGCCGTTGCCAAGCTGGTCAAGCGCGCTGGTGCCGCAGCAAGCGCGTAACGGAACGGACCCCATGATCGTCATGGGGCGTGTGGCGGGCGCGCAGGGCATACTCGGCTGGGTGAAGCTGAAAACCTATACCGAGTTCGCGGATAGCCTTGCCGGCTATCCGGTCTGGTGGCTGGGGGACGAGAAGCGCCCCTGGCGCGAGGTGAGCGTGGAATCTGTTGCCGTGCAAAGCAAGGGGCTGGTCGCCAAGTTTCCGGATTGCAACGACCGGACTGCCGCCGAGAAATACAAGGGTTTTCTGGTTGCGGTACCGCGCAGCAGCCTGCCAAAACAGAGCAAGGACGAATATTACTGGGCCGACCTGATCGGGCTGGAGGTGGTTAATCTCGCGGGCGAAAGCCTGGGGGCTGTGGACAACCTGATGGATACCGGCGCCAGCCAGGTGCTGTGCGTGCGGGGCGCGAGCGGCGAGATATTGGTTCCTTTCATCGCCAGCGCCATCAAGCAAGTGAGCCTGGCTGAAAAAGTGATCCGTGTTGATTGGCCGGCAGACTGGGCGGAGAAGCGCTGAGCGACATGCGTTTCGATGTCATCACGCTGTTTTCGGAAATGTTCGACGCGGTTACGCAGTACGGCGTGACGCGGCGCGCGGCGGAGCAGGGCAGGTTTGTGTTGCGGGCGTGGAATCCGCGCGATTTTACGGCTGACAACTATCGCACCGTGGACGACCGTCCGTATGGCGGCGGGCCCGGGATGGTAATGCTGGCGGAACCGCTGGCGCGGGCGATTGCCGCGGCGAAGCAAAGCCGGGCGCAGGTCGGCTTGGCCGGAAGCCGCGTGATTCACCTGTCGCCGCAAGGGCGACCGCTCAACCACCGGGTGGTGAGGGAGTTGCTGGCGCGGGACGAGGGTTTTATCCTGCTGGCGAGCCGATACGAGGGCGTGGACGAGCGCCTGATCCGGCAGCAGGTGGATGAGGAGATTTCCATCGGCGACTACGTGTTGTCCGGTGGCGAACTGGCGGCGATGGTGCTGATGGATAGTCTGGTGCGGCAGATTCCCGGTGTGCTGGGTGATGCCGGATCGGCGCAGCAGGACTCGTTTGTGACTGGCCTGCTGGACTGTCCGCACTATACCCGCCCGGAGGTTTATGGAGGCGAGGCGGTTCCGGAAATTCTGCTTTCCGGACACCATGCCGAAATAGAGAAGTGGCGGCTGAAGCAGGCGCTGGGACGCACCTGGCAACGTCGCCCGGATTTGCTGGCACAGCGCCAGCTAACACAACAGGAAGCTCGGCTGCTGGCGGAGTACCAGCAGGAACAAGCCTCCGCACAACAAGAGGAAACAAATGAATCTGATCGCGCAACTTGAGCAGGAAGAAATCGCCCGCCTGGGCAAAACGGTTCCGGAGTTCGCGCCCGGCGACACGGTAATCGTCAACGTGAACGTGGTGGAAGGCGAGCGCAAGCGCGTGCAGGCTTTCGAGGGCGTGGTGATCGCGAAGCGCAACAAGGGGCTCAACTCCTCTTTCATCGTGCGCAAGATTTCTGCCGGCGAAGGCGTGGAGCGCACTTTTCAGACCTATTCTCCGTCCATCGCCAGCATCGAACTGAAGCGCCGGGGCGACGTGCGCCGCGGCAAGCTCTACTACCTGCGCGACCGTTCCGGCAAGTCCGCGCGCATCAAGGAAAAACTGGCCACGCGCAAAACTGCTGCCTGAGTTTGCGCGCGCGGTGCATGCGCGCCCGGCATGGGCGCATTCTTGTGGGTGAAGGAAGCGTGGTCAGCGCGAGGGTCGTGGATAGGCCGGGGCAAAGCGCACAGCGCACAGCCTTCATCCGGAGATTACCTGCTTCCCGTTGCCCGCTCCTGAAGCTGGATGCGGGCTTGTTCGATTTGCCCGGAAGTCATCATGGTTTCGGCAATCCCGATATTGCCCGCAGCATCTTTGTTTCCCGCTGACGCAGCCAGATTGAGCCAGATATACGATTGCACAATATCCTGCGGCACGCCCTGGCCGCTTGCGTACAGCACGCCGAGATTGTTCTGCCGCCTTGCGGGTCCATGACGCCGCCTCCTTGTAATCCTGCGGGACGCCGCGCCCCTGGAGACACATCTGCCCCAGATGGTACTGCGCGCGCTCGTGGCCTTGTTCGGCAGCCTTTTTGAACCAGAACGCCGCTTCCTGATGGTTTTGCGGAGTCCCCTGACCATTGGCATGCATCACTCCCGGATTGTATTGAGCGTAAGCATCACCGCTGGCGGCAAGCGCCCTGATTTATGGTTGTTCGGGCTTTTATGTGTGCCGCAGAGCCGGACAGTTCAAAAACTCGCATCACGTTTGAAGCGTGCTCCGCCATCGGATATAATTCTCCCTCAAGCTGAGCGGGATGAACGAACTGTTCGTCCCGCTTCTTTATGAAGCCGTCCCGAAGCTTGATCCTTGAGGAAAATCCCGTGCCGCAAACGAACCCCGCCATTCTTGTGCTTGCCGATGGCACGGTGTTTCGCGGCAATGCTGTCGGCGCTCCCGGCATGAGCGCGGGCGAGGTGGTGTTCAACACCTCGATGACCGGCTACCAGGAGATTCTTACCGACCCTTCCTACTGCAAGCAGATCGTCACGCTGACCTATCCGCACATCGGCAACGTGGGGGCGAACCCCGAAGACGTGGAGTCGCGCCAGGTGTTCGCCGGCGGGCTGGTGATCCGCGACCTGTCCCTGGCGGTAAGCAACTTCCGCAGCACCCAATCCCTTCCCGGTTATCTCAAGGCCAGTAATGTGGTGGCGATTGCCGGGATAGACACGCGCAAGCTGACGCGCATCCTGCGCGAAAAAGGCGCGCAGGGCGGTTGCCTCGCCACCGGCACGAACGAGGCGGCGGCGCTGGAGGCGGCGCGCGGTTTTCCCGGCCTGGCCGGAATGGATCTGGCGCAAGCGGTGAGCTGCAATACCCCCTACGAGTGGACACAACGCGCATGGGCGCTGGGCCACGGCTACCGCACCAACCTGCGGGCCAGGTTCAATGTGGTGGCGTATGACTTCGGCGTGAAGCATAACATCCTGCGCATGCTGGCCGAGCGCGGCTGCAAGATCACGGTCGTCCCCGCCCGGACAACCGCAGATGAGGCGCTGGCGCTGAAGCCGGACGGGATTTTCCTGTCCAACGGCCCCGGCGACCCGGAACCGTGCGATTACGCGATTGCGGCGGCGCGGAAATTTTTGCAGGCAGGCGTGCCGCTGTTCGGCATCTGCCTGGGCCACCAGATCATGGGCCTGGCCGTGGGCGGCAGGACGGTGAAGATGAAATTCGGCCATCGCGGCGCGAACCATCCGGTGCAGGACGTGCAGAGCGGGCGCGTGATGATTACCAGCCAGAACCACGGCTTCGCGGTGGACGCGGCGACGCTGCCCGCGAATGCGCGCGTGACCCACGTTTCGCTGTTCGACGGCACGCTGCAAGGCTTCGAGTTGACCGACAAGCCCGCGTTCTGTTTCCAGGGACACCCCGAAGCCAGCCCGGGGCCGCATGATGTGGACGGGTTGTTTGATAAATTTGTGGAAATGATGAAGAGAGCCGGTAGCTCGTAGCAGGTAGCTTGTAGCGGCTTTGTCGCGCCCAAAGGGCGCGGGGTTTGCTACAAGCTACGAGCTACCGGCTACAAGCTGAATCTATATGCCAAAACGCACCGACATTAAAAGCATCCTCATCATCGGCGCAGGCCCTATCGTCATAGGCCAGGCGTGCGAGTTCGATTATTCCGGCGCGCAGGCGTGCAAGGCGCTGAAGGAAGAGGGCTATCGCGTCATTCTGGTGAATTCCAATCCGGCCACCATCATGACCGACCCGGACATGGCGGATGCGACCTACATCGAACCGATCACCTGGCGCATGGTGGAAAAAATCATCGCCGCAGAGAAGCCGGATGCGATCCTGCCGACCATGGGCGGACAGACCGCGCTGAATTGCGCGCTGGATCTGGCGAGGCAGGGCGTGCTGGAGAAGCACGGCGTGGAAATGATCGGCGCTTCGCGCGAAGCCATAGACAAGGCGGAAGACCGCGAGAAATTCAAGCAGGCGATGACGCGGATCGGCCTCGCCTCGGCGCGCTCCGCCATCGCGCACAGCATGGAGGAGGCGTTACAGGTGCAGCAGGCGATGGGGTTCCCCACGGTGGTCCGCCCATCCTTCACCATGGGAGGCTCCGGCGGCGGCATCGCCTACAACCGCGAGGAATTCGTCGCCATCTGCGAGCGCGGGCTGGAGGCCAGCCCGACCAAGGAGCTGCTGATCGAGGAATCGCTGCTCGGCTGGAAAGAATTCGAGATGGAGGTGGTGCGCGACCGCAACGACAACTGCATCATCATCTGCTCGATCGAGAATCTGGATCCGATGGGCGTGCATACCGGCGATTCGATTACGGTGGCTCCGGCGCAGACGCTGACCGACAAGGAATATCAGATCATGCGCAATGCCAGCATCGCGGTGCTGCGCGAGATCGGCGTGGATACCGGCGGCTCCAACGTACAGTTCGCCATCCATCCGGAAAACGGTCGCATGGTGGTGATCGAAATGAACCCGCGCGTGTCGAGATCAAGCGCGCTGGCTTCCAAGGCGACCGGCTTCCCCATCGCCAAGGTGGCGGCCAAGCTTGCGGTAGGCTACACGCTGGACGAATTGAAAAACGACATTACGGGGGGAGCGACTCCCGCCTCGTTCGAGCCGACGATAGATTATGTGGTGACCAAGATTCCGCGCTTCGCCTTCGAGAAATTTCCGCAAGCCAATGACCGCCTGACCACGCAGATGAAATCGGTGGGCGAGGTGATGGCGATCGGCCGCACCTTCCAGGAATCTTTCCAGAAGGCATTGCGCGGGCTGGAGGTGGGCGTACACGGGCTGGATGAGAAGATTTCCGACCAGGAGAGGATAGCCGCAGAACTGGGCGCGCCGGGGCCGGAGCGCATCTGGTATGTGGCCGACGCCATCCGCTCCGGCATGACCCTGGAAGAAGTATTTGCCCTGAGCAAAATTGATCCCTGGTTTCTGGTGCAAATCGAAGACTTGATCCGCCGGGAGCGGGCGCTGGCCGGACGCACTTTGGAAAGCCTGGATGCGGGCGAGATGCGCGCCCTGAAACGCAGCGGCTTTTCCGATGCGCGCCTGGCGGCGTTGCTGGATACCGATGCGGCTGCGCTGCGCGCTTATCGCCATGCACTGGGTGTGCGCCCGGTGTTCAAGCGCGTGGACACCTGCGCTGCCGAGTTCGCCACCAACACCGCCTACCTGTATTCCACCTACGAGGAAGAATGCGAGGCTGCGCCTACCGGCAAGAAGAAGATCATGGTGCTGGGCGGCGGGCCGAACCGCATCGGGCAGGGTATCGAGTTCGATTATTGCTGCGTGCATGCCGCGCTGGCGATGCGCGAGGACGGTTACGAAACCATCATGGTCAACTGCAACCCGGAGACCGTGTCCACCGACTACGACACTTCCGACCGCCTGTATTTCGAGCCGCTCACGCTGGAGGATGTGCTGGAAGTGGTGGCGGTGGAAAAACCCATCGGCGTGATCGTGCAGTATGGCGGCCAGACGCCGCTCAAGCTGGCGCGCGGCCTGGAGCAGAACGGCGTGCCCATCATCGGCACCACGCCGGACATGATTGATTGCGCGGAAGACCGCGCGCGCTTCCAGCAAATGTTGCACAAACTCCGGCTCAAGCAGCCGCCCAACCGCACGGCAAGCAACGTGCAGGATGCCATCATCGGCGCCGTCGAGATCGGTTTTCCGCTGGTGGTGCGCCCCTCCAACGTGCTGGGCGGGCGGGCGATGGAGATTATCCATGCGCAGGCCGACCTGGAGCGCTACATGCGCGATGCCGAGGAGATGTCCAAAGTCTGGCCGGAGCGCATGCCCATCCTGCTGGACCGCTTCCTGAACGATGCGATCGAGGTGGATGTGGATGCGGTTTCGGACGGGAAGGAAGTCCTGATCGGCGGCATCATGGAACACATTGAGGAAGCCGGGGTGCATTCCGGGGATTCCGCGTGCTCGCTGCCGCCGTTCAGCCTGTCGCCAGAGATGCAGGACGAACTGCGCCGCCAGACGACGGCGATGGCCGAGGCGCTGCGCGTGGTCGGGCTGATGAACGTGCAGTTTGCCATCCAGGGCGAGACGGTGTACGTGCTGGAAGTGAACCCGCGCGCTTCCCGCACCGTGCCTTTCGTGTCCAAGGCCACCGGCGTTCCGCTGGCCAAGGTGGCGGCGCGGTGCATGGTGGGCACGACCCTGGCGCAGCAGGGCGTCACGCGGGAAGTCATCCCTCCTTATTATTCGGTGAAGGAAGCGGTGTTTCCGTTCATCAAGTTTCCCGGCGTGGACACCATCCTCGGGCCGGAAATGAAATCCACCGGCGAAGTGATGGGGGTGGGGGCGAGTTTCGCCGAAGCCTTCGTCAAGTCGCAACTGGCGGCGGGCGTCAAGTTGCCGGCTTCGGGCAAGATATTCATCAGCGTGCGCGAAGCGGACCAGCCCGGTGCGGCGGAAGTCGCCAGGGCGCTGCACGCGCTGGGTTTCTCCATCCTTGCCACGCGCGGCACGGGAGCGGTAATCCGCGCGGCGGGAGTCCCTGTCACGGTGGTGAACAAGGTCGCCGAGGGCCGCCCGCATATCGTGGACATGATCAAGAACGGCGATGTGAAACTGATCATCAATACCGTGGAAAGTAAACGCAGCGCGATACAGGATTCCTATTCCATCCGCCATGCCGCCTTGCAGGGAAGGATCACGTATTACACCACGCTGGCCGGCGCGCGCGCCGCCTGCCTGGGCATGCAGCATCTGGCAGAATTGCGGATATACGACTTGCAGGCGCAACACCGGCTCCTGCTAGACTCCGCGCAAGCGGGCTAACGCACCGGGGAAGGCTGCCGTATGAGCAAGATTCCATTGACCGTGATTGGCGCCGAACTGTTGCGCAACGAACTGCACCACCTGAAAACCGTGGAACGCCCTTCGGTGATCAGGGCGATCAGCGAAGCGCGCGCGCAGGGAGACTTGTCCGAGAACGCGGAATACGATGCGGCCAAGGAGCGGCAGGGTTTCATCGAGGGGCGCATCGCGGAACTGGAAAGCAAACTGGGCAGCGCGCAGGTTATTGACCCGAGAACCATCAACGCCGACGGTCGCTGCGTGTTCGGCTCGACCGTGGTGCTGGAAGATGTCGGAAACGGCGATGTGGTGACGTATCAGATAGTCGGCGATGACGAAGCGAACATCCGGCAGCGAAAAATTTCCATCAGCTCGCCCATCGCGCGCGCGCTGATCGGAAAATACAGCGGCGACATCGCCGAGGTGATGGCGCCTGGCGGGGTGCGCGAGTATGAGATCGTAAACGTGCAGTATATCTAGTAGAGCGCTCCGTTAAACCCAGATAATCCATTAGCCGAATTGAAGTATGCTGAGCGAGTTGGGTTCAGGCACATTTCTAATGGATTCCATTAGAGAAATTCATTTGACAGCAAGGAGATAGGGCGAAATCATGTCGCAACCATCCGGGATCAC
>JACRPU010000130.1 GCA_016223025.1 Nitrosomonadales bacterium | reverse complement strand
TCACGGGAGGTGAATTTGATTTCAAAGTCTTCTGTGATCCCGGATGGTTGCGACATGATTTCGCCCTATCTCCTTGCTGTCAAATGAATTTCTCTAATGGAATCCATTAGAAATGTGCCAAATCCCAACTCGCTCAGCATACTTCAATTCGGCTAATGGATTATCTGGGATAAACATATGCGGCGCGCTAAAATTTTTTTCGCGCCTTGCCTGGCTTAGGATTTTGAATTTTTAGAGGCACCCTGATGCCGAAAAATTTATTGCCGGATATCCGAGTGATGCTTTCGCTCGTTGGGCACGCTCCGCTTTGCCCAACCTACGAGAAGGCGGCTTCCCAATTTTGGCTCCGGCTCGTCCGAGTTAGGTAACAAAGCGGGTACAGCTACATGATCCGCGACGAGCTCCTGTTCGGTTGCGGTGAAGTCGGGGATCGGATCGCTCATGGGTGCCTCGTGTCAGGTTTGCACCCACGGCAAGCCATCGAACCGCCAGCCGTTGTGGGAATTGCGGTGGTGATTTTCATCCAGGTCGCCCTCGAAACCATGCAGAACATTGTAAACTTCCGGGAGCCCGGCTTTTTCCAGCGCCAGGCCGGCATCTACCGAGCGGCGACCGGAGCGGCAAATCAGCACGACCGGGCGACCGACGCTGGCAGCTTTTTTTACGTGGTTGACAAAATTCGGGTCCACATCCCAGTTCGGGCCATCAACCCAGGGGATCAGCATGGAGCCGACAGGATGGCCGACAAACATGTGCTCCATCTCGCTGCGCACGTCAATGAAGATCGCCTCGGGGTTGGCTTGCAGAAATTCGTAAGTTTGCTTGGGAGTAAGGTGTTGCATGGTGTTATTCCTGAGTGATTGGGCGGGAGAACGGTTTGATTATAGGCAGAGCGGCGCCGCAGATAAACTGGCTTGCACGCAATCATCGGGCGAAATTCATTTTCCGGTCATTGTTTTCCTGGCGTGGGGTTGTTGGCGGCTTCCTGAAGCTTTGCCGGCTGAATGATATGCCCGCCCAGCCCCGCTTCCTTTGCGGTGCCGCCATAGGCAACGGTCATGAGCTGGCTGTAATAGGTGACCGGCATCGCCAGTTTGGTGCCGTATTTCTTGTTGACCTCGGACTGGTAGACCTCGACGTTCGCCTGGCATAACGCGCAAGGTGTGACGATCATGTCGGCGCCGTGGTCGTAAGCAGACTCGACGATCTCCTTGATCTGCTTCAGACTTTTTTCCGTTTCGGAAAACGCCAGCGCGCCGCCGCAGCAGGTCACCTTCTGCTCGTATCCCGCAGCCGCTTCTCCGCCGACGGTTTCGATCAGGCGATCGAGGTATTTTGGATTCTCGAACGATTCCCCGGCAATGCCGAACGGGCGGTTGGTCTGGCAGCCGACATAGCCGGCGAACTTGATTCCCGCCAGAGGCTTTACCACCGGCCTGGCCAGCTCGGCATAGCCGAAATCCTCGATCAGCACTTCAACCATGTGGCGGACTTTTGTTTTGCCGCTGTAATTCAACCCTGCTTCCTGGAGCGCCTCGTTGGCGTCTGCCAGCAACTGCGCATCCGTCTCAAGCTTGTGCTTCGCTTCGCGCGCGCCCAGCCAGCAGGCGGCGCAGGTGGCAACGATGTCCTGGCCCGGCAGATGGTTTTCGGAGAGCGCGAAATTGCGCGCGTTCATCACCAGGCGCGACAGCTCGCCGCCGCCCGCATAGCTGATGGAAGCGCCGCAACAGTTCCAGTCCGGAATGGCGGTCATGCGGATGTCGAGCGTTTTGCAGATCGAGTTGGTTGATGTCAGATAGTTGGCGGCGGAGGCGCGCAACTGCGAGGAGCAGCCGGGATAAAACGCATATTCTTTTCTGGCCATGATGTTTCCCTCAGCTTGCCGGATGCTTGCGGCGCTGTTCGATTTCCGCCGCTTTTTTCAGCATCGCATGGACGCCCTTCCGATCTTTGCACACGTGGCCCTTGAACAGCTCGAACGCATTCAGGCGCCCGGCCTTCATCAAGCCGAGGCCGATGCCGCGCATCGCCCAGCCTTTCCTGATGCCCGCCATAAACCCGTCATTGAAATACAGGCCCAGGGTCAGGCGCAGTTCGTTGACGCGACCGGTGCGCGTGCAGTTCTTCCAGAACAGGAGGGAGAAATCGCGCGTCGGCTGCGTTTTGGGGGCCATGCCGAGATGGTTGGCGTAAGCCGCGAGGCCGTGCATGATCTGCGTGATCGGCAGCTTGCGCGGGCAGCGCACCACGCAGTTATAGCAGGAAGTACACATCCACATCGAGTCGGAATTCAGCACGTCCGCGCGCTTGCCGGCGCGGACCATCATGAATAATTCCTGGGGAGGGTGCGCCCAGTGCGGCCCGAACGGGCAGGAGCCGGAGCAAACGCCGCACTGCATGCACATCTTGACCCATTTGCCTTCCTCGACGTTTTCCTCGACTTCCATGAGGAAGTTGTTGTGGTATTTGATGTTGAGTTCGTTCATGTCGGCCTCACGCAAAACCTTTCATCGGGCTCATGCCGATTTCAGCAATCTTGGCGGCGTAATCGTTGATGAGCTGCGCCACGCGCGCGCTGTCGGTGATGGCCACCTGGCAGGTGGTCACGCGCTCGGTTTCGAGGCCGAGCTGCTTCAGCGTATCGTCAATCTTGCTCATGCGGTAATTCGCCAGTTCCGAGCCTTTGATGAAGTGGCACTGGTAATCGTCGCCGTGCCTGCAACCCATCATCATCACGCCATCCCAGCCGCCGTTGAGCGCGTCGGTGATCCACACGGTGTTTACCGAACCGAGGCAGCGCACCGGTATGATCCGCACAAAGGCGCTATACACATTGCGCTGCATTCCGGCCATGTCGAGCGCCGGGTAGGCGTCGTTCTCGCAGGCCAGCACCAGGATGCGCGGCTTCTCCGAGAATTCGTCCGGCATGTCAACGGCCTTGATCTGGCTGCCGATAGAATCCGGCGAGTAGTTTTCGAAGGAAATGACCCGCACCGGGCAGGCGCCCATGCAGGTGCCGCAGCGGCGGCAACGCGATTCGTTGAATACCGGGTAGCGCTTCTCGTCCTCGTCAATCGCCCCGAACGGGCATTCCACCGTGCAGCGCTTGCACTGGGTGCAGCCTTCCAGGCGCACGATGGGAAAGGAAAGATCGCCCGAGCGCGGGTGGGCAGCGCGCCCGAGCGAGGCATTTTCCACGGCCTGGATGGCCTTCAATGCCGCTCCGGTGGCATCTTCCACCGCCTGCGCCATGTCCATCGGGCGGCGCACCGGGCCTGCCGCGTAGATGCCGGTGCGGCGCGTTTCGTAAGGGAAGCAGATGAAGTGCGAGTCGGTCAGGCCATGCTTCAGTTGCGGCAGATCCTTGCCCTGGCGGTAAGTCAGGTTCAGGATGGAAACCGGTCTGGCTTGCGCCTGTTCCTCTTCCGGAATATCAATGTTGACGCCGGAGTTCGGCACCTGGCCGGTGGCGAGCACGACCAGGTCGGCCTCGATGCTGCCCTCTTCGTCCAGTATTAAATCCTTGAATTTCACGGTGCAGGTATCGCCGTCCGTCATGACTTCGGAAACCGCCCCCTTGGTGAAGGTCACGCCTTTGTTCTGGCCGCTGCGGTAGAAATCCTCGCCCATGCCCGGCGTGCGCAAATCGGTATAGATCACCGCCGTATCGGTGCCGGGGTTGGCGTCCTTGAAATACATCGCCTGCTTGATGCTGGTGTTGCAGCAGTGGCCGGAACAATAAGGCAGATGTTTGCCGGATCCGTCGCGCTGGCCGGCGCACTGGACAAACGCCACGCTCCTGACCTTGCCGCCGTCGGAGGGCCGCCGCACCGGCCTGCCCTGCTTCGCGGCCTCGATCACCAACTGCTCCAGCCCGGCCTGATCCACCACATTCGGGCTCTTGCCGCCGCCCAGCTCGGGCAGCTTGTTGATGTCGTAGCCGGTAAAGCCGCTCGCCTGCACGATGGCGCCGACTTCCTCGGTGGTCGTGGCGCCGCTCTCGCCGGCGATTTGCACCTGGAAGCGCCCCGGTGCGCCGCCGGTCTGCGCGATGGTGGCGTTGAGATGTATTTTGATGCGCGGGTGCCCGGTCACTGCGGCGATCAGCGCGGAGATGCCAGTGTCCGCCGGGCCGATGTAGGGCGATTTTGCCGGCACGCATTTCCATAGCCTGGCTGCCCAGCCGCCCAGCTCTTTCTGTTTTTCCACCACCACCACTTCGTAACCCGCCTCGGCGCTTTCCAGCGCTGCGGTGAGGCCGGACATGCCGCCGCCGACAACCAGGATGCGTTTGTTCCGGGCCTTGTTCGGCGCGCCTTGCGGCAGCTTCATCTTTTTTATTTCGGCGCAGCCCATGCGCACGTAATCGTCCGCCATTTCCTGCGTGATTTCCTGCACCTCATCGCTTTCGGGCTGGCTCCAGATCACGCCCTCGCGGATATTCGCTCGAGTCAGTGTGATTTCGGGGAAGTGGAACGCCTCGGTCTTGGCGCGGCGCGAACAGGCGGCGATCATGACGTGGGTGACGGCTTCCCTGGCGATGTCGTCGCGTATCATCTGCACGCCTTCCGTGTTGCACAGGAAGGCATGTTCGCGCACCACCTGCATTTTTCCTTCCTTCTGCGCGACCACCGCCATCTGTTTTGTGCTCAACCGCTCCGCTATGCCGCAACCCTGGCAGATGTAAGCCGCTGTTTTCATCTCGCTCATACCGAAGCCTCCTCCCCGGCGGCCTTGTTGATGACCTGGATCGCCCGCAATGCTGCCGCGGTTGCGTGCTGCACCGAGCGGTTGACATCGAGCGGACCCGAGGCGCATCCGGCGCCGAAAATGCTGCTGCCGGGCTCCAGAAAGCCGCTGGAGTCGGCGAGTATTTCGGCGGGTATGTCCACTCCTTTCACGGGCGGCGCCATGCCGACGGCGAGAACGACCAGATCGTGATTGTTGGCATAACGGTGGTAGCCCTCCGTATCCACGCCATGCAGGATCAGGTCGCCGCTCCTGCTTTCCTGGGCGATACGCGCCACCTTGGATTTAACGAACCGCACGGAGGGGTCCTTGCGCACCTTCTGGTAGAAATCCTCGAAGCGGTCAATAGCGCGGATGTCTATGTAGTAAACCGTGGACTTGCCCTCTTCGCCACAGGCTTCGCGCACATATTGCGTTTGCTTGAGCGATGCCATGCAGCAGATGCGCGAGCAGTGGCGCAAATGGTTCTCGTCGCGCGACCCGGCGCACTGGATAAAGGCGATATTTTTTGCTTCCTTGCCATCGGACGGACGCAGGATCTTGCCGCCGGTCGGGCCGTGCGGGTCGCTCATGCGCTCGAACTCGAGGCTGGTGATGACGTTCGGGTAACGCCCGTAGCCGTAAGGCTGGATTTTTGCCGCGTCGTAAGGTTGCCAGCCGGTCGCCCAGATTATCGCGCCCACCGTCAGCTCCATCTCCTCATGCTTCATGTCGGGGTTGATCGCATCGTACTTGCAAGCGGCTTTTGCCTTGCCCGCATCCTCCGTGCCGACGGCGGAGGGGTCGAGCACGTAGCGCAATG
This sequence comes from Nitrosomonadales bacterium, assembly GCA_016223025.1. GTDB lineage: Bacteria > Pseudomonadota > Gammaproteobacteria > Burkholderiales > Gallionellaceae > VIKH01. The sequence goes on along the minus strand of JACRPU010000130.1, from coordinate 13,481 downwards.
GGTAGGCCATGTCGTGCGGCAGGTAAGCCACCTTCATTTTGTCGAGACCGTAGTTGTACGGGTTGGGAACCTCGGCTGCCACGGCCTTGGCACATTCGCCGCAGGCCGTGCAGTTCTCGTTGACATAGCGCGGCGAGACGGTGACCTCCACCGTGTAGTTGCCGCGCTCGCCGGTAATGCGCGATACCTCGGACAGGGTGAGCACCCGCACGTTGCGGTTGCCCTTGAGGCGGCGCAGATTGATTTCCAGGCCGCAGACCGGGTGGCACAGTTTGGGGAAATAGCGGTAGAGCAAGGCGGTGCGCCCGCCGAGCGTGGGGCTTTTTTCCAGCAGGATGACCTGCTTGCCGCATTCGGCGGCTTCCAGCGCGGCCGTCATGCCGCTGATGCCGCCGCCGACGACCAGAATGGTCTGGCTGGTTGCGATGGGGGTGGTCATGTCAGTTCGCTCTCCTCAATCCAGGGTGCGGATTTCAAAAGCCATGCGCTCGAGGTCGCCCAGAATCCAGGCGCATGGCGCGATAACGCCGGGCGCATCAATGCCTGCAACCGTGCCAGGATTGACCAGAAAGGTATGGCCGCCCTTGATGTTGGGCTGTTCGATTATCGCGGCGGCGTGGCTGTGGCCGCAACAGACCAGATCATACTCTCCGGTGCAGGCGATGCCGTGGCCCAGGTGCGGGTAATGGGTGGCGTAAACGCGCCGCCCGGCAAGTTGCAACACGGCATCCAGGCCATAGTAGCAGAGCAGCCCGGCAGACTTCGCCACCAGGTTCTGCATCGCCATCGGATCGCCGAGATTGTTGCCGTGTACGACATGCAGCGGGAGGCCGAGCTTGAGCGATGAACGCAGGGTCTGGGCGCCGATCAGATCGCCGCAGTGTATGACCGCCCGCGCTCCCAAAGCCTTCGCCGCAGATATGGCAGCGGCAAGCGGTTCGGCGCGATCATGGCTGTCGGAGACGATGCAGATCTTCATTTTTCGTGTGGCACGAGTTCGGGTGCCATGGTTTAACGTGAATCTCGCGTAGCGAGGGCATACCGTACCCCTCTCCTTCCGGGAGAGGGGGAACGGGGGTGAGGGAAACGCACATGGCGCAGGCCACCCCGAATGATGAATCGTCTGCGCCATGTGCGTTTGGAATAACTTTGCGCTGGTGACATTAGGCGCAATAGGCGGGCATGATGTCTATAGCCACGTCGGGGGAGACTGTATCCCCCAAATGGGGGATATGCTGGTAATATTTGAACCCTGCCGCAACTCGCTGCCCATCATCCGGAAGCCACATGAACCACGCGCAGGTCAAGTTTACCGAAGCTCCGGGCCGCGCACCTGCAAATGAGGGCGCGGGGGAAGGCGCGCCCGGCCCCGGCTGCAAAGACCCGGAATCCGTCGCCTGCCAGAGCGGAGAGCTGTGGGCGTTGCTCGAAGGGTTCCTCGCCATTATCATCAGGGCGGTCGGCGCCAGCGCCGGAGCAGTCCGGATGTTGTCCCCCAACGGAATGGAGCTGCAAATGGTGGGGGCCATCGGCCTTCCGCCAGAAATCTGCCGGCGCGAGAGCGTTGTCGGCCTCGACTGTGGCGCCTGCGGCAAGGCGGTGTGCAACAGGGATGTCAGCTCGTCCGACGCCGGCGTCTGCGCACTGCGTTACGGCAGCCATTTTTTCGGCGGCGACTGCAAACATGTGGTCGCGGTGCCGCTCCAATACCACGGTGACCAGCTTGGTGTTTTTACCATTTTTTTCGCCGCCACCCAGGATGTCCCGGATGATGTCGCGCGGATATTCCGCTCGTTCGCCGAACTCATCGGCATCGCGCTGGAAAACACCCGCCAGAACCGGGAGAACCGCCGCGCCAGCCAGATGGCCGAGCGGCAGATGATGGCCAACGAAATACATGACTCGCTGGCGCAAACCCTGGCTTACACCAAGATGCGCATGAGCCTGCTGGTGGAGGCCATGCGGACGCGCGACGAGCAACTGGCGCTCGATTGCGCGCGCGATGTTGACGAGGCGTTGCAGGGAAGCCAGAAAACCGTGCGCGAACTCATCACGCACTTCCGCAGCCAGATGGATCCGCTGGGGTTGCAGCACGCCCTGCAGGCGCTGGCCAACGAATTTTGCGCGCACACCGGCATCGCCCTGGGATACGCCAACTGGGTGGCCGATCTCGATCTGCCGCTCGAGCACGAGTTGCAGGTTTTTCATATCGTGCGCGAGGCGCTGGCAAACATCGCCCGGCATTCCGGCGCAACGCGCGCCCGCCTGGCGGTAGGCCGCAGCGGCGGCCATTACGTGTTCACCGTGGAAGACAACGGCAGCGGCGGATGCATCTGCGTTCCGATCGAGGGGCATTACGGCCTGATGATCATGCGCGAACGCGCGCGGCGCATCGGCGGTGAAATCGAAGTAAAAAGCTCGGAGCGCACCGGCACGCGGGTGCGTCTGAGCTTTCCCGACCCTGACACCTGCAAGGAATGAACGAGATGAGCGAAAAAATCCGGGTTGCCCTGGTTGATGACCATAGCCTGTGCCGCAGCGGGTTGACCGAGTTGCTGGTACACCGCTACGGAATGACGGTGGTCGGGGCCACGGGGGATGCCGGGGAGCTGATCAAGCTGTTGCGCGAACATCAGCCGGATTTGCTGGTCATGGACCTGCGCATGGAACCGGTTGACGGCTTTACCCTGTTGGAGCGCATCCGCAAGGAGGGCATCGCGACGCCGGTGGTGATTCTGACCATGAGCGATGCCGAGGCCGACCTGGCCAAGGCGCTGCGCGCCGGGGTACGCGGATACCTGCTCAAGGACATGGCGCCGGAAGATGTCGCGGATGCGATCCGGCGGGTTGCCGGCGGCGAGATAGTGGTTGCTCCCGCGATGACCATAAAAATGATAGATATTTTGCAGAACGGGCAGCAGGGCCAAGCCAGCAAGAACTCGCTCGAACTGCTGACCGAGCGCGAGCGCGAGATACTGCAACTCCTGGCGCGCGGCGAAAGCAACAAGGCGATTGCCCTGACGCTCGGGATCAGCAACGACACCGTCAAGCAGCATGTCCGCCACATCCTGACCAAGCTCAACCTTACCTCGCGGGTCGAGGCTGCGGTGTTGTTTGCCGTCAAGCAGCGCGACCTGGCGTAGTGTAGCGCCCCGGCATAAGGGCGGGTTTATTGCGCTGCACGCGCTGGCGGGAATGGTAGAATTCCGGCAGTCGCCCGGCCTTCCTGCCGCCCTGTCCGCTCATGCCAAAACCCGCTTTCATCCATCTGCGCCTGCACAGCGAATATTCCGTCGTAGATGGGATCGTGCGCCTCGATTTGGAGGTGTGCAAAACCGAAGCTGATGGTTCGCCTTCTCTGGACAAGGACGGCAAGCAGATTAAGATTCATGTTTGTCCGCCGGTAGAAGCGGCGCGTGCAGGCGGGATGCCGGCAGTAGCGCTCACCGACCTCAACAACGTCTTCGGCCTGATCAAGTTCTATAACGCGGCGCGAGCGAGCGGCATCAAACCAATCATCGGCTGCGATGTGTTCGTCGGCAACGAGGCCGATCGCGAGCAGCCGCATCGCCTGCTGCTGTTGTGCCAATCACATGCGGGGTACCTGCGCCTGTGCGACCTGCTGACGCGCGCCTACCGTGAAAACCAGCACCGCGGCCATCCCGAATTGCGCAAGCAATGGCTGCGCGACGGCACCGATGGGCTGATCGCCCTGTCCGGCGCTCATCTCGGCGAAGTGGGGGCGGCGCTGCTGAACGGCAACCGGGCTGCCGCGCGGCAAGTTGCCGGGGAATACGCCGGATTATTTCCCTCCCGGTTCTATCTGGAAGTGCAGCGCACCGGTTTCGCGCGCGAGGAATCGCACCTGCGCGAGACGGTGCAACTGGCGGCGCAACTGGCGCTGCCGGTGGTGGCCACGCATCCGGTGCAGTTCCTCACCATTGATGATTTCAAGGCGCACGAGGCGCGCGTGTGCATCGCCGAAGGCTACGTGCTGAACGACAAGCGGCGCGCCAGGCAATTTACCGCCCAGCAGTATTTCAAGACGCAGGCCGAGATGGCGGCGCTGTTCGCCGACCTGCCGGAGGCGTTGCAAAACAGCGTGGAAATCGCCAAACGCTGCAACCTTGCCCTGAAACTTGGCAAGCCGCATCTGCCGGAATTTCCCACGCCGGACGGCGCGAGCCTGGACGATTTCCTGCGCGCTGAAGCCGGGCGCGGTTTGCGGTTGCGCATGGCGCAACTGTATCCGGACGAGCGCGAACGGGCGGAGAAATTGCCGGAATACGCCGCGCGCCTGGCGTTCGAGATCGAGACCATCATCAAGATGGGCTTCCCGGGTTATTTTCTGATCGTGGCCGACTTTATCCGCTGGGCCAAATCGTACCGCGACCCGGATTTTCCGTCCGGCGTGCCGGTCGGGCCGGGGCGCGGTTCCGGCGCGGGATCGCTGGTGGCCTACGCGCTCGGCATCACCGATCTGGACCCGTTGCGCTACGGTCTGCTGTTCGAGCGTTTCCTCAACCCGGAGCGCGTATCCATGCCCGACTTCGATGTGGATTTCTGCCAGGATGGCCGCGAGCTCGTGATCGAATACGTGAAGCGGAAATACGGCAAGGAGTGCGTGTCGCAGATCGCTACTTTCGGCACCATGGCTTCCAAGGCGGTGATCCGCGATGTCGGGCGCGTGCTGGATTTTCCCTACGGGGTGTGCGATCGCCTGTCGAAACTGGTGCCGCTGGAAGGGGTCAAGCCGGTATCGTTGCGGAAGGCGCGCGAGCTGGAACCGGAATTCAACGCCGTCATCGCCAGCGAAGAAGGCGTGGAGGAACTGCTCGAACTCGGCGAACGCCTGGAAGACCTGACGCGCAATGTCGGCATGCATGCGGGCGGCGTGCTGATCGCGCCGGGACGGCTCACCGATTTCTGCCCGCTGTATTGCGCCGAAGGCAGCGACAACGTGGTGAGCCAGCTCGACAAGGACGATGTGGAAGCGGCCGGCCTGGTGAAATTCGATTTCCTCGGGCTGCGCACGCTCACCATCATTGATTGGGCGGTAAGATTCGTAAATGCATCGGGGAAGGGAGAAGGGGGAAGTGATAAGGGCGACGGCGGGGTGACGGCTTCTTCCCCTTCCCCCTTCACAGGCCGTGTAACGGCCTCCCCCTTCTCCATAGAAGCCGTCCCCCTCGACGATGCGGCCACTTACGACCGCATCTTCAAGACCGCGAACACCACGGCGGTGTTCCAGTTTGAATCGCGCGGCATGAAAGACAGCCTGGTGAAAGCGAAGCCCGATTGCCTGGATGACCTGATCGCGCTGAACGCGCTTTACCGCCCAGGACCCATGGATTTCATCCCCAACTTCATCGCCCGCAAGCATGGCCGCGAAAGCGTGGTGTACCCGCATCCCAGCATGGAGAAGATTCTCGCCAGCACCTACGGCATCATGGTGTACCAGGAACAAGTGATGCAGACGGCGCAGGTGGTAGCGGGTTACAGCCTGGGCGGGGCGGACATTCTGCGCCGCGCGATGGGCAAGAAAAAGGCCGAGGAGATGGCGCAGCAGCGCGAGATTTTTGTGGGCGGCGCGGCGAAAAATGGAATCGGCGCAAACCAGGCTAACGAGATTTTTGACACGATGGAAAAGTTTGCCGGCTATGGTTTCAACAAGTCGCACGCCGCCGCCTATTCGCTGATTGCCTACCAGACCGCTTACCTCAAGTGCCACCACCCCGCCGCATTCATGGCGGCCACGCTGTCCTCGGAAATGGACAACACCGACAAGGTCAGTTTCTTCTACCAGGATACGCTGCAACAAGGCGTGCGCATCCTGCCGCCGGACATCAACTCATCCGGCTACCGCTTCGCCCCGGCGGACGGCAAGACTATCGCTTACGGTCTCGGCGCGATCAAGGGCACCGGCGAGGCCGCAATCAGCAACATCGTCGGGGCGCACAAAAGTGCTGCGTTCGCAGACCTGTTCGATTTCTGCCGCCGCGTGGACAAGCGCATTGTCAACCGTCGCGCCATCGAGGCGCTGATTCGCGGCGGCGCGTTTGATTCCATTTCCGATCACCGCTATCAATTGCTGGCCTCGCTCGATGCCGCGCTGGGTAGTGCCGAGCAACAGGCGCGCGCGGCAAACCAGAACAACCTGTTCGGCGATGACGCAAGCGCGGCGATGCCGGTGATGCTGGCCAATGTGGAGCGCTGGACGTTGCGCGAACAACTGCAGAACGAAAAACTCGCGCTCGGTTTCTACCTCAGCGGCCACCCCTACCAGGAATACGCGGAGGAGATGTCGCGTTTCATCAAGCTGAAACTCGCCGACGTGACGCCGCAGCTTGCCGCGCAGGGCGGCGGCGATAACGGCGGCGGACGGCGCAACAGCGTGGTGCAGGTGGTGCTGGCCGGCATGGTTTCCGGCGTGCGTATCCAGCAGACGCGGCGCGGGCGCATGGGCGTGGTCACGCTGGACGACGGCAGCGCGCAACTCGAAATGACCGTGTTCAATGAAATTTTCGAGGCCAGCCGCCCGTGGATACGAGAAGACGAACTGCTGGTGGTGCAGGGCCGCGCCAGCCTGGACGAATTTTCCGGCAATATGCGCGTGAGCGCCGAGGAGCTGTTCGACTTCGCTTCGGCGCGCTCCACCTTCGCCAGACGGCTGGAACTGTCTGTCAGTGCGGAAAGCAAAGTGCGCGTGGGGCAGTTAAAGGAGCTTCTCGCCACTTACCGCGACGGCAAATGCCCGGTGCTGATCGCGTACCGCAACGCCACCGGCGGCGCCCAGTTGCGGCTGGGCGAGGAATGGCGCGTCACGCTTCATGGCGATTTGATGGACAGTCTGCGCAAGTTGCTCGGTGAGCAGGCGGTGAAGGTAGTGTATGCCTGACGGCGGCCAAACCGGCCACCTGTTGCGCGGCTTTGCTCCTGCTGCAAGTGAAGTGCGGCTATTTCGCCGTGCCGGTTTCCCGCGCAGCGCGCAACGCTTCGGCGAGCTGGTACACCGTCATTGCGTAGAAATCGCTGTTGTTGTAACGGGTGATGACATCAAAATTGCCGAAGGCCAGCCAGAATTCCTTGCCGTCTGCCACGGTGAATGATATCAGGCGCGCGGTTTTGTCTGCCGCGACCGGACTCTCCAGCCTCACGCCAACTGCCGCCCAGTCTGCCACGGCGCGGGATCCCGGCGCCAGACCGTTAGCGCGCGCGCGCGCCGCCACCGTATCGCCGTTCGACCAGCCGAACTGCCTGAGGTAATTCGCCACGCTGCCGATGGCATCCAGCGGGTCGCGCAGCAAGTCTGTTATGCCGTCCCCGCCAAAATCCACCGCATATTTGCGGTAGCTGCCCGGCATGAATTGCGGGATGCCCATCGCGCCCGCGTAAGAACCCTGCACCTTGAACAAATCGAGCTTCTGGTCGCGAGCCAGCAGCAGGTAATGCTCCAGCTCGCCGCGAAAAAATTCGGCGCGGCGCGGATAATCGAACGCCAGCGTGACCAGCGCATCCAGCACGCTGTATTTTCCGCTGTTGTTGCCGTACAGGGTTTCCACGCCGATCAGCGCGACGATAATTTCCTGCGGCACGCCGTATTGCTGTTCCGCGCGCTGCAAGGCATCGGCGTGGAGCGCCCAGAATTGCAGCCCGCCCCCGATGCGCCTGTCGTTGAGGAAAGTGGCGCGGTATTCCGTCCAAGGTTTCAGGGTGGCCGGCCTGGAAATGGCATCTATGACCGCCTGGCGATGCTGCGCGCGGTTGAATACCTGCTCCAGCTCGTCGCGGTTGAATTGGTGCCTCGCCACCATCTCGTCAATGAACTGCGGGATGCCGGGCAGATCAGCCGCCCGCACGTGTGGCGAGGCAAGCAACAGCAGCGCGAGAAACAAGCGGGGAATCATGGCCGGCGCATTTTACTCGACAGGCAAGCGCGCCACTGTTAAATTTCGCGCTTGTTTTCAATTCAAACAGAAAGTCGGCCATGGAAAAATCCACGCAACATCATCGCCTTCTGATTCTCGGCTCCGGCCCCGCCGGGTACACCGCCGCCGTCTATGCCGCGCGCGCCAACCTGGAGCCGGTACTGATTACCGGCATGGCGCAGGGCGGGCAACTGATGACCACCACCGAGGTGGACAACTGGCCCGCAGATTTCGGCGGCGTGCAGGGGCCGGAACTGATGGAGCGCTTCCAGAAACACGCGGAGCGCTTCGGCACGCAAATCATTTTCGATCATATCCACACCGCAAGACTGCAACAAAAACCGTTCACCCTGATCGGCGACGCGGGCAGCTACACCTGCGATGCGCTCATCATCGCCACCGGCGCCTCGGCGCAATATCTCGGCCTGCCTTCCGAAGAGAAATTCATGGGCAAAGGCGTATCCGGCTGCGCCACCTGCGACGGTTTTTTTTATCGCGGGCAGGATGTGGCGGTAATCGGCGGCGGCAACACGGCGGTGGAAGAGGCGTTATACCTGGCCAACATCGCGCGCCACGTCACGCTGGTACACCGGCGCGACGCTTTCCGCGCCGAGCGCATCATGGTGGATCACCTGATGGAAAAAGTGAACGAGGGGAAAATCACGCTGCAACTTAGCCGGGTGCTGGACGAAATATTGGGCGACGACAGCGGCGTGACCGGCATGCGCATCAAGCACGCGCAGACGGGCGCGACGCAGGACATCGCGCTGGCCGGGGTATTTATCGCCATCGGCCACAAGCCGAACACGGAGATTTTTGCCGGGCAACTGGAAATGGACAGCGGTTACCTCATCACGCGCGGCGGCCAGGCCGGCAACGCCACGGCGACCAGCATTCCCGGCGTGTTCGCGGCGGGCGACGTGCAGGATCAGATTTACCGCCAGGCCTGCACCAGCGCGGCCACCGGCTGCATGGCGGCTCTGGATGCGGACAGATACCTGGCTGCCAAGGGGTAGCAAATGAAAGAAAAAAAGGAACCGCGCGAGCATGTTGATGCCGAGCTGTTCCGACAGGCGCTGGCCGGCGTCACCCCTTTGCCGCCAGCCAACCGTGCGGCAACCCGCCTGCCTCTCGACCGCGCAACCCGTATTTCCCCCCAGCCGGAACCCTCGCGAATTCCGGACAGCCTGTCCGATCACGGCGCAGGAGAGGTGCCGCTCGACGAATTCCTGCGCTCCGGCGTTTCGCGCATGACTCTGCGCAAGCTGCGGCGCGGCCACCCCCCGATACAGGACAGCCTCGATCTGCATGGCCTTACCAGCGATGAAGCGCGCGAGCGGTTGCAGGAGTTCCTGCACGATGCAGCGCAGCGCGGCCTGCGCTGCGTGCGCGTGATTCACGGAAAGGGGTGGCAGCCGGGCGGGGGCGAAGGGGTGCTGAAAGCCCGCACGCGTCACTGGCTGACCCAGTGCGCGGAAGTGCTGGCATTTTGCGGGACATCGCCCCGAGAAGGCGGCGGCGGGGCGGTGAAAGTGCTGCTCAAATCAGGCGCCGCAAATTGAGCCTGGCCAAATTGAGCCTGGCCGAAAAACAAACCCCGCTGGAGCGGGGTTTATCCGGGTTATAACCAGATTGGCTCAGGCGCCTTGTTTCCTGCGCCGCGCCGTGAAACCCATCAACCCCAGCCCGGCCAGCAGCATTGCGTAGGTTTCCGGTTCGGGAACGGCGGGGGTGGGGATCGAATTAAACGGCGTGTCGGAAAACGCCAGTCGGACATCGATATCCATGACCGATGGCCATCCATATAAACCCATACCGCCCATCTGGAGTCCGTATTGGAAGGTATAGTCGCCTCCTGTGTAAGTATAGAAGACGCCTGAACGGCTTCCTGCGTGTGTGCCCACCCAGGACGCCTCGTTGGAACTATTGCCGTCATAGGGCAGGCCCGGATCGGTCCACCAATAGTCGCCGCCCCTGTCCGGAGCAATTGCTCCTTGAAGTCTATAGCTGCTACCAGTATTCCAATAGTGATTCGCTGCAACTGCCTCGGCGTCCCACTCGTAAACGTAATAGATGGGAAGGGGGGTGTAGATCCAATTCCCAGTGGCGCCGCTGAAATATGGGGCCGGTACATCCTGCACATCGAACCGGAATACCACACTGGGAATACTTTCCGACCCTAACCCACAACATCCGGACCAATTGGCAACCTCGGTATGCAGATTAAAGCTATGCACATTAGCGGGATTGATTTGTCCGCCTGCGCCGACTGTGAACGAGGTTTCGGCAAGGGTATAGCCTTCGTAAACATTGAGCCGTTCGGAAACAGTTACCGAACGGTTCGTCTGAAAGCCTGACCATGGTGCGCCGGCGAGTTCACCAACTGCCGGGCCATTTTCGGTTCCGTTCGCGTACTGCGATGAGGGACCCGCGAAATTGGAACCGGGAACCGTAGCGCGTGTGTTGCCTGCATTCGCTCCGACGAGATTGATGGTGTAAGCCATCGCCGGACCCGACAACAGCCAAAAACAAACGCCAGCGATTGCCGCAGCAAGTTTGGGCTTGGTTTGCAAGCGCATAACTACTTGTTTCATTGTAATCTCCCTTGAAAAAACATCGAAAGAAAGAATGATGCCATGCAACAAGTGTGGATGGGCTTGCACCTCCTCACCAAATTATCCGGAGTAAACGCAAACGCTCAGCCACCTTGCTTTGACGATGCTACACATTTCAACGAGTAGCACAATTGTACTGAAGTACAGGTACACAGAAACGCCGCCCCAACTGCCTTGCGGGGCGTTCCGCCCCAAACGGGCTGAAAGCCCGCACGCGCCACTGGCTGACCCAGTGCGCGGAAGTGCTGGCATTTTGCGGGACATCGCCCCATGAAGGCGGCGGCGGGGCGGTGAAAGTGCTGCTCTCATCGCATCCTTCATTCCGGCTATAAGACTTTTGATTGTCGCTATGCCACCCGTCCCCCCTCCAGCCGATCGAGAGGTAGCCGGAGAAGCGCCCCTCAGTGGTAAAATGCTCCGGCCAGTTCGCAACCTATAACACGGCGCCATGCAAAACCTTTCCGTTTCTTCCGCCGATAGCCCCGCATCGCTTTCGGGCGACAGGGGGTCGCGCGTTTTCAGCGCGGATCCGCAGCTCGATGCGATCAAGCTGCCTCCCCATTCGGTGGAGGCGGAGCAGTCTGTGCTGGGCGGCATTCTGCTGGACGCCAGCGCGTGGGACAAGATTACCGACCTGATCGGCGAGCAGGATTTTTACCGCTTCGAGCACCGCCTGATTTACCGGCACATCTCGCGCCTGAACGATCTTTCCAAGCCGGTGGATGCGATTACCGTGGCGGAGTCCCTGGAAAGCCACGCCGAGCTGGGCAAAGCGGGCGGGCTGGCTTACCTGGGATCGCTGGCGCAGAACGTGCCGTCTGCGGCCAATATCCGGCGCTATGCGGAAATCGTGCGCGAGCGCGCCATCATGCGCAAGCTGGCCGAGGCCGGCGGCGACATCGCCACCAGCGCCTATAACCCGGCGGGACGCGATGCGGACCAGTTGCTGGACGAGGCGGAAAGCCGCATATTCGAGATTTCCGAAGCCGGCGAGCGCGGACGCCAGGGGTTCGTCCCCATTCCCCCGCTGCTGACCAAGGTGGTGGAGCGTATCGAAACATTGCAGGGGCGCGACAATCCCAGCGACGTGACCGGTGTGGCGACCGGCTTTACCGACCTGGACAGCAAGACTTCCGGCTTGCAGCCGGGCGATCTGGTCATCGTCGCCGGGCGCCCGAGTATGGGTAAAACCGCCTTCGCAATCAACATTGCCGAGCATGTGGCGCTGGAAGTCGCCAAACCGGTGGCGATTTTCAGCATGGAAATGGGCGGCACCCAGTTGGCCATGCGCATGATCGGCTCGGTCGGGCTGCTCAACCAGCACACTCTGCGCACCGGGCGGCTGGAAGAAGACGATTGGCCGCGCATGACGCACGCGCTGGGCCGTTTGAATGACGCGCCCATTTTTATTGACGAGACCGCCGCGCTGAACGCGCTGGAATTGCGTTCGCGCGCGCGCCGCCTGCACCGGCAGAACGATGGCCTGGGGCTGATCGTCGTGGATTATTTGCAGTTGATGTCCGCGCCTTCCGGCAAAGCGAGCGAAAACCGCGCCACCGAAATATCCGAGATTTCCCGCTCGCTCAAGGCGCTGGCCAAGGAACTGCACGTGCCGGTGATGGCGCTGTCGCAGCTCAACCGCAGCCTGGAGCAGCGCCCCAACAAGCGCCCGATGATGTCGGATTTGCGTGAAAGTGGAGCGATTGAACAGGACGCAGACCTGATTTTGTTCATCTACCGCGATGAGGTTTACAACCCCGACTCGCCCGACAAGGGCAAGGCGGAAATCATCATCGGCAAGCAGCGCAACGGGCCGATAGGGAAAGTTGACCTGACTTTCCGGGGGGAATACACAAGATTCGATAATTACGCCCAAGAGCACTATTGAACCGCAAAAAACGCTCGTTTATCACCCGGTTTCTCTTTATAATTCGCCCCTGCATCCGGAGGCATAGTTCAGCGGTAGAATACTTGCTCGACAAGCAAGGGGTCACTGGTTCGATCCCAGTTGCCTCCACCAATAACCTGTTTTACCCAGTCTAACGGGCATGGCGAGTTTCACGTTAAAGCAGTACACGAAACCCGCGTTAATCCTGGTGATTCGCGGGTTTTTTGTTTTCTGCCGCCTTCCCCCGTCTATTGGGTACCTCTATAAATTCAAAATCCCAAGCCAGGCAAGGCGTGAAAAAAATTTTAGCGCGCCGCATATGCTTGATCATGGCTGACCGGTAAAACTCGAATAGATTCATTTGGTTGCGAAGGCCTGTGTCCGATGTATCAGGTAAAGCCGCGCAAAGTCGAGATAGCCCCGATCCATGACATAGATCGTCACGGATTCCAATTCCAGCATGTCGAGCACATTGACATCGCCCAGCTTGCCGTCGGAGATGTGGATAAAGCCGGGAATATTGCCGCGCAAGTCGAGCAGCGTACGCGCGCTGCATCAGGCAGTTCACTACAGATGGCGGGCGCATCAAGGACAGGCGCCATCCGCCTGTTGGCCGAGCTGGATGTTCTGCATGGCACACTCTCCGGCACCGCCACGCGCAAGCCCTGCGAGCAGGGCGTTCAGGGTGCATGGCGAGGCTCGTTACGATTGGAAAATATTATCGAGGCGCGAACTCCCCGCAGCCTTCCGCGATGAGGCCGGAAAACCTGCCCATGCTGCGCGCGCAAAAAAAGCCGGGGTTGCCCCCGGCTTTTTTGCGGTGCATAAACCTGTCTAGAACCTGAATACGACACCCAGCGACAAGACGCTGCTCTTGGGTTTTTCTTCGGAACCGGCGGCGGTGCCGTTCCTAGCAGCCTGTCTGGCTTCTACGATAAAAAAAATCGTAGGAAAACCAATCGATTACATTTGCGGTGCGGTATAATTGCGCTTGTTAATCAATAAGTTGAGCAACATTTTATGAGCCGCTTCAAGCCGATCAAACGTGAC
>JACRPU010000132.1 GCA_016223025.1 Nitrosomonadales bacterium | reverse complement strand
GGCCTTGGCTTCGCCGCCGAATTTCTTCGACAGCACCGTGGTGATCGCCGCCGTCAGGGTGGTCTTGCCGTGGTCCACGTGCCCGATCGTCCCCACGTTCACGTGCGGCTTGGTGCGCTCAAATTTGCTCTTTGCCATGATTATTATTTCCCCATCAACAAAATTTAACGAAAAGAACCCAACAATAATTTGGTGCCCATGGCGAGAATCGGACTCGCGACCTCTCCCTTACCAAGGGAGTGCTCTACCACTGAGCCACATGGGCCAACTAAAGGGTACCTCTAAAAACCCACATTTCATCCCAACTGCGGCGCTGCAGAAAAAATTTCTTGCTGGCATATCAAAATATATGCGGCGCTGCGAAATTTTTTGCGGGCAGCCGCTGCTCGGCTTGCCTGCTTACCCCACTTCTGCGCCTTGCATTTGGGCGAACTCTGAATTTTTTGAGGCGCCCTAAAAACTCTGGAGCGGGTGAAGGGAATCGAACCCTCGTCATAAGCTTGGAAGGCTTCTGCTCTACCATTGAGCTACACCCGCACGCTTTGCCGCCAACAGTAACAAGGCCCCGCGACCAAGCATGCGACGCCCACCCAGCCAACTCCCAGCCTGGCCGCTCCCTGTCTGGTCAACACCCAGCCCAGCCAACCCGTTGTCACAAACTCCCAATCCAACAAATCCAAAATTCAAGTTGCAGAGCCAGCCTGTTTGGTGGAGGGAGAAGGATTCGAACCTTCGAAGGCAGAGCCGTCAGATTTACAGTCTGATCCCTTTGACCGCTCGGGAATCCCTCCAAAAAGAACACGCGATTATCCGTGTTCTTGACCGGCTTGTCAAAGGCAAGGCATCAAGGCAAGGCATCATTGCTCGCGCCAGGGAAATTTGTTCTTCAAATAATTATGTTTAAAACAAAGGGTGGGCACGCTTTTGTGCCCACGCGGACACGCAAGCCGCGCGGGCAGACGATAAAGCTGTCTACCCACCCTTCTATGATTTTTTTGAGAACAAATTTACCCTGTTGCTCACATATTTTTGCGTTTTACAACAAAAAAGTTTTTTCGCCCGCGAGCAATTGCTGCACTGTTTCGCGTTCGCGGACAAGTTGCGCGGTCGCCCCGGACACCATGACTTCCGCTGCGCGAGGGCGCGAGTTGTAGTTGGAACTCATGCTCATGCCATATGCGCCCGCCGACATCACCGCCAGCAGATCGCCCTGCGAGATGGCCAGGTTGCGGGCATGGCCGAGGAAGTCTCCGCTTTCGCATACCGGCCCCACCACATCGTATTGACGTGCCGGCAGGGCGCCTGGTTGCACCGGCTGGATGAGGTGCCAGGCGTCATACAAGGCCGGGCGCATCAGGTCGTTCATCGCCGCATCCACGATGGCGAAATGTTTTTCCTCGCCGTGCTTGAGATACTCCACGCATGTCAGCAGCACTCCCGCATTGCCCACCAGCGCCCGCCCTGGTTCGAGAATGATCTTTTCGCCGCGCCCGCGCAAAGCGCCGAGCAATGCGGTGGCATAGCCGCTGATGGAGGGCGGAGTTTCATCGGCATAACGGATGCCCAAACCGCCGCCCAAGTCTATATGCTCCAGCGCGATGCCTTCAGCCGAAAGCCGCTCCAACAGCGCCAGCACCCTTTCCGCCGCCGCGATGAAAGGGCTGGCCTCGGTCAGTTGCGAACCGATATGGCAATCTATTCCGGTCACGCGAAGATGGGGCAATTCGCTCGCCTTGCGGTACAGTGCCAGAGCCTCGGCATAGGCCACACCGAATTTGCTCTGCTTCAGCCCGGTGGAAATGTAGGGATGCGTCCCGGCGTCCACATCCGGGTTCACGCGCAGGCTGATCGGGGCCGTGCGCTCCCTGTCGCGGGCTACCTCGTTCAGACGCAGGAGCTCCGCTTCCGATTCCACGTTGAAACACAGGATTCCCGCATCGAGAGCCAAGCGCATTTCTGCCACTGTCTTGCCTACGCCGGAGAACACCACTTTGCCGGCGCTGCCGCCTGCTGCCAGCACCCGCTGTAACTCTCCGCCGGAAACAATATCGAACCCTGCACCCATCCTGGCAAACTGGTGGAGAATGGCCAGGTTGGAATTGGCCTTCACCGCATAGCAGATCAGATGCTCGCGCCCGGCCAAGGCAGACTCGAACTGGCGATAGCCATCTGCCAGCGCAGCGAGGGAGTACACATAGCATGGCGTGCCAAAACGCTGCGCAATTTCGGCAAGCGGCACCTGCTCGGCGCAAAGCTGGCCGTTCTGGAAACTGAAATAGCCGGCCATGTTAATTGGCCTGGCCGGGTTGGGGTGATGGCGGCAAGAACAGCGGCTCTTTGTGGCCGCAACCTTGCAGCAACATGGCCAACAGCAACATAATGCAAACTGCAGCGGAAATTGGCGCACGCATGATCCGGGTCTCACAAACAGAAACAGGCGGGATTATATGACGGAAAGTGAATTCAACGAATTGGCCGATGCGGCATTCGAGCGTATTGAACAATCCGCAGATGCCGGCGGCGCGGAGATCGCATGCAGCCGCAACGGCCCGCTGCTGGAACTGGAACTTGCGGGCGGATCGCAAATCGTAATCAACCGCCACGGCCCCAACCGGGAAATCTGGCTTGCCGCCAGAACCGGAGGATTTCATTATGCCTACCAGAATGGTCGTTGGCTGAGCAACCGTGACGGAAGCGAGCTGTTCGGCAAGCTGGAAGAACTGGCGGGTGAAACCGTGAGGTTCTGATTTGAGAGGCCGTTAACGTGAATCTCGCGCAGCGGGGGCATACCGTACCCCTCGCCCTCCGGGATAACCAGCCTGCGTGTGTTGTTGGGGCTTCAGCCCCTTAGCGTGAAAGACACCACTCACGGGACGTAACAAATTCTGGCCTGTCGCAAGCCAGAGCGAAGGGAGGCGAGTGATGTGAGCGATTAAGCGGTG
>JACRPU010000008.1 GCA_016223025.1 Nitrosomonadales bacterium | reverse complement strand
GGGACTTCACCACTATCACGCAACAGGAGATCGACCACGCGATGAAACGATTGAACAACAGACCGAGAAAACGGCTTGGATACCAGACACCCAGTCAGGTATTCTTCAAGTCAGGCGTTGCACTTCAAAATTGAATCCGCGGAATTTTCCTGTAGAAAAATCATTGAGTAGAGGTAGCCGCCAAATATCAGCGCCAGCAGTGCTGATAGGTGAATAGCCGCACGGTGCGGCTGTGGCGTCATGCTAATAGCATGACGCAAAGCAGGCATTCATAGCCAGCCGAATCAAATTATCTGAGACGGTCGGCATTGGCTGAAGAACAGTCAGTTTGGGCCCTTTGAATCTCACACGGGCAATCTGTGACAATATCGCTACATTAACCTTGGATTCTGCGAGGGCGCGGTAACCAAACGTCAAAATGCGTCACATTCCATAATTTCAAAATTTTTGAGGGCACAGAATGGGCGCAATTTGGGCACAGAATGGGCACGGAAAACTTTGTTGCCGGATGCGTGACTATCGGTCTTATGGCCTCAAGTCTGAAATTGGCGCGCCCGGCGGGAGTCGAACCCACTACCTACAGCTTCGGAAACTGTCACTCTATCCAGATGAGCTACGGGCGCTTTATGCAGAAAATTGCGATGAGACTAAAGGTCATTTTACATCAACCCGCTCAAATGACCCCAAGCTTCGGAAACCGATACTCTATCCAGCTGAGCTACGAGCGCGTACTTTGAAAGGTTGCGGAAAAGTCACCAAATCCGCAAAGTGAACCAATAGCCATTTTACTTCATTGTGTCAAAATGACCATAAGCTTCGGAAACTGGTACTCTATCCAGATGAGCTACGAGCGCGTGCTTTGAAAAAAGCAGGAAATGAGCCCAAAAACCAAAATGTGACTTGGGATCATTTTACCTTACCGCGCCTGAATAACCATCTAAATTTCCGACACGACTTCCGGAAGCGAGCCGGGCTACGGGCGCGTAACGGTATTCCTTGCTCATGCCGCCCTGCCTGCCGCAACAGAGAAATGCTATCGTGAGTGCCAGGCAACCCGTATGATGCGCCATGTCTTTTACCAATCCTGATCCGGACATGATCTGCCGGATGTTGCGCGGCATCCGCACCATCGCGGTGGTGGGGTTGTCGCCCAATCCGTCGCGTCCAAGCTACCGGGTAGCGCGCGCCATGCAAGGCTACGGTTTCCGCATCGTGCCGGTGCGACCGCTGATGCTGGAGGTGCTGGGGGAAAAAGCTTATCCCGATCTGGAGAGCCTGCCGTTGAGGGTGGATATAGTGGATGTGTTCCGTGCCGCCGAGCATGTGCCCGCCATTGTCGAAAGCTGCATCTCGCTTGGCATCCCGCGCTTGTGGTTGCAGGAAGGCGTCATCCACGAAGAGGCGGCGCAACGGGCGCGAGCGGCGGGCATCGCGGTAGTGATGAACCGCTGCATTTGGCGGGACTATTCCCGTTTGTGCGGGGGAGCGGAATGAGCGGGCCACGCTGCGCGTGGGCGGGTGATGATCCTCTGTACCGCGCTTACCACGACGAAGAATGGGGCGTGCCGCTGCACGATGACCGCGCGCTGTTCGAGTTTCTGATTTTGGAAGGCGCGCAGGCGGGGCTGAGCTGGATCACCATCCTGCGCAAGCGTGAAAACTATCGTGCCGCCTTCGATCATTTCGATCCCGCTCGCGTTGCGCGCTACGGCGCGAGTAAAATAGAATCGCTGTTGCAAAACCCCGGTATCGTGCGCAACCGCTCCAAGGTGGAAGCAGCCATCAACAACGCGCAGAAGTTTCTCGACGTGCGGGAGAAATATGGGAGTTTCGACGCGTTCATCTGGCAGTTTGTGGGGGGCAAACCCAGGCAGAACCATTGGCGCGGCCTTGCCGAAATCCCGGCGAGCACGATCGAGTCGGACGCGATGAGCAGGGAGCTGAAACGGTTCGGCTTCAAGTTCGTCGGCCCGACCATTTGTTATGCGCACATGCAGGCGACCGGCATGGTGAACGACCACACAATACATTGTTTCCGGCACAAAGAACTGCAATGCTGCTGAAATTTACCAAGATGCATGGCGCCGGCAACGACTTCGTGATGCTCGACGGTGTGCGCCAGCGCATCCAGCTTACGCCGGAGCAACTGCGCCTGCTGGCCGACCGGCATTTCGGCGTGGGCTGCGACCAGATTCTGCTGGTGGAAACGGCGCGGTATCCGGACGCCGACTTCCGCTACCGCATTTTCAACGCCGATGGCGGCGAGGTGGAGCAATGCGGCAACGGGGCGCGCTGCTTCGTGCGTTTCGTGCATGACCACGGGCTGACGCACAAGCGCGAAATCGTGGTGGAAACCCAGAGCGGGTTGATTTCTCCGCGCCTGGAAGAAGATGGCCGCGTCGCGGTGAATATGGGCGCGCCGATTTTCGAGGCCGGGCGTATCCCGTTCATCACCTGCCTTGACGCCGTTGTCCAGCCGCTCGATGCGGGCGGGGAAACTGTGCAGATCACCGCTGTTTCCATGGGCAACCCGCACGCGGTGCAGGTGGTGGCAGACGTGGAGCGCGCGCCGGTCGCCACACAGGGCGCGCTGATCGAGCACCATCCGCGCTTTCCCAAGCGGGTGAACGCGGGATACATGCAGGTGCTGGATCGCGGCCACATCAAGCTGCGCGTGTACGAGCGCGGCTCCGGCGAAACGCTTTCCTGCGGCACGGGCGCGTGCGCCGCCGCCGTGGCGGGCATCAGGCGCGGCCTGCTGGATGAGCGCGTGCAGGTGACAACCAGGGGTGGCGTGCTGAGCATTGCATGGGCCGGCGAGGGCGCGCCGGTATGGATGACCGGGCCGGCAATCACCGTATTTGAAGGCGAAATCAACCTGTAACCAATTCTATTGTGAGAGCCAGCAAATGAGAGCCGAAGACATCGCAGCGTACTTGCAGAACAACCCGCAGTTTTTCGAGACCCACGCCGACATGCTGGCGGAAATCTCCCTTCCGCACCCCCACGGCGGGCGCACCATTTCGCTTTCGGAGCGGCAGATGCTGACCTTGCGCACAAACAACAAGGGGCTGGAAAAAAGGTTGCGCGAAATGGTGGAATACGGCAAGGAGAACGATGCCTTGCAGGATAAGGTCCACCGTTTCACGCTGACGCTGTTCGGCGCGCGCGACCTGATCGGTTTGCAGGAATCCATCACGCGCAACCTGCGCGAGATATTTTCCGTTCCGCATGTCGCCCTGCATGTCTGGAAGGGCATGCCGCCCAGCGCCGAGGTGCTGGCGTTTGCCGATCAGCAAAAACCGGTGTGCGCGCACCGCGCGGTGCATGGCACGGCGGGCTGGTTCGGCGAGAGCGCGCCGCACCTGAAGTCGTTCGCCTATCTGCCGCTGCGAGAGGGTGGCGGCGAAGCCGTTGGGCGCCCCGATGCGCCCCCCTTGCATGGGCTGCGTGAGGGCGGGCAATCCGCCGGCCTGCTGATTCTCGCCAGCGAGGACGCGAACCGCTTCTATCCCGAGATGGGGACGCAGTTCCTGCAACGCATCGCGGAAATCGTGAGCGCCGCGCTGCAACCGCGCCTCTGAAATGCCGGGAGAAACCGCGCAGACCGAATCGCCCAACCAGCATTATCTGCATGGCTTCCTCGCCTACCTGGGCAACGAGCGCCGCTATTCCAATCTCACCGCCGAAAATTACGCGCGCGATATCCGCCGCCTGTTCGAGCTCGCTGACGCCACCCCGCTGGGCGAGCTGAAAATCCACCACGTCCGCCGCTTCGTCGCGCAATTGCACGGCGGCGGGCTGGGGGGCAAAAGCCTGGCGCGCATGCTGTCGGCATGGCGCGGTTTTTACGCCTATCTGATACGCGACCACCAGTTCAAAAACAACCCCTGCGCCGGGTGGCGCGCGCCCAAATCGGCGCGCAACCTGCCGCATGCGCTCTCCCCCGACGAGGCGGCGCGCATGATGGAATTACCCGTCAGCGACGGCCCGTTGGCCGTGCGCGACAAGGCGATGTTCGAGCTGTTCTATTCGTCCGGCTTGCGTTTGGCCGAACTGGTCGGCCTGGATCGTGCCGCGCCGGACTTCAACGATGGCGCCGTGCGCGTTACCGGCAAAGGCAGCAAGACGCGCATCGTGCCGGTTGGCAGCCATGCCGCCGCCGCGCTGCAAGCCTGGCTGGCGGTGCGGGCACAACTGGCGGGGCCGGATGAGACTGCGCTGTTTGTCGGCAGGAACGGTCGCCGCCTCACGCCGCGCGCGGTGCAGTTGCGCATGAAGGGATGGGGCATCCGGCAAGGCATCAGCAGCGGCGTACACCCGCACTTGCTGCGCCACTCGTTCGCCTCGCACGTGCTGCAATCCAGCGGCGATCTGCGCGCGGTGCAGGAAATGCTGGGCCATGCCAGCATCGCCACCACGCAGGTTTATACCCACCTGGATTTTCAATATCTCAGCAAAATCTACGATACGGCGCATCCGCGCGCCAAAAGGAAAACATGAGCCGGCAAAACCACAAATCCCCGCCATTTCCGCACAAACCGGGAGGAGCGGGCGGAAGGTCGGGAAAGAGCGCGGAATACGCCACCATTTTCCTCAAGGCAGACCGCGAAAAATCTCTGTTGCGCCGCCACCCCTGGATATTTTCCGGCGCAATCGGAAGTGTGGAGGGAGCGCCCGCCGGCGGCGACACCGTGGATGTGCGTTCGGCGCGGGGCGCCTTTCTCGGGCGCGCCGCCTACAACGCGCAATCGCAAATCGCTGCGCGCGTCTGGTCGTGGCAGGAAGAGCATGCCATTGATGCCGATTTTTTCCGGGGCAGGATTTCCCGGTCTTTGGCGGTGCGCCGCTCGCTGAACATCGCGCGATCCGGCAACGCCATGCGTCTGGTTCATGGCGAATCGGACGGGTTGCCCGGGCTGGTCGTGGACCGGTACGGCGACGTGCTGGTGATGCAGATCGGCGCCGCCGGGGCGGCACGATGGCGCGATACCTGCGCCGATATTTTGCATGAGCTATGCGGCCCCGCGTGCATTTACGAGCGTTCCGATTCGGATTCCCGCGCGCTGGAAGGGCTGCCGGAACAGAATGGCGTGCTGCGCGGCAGCCTGCCGGATTCCCCGGTTATCGAAGAGCGCGGCCTGCGCTTTGCGGTGGACGTGGCGCGCGGGCAAAAAACCGGTTTCTATCTGGACCAGCGCGACAACCGATCGCTGATCGGCGCGCTGGCGCAAGGCCGGGAGGTGCTCAACTGCTTCTGTTACAGCGGCGGCTTCTCGGTGTATGCCCTGCGCGGGGGCGCCGCATCGGTGCTGTCAATCGACTCTTCGGAAGAGGCGCTGCTGCTGGCGCGGCGCAATGTTGTGCTCAACGGCCTGGATGCCGGCCGCGCGGAATGGCAATGCGCCGACGTGTTTGCCGCGCTGCGCAAACTGCGCGACCAGAACCGCTCGTTCGATCTCGTCATCCTCGATCCGCCCAAGTTCGCCCCCACCGCCGCCTTCGCCGAAAAGGCCGCGCGCGGCTATAAGGATATCGCCCTGCTCGGCTTCAAACTGCTCAGGCCGGGCGGCACCCTCTCCACTTTCTCATGCTCCGGCGGCATCAGCGACGACCTGTTCCAGAAAATCATCGCGGGCGCCGCGCTGGATGCGGGGGTGGAAGCGCAAATCACGCACAAGCTTCACGCGTCGGCTTGAAGGACTACTGCCGGGGATTGATGTTGCCGATCGCGCGCAAGAGCATCGAGCCGCTGGCGGCCTGCTCCGACCCGCTGCACGTGGCGGCCAAGCATCAATCGCTGCACGATTTCGGGGCCAAGTCCGCGTGGTCGGACACTGCGGTCATGGGGCGCGTGCGCGATTGGGTTGCGCCCGCGCTCGGGCTCGATAGCGGAACCTACTGGATCATCGACGACACGGGCTTCCCGAAGAAGGGGAAGTGTTCGGTCGGCGTCGCCCGGCAGTATTGCGGCCAGCTCGGCAAGCAGGACAACTGCCAGGTGGCGGTCAGCCTGTCGCTGGCAAGCGAGCGGGGCAGCATCCCCATCGCATACCAGCTTTACCTTCCCAAAGACTGGGCGGACGACCCGGTGCGGCGCGAGACGGCGGGTGTCCCCGACGGCATCGCGTTTGCGACCAAACCCGAGATCGCTTTGGAGCAGCTGCGCCAGGCCGCAGCTTTGGGCGTGCCCATGGGCGTTGTGCTGGCGGACGCGGGGTATGGCGACGAAACCGCCTTCCGTGACGGCATCACCGAACTGGGTATGCTCTACGCGGTCGGCATCCGCCCTGCCACCACGGTATGGGCGCCGGATACCGCGCCGCTGCCGCCCAAGCCTTGGTCCGGTCGCGGCATACGCCCCACGCGGCTGCGCCGGGAACCCGGCTCCGAAAAACTTCTGGCCGGGCACCCGAATGCGCCGGTTTCAGTGAAGGCGCTGGCGATGGCATTGCCAAAGCCCGCCTGGCGCTCTGTCACCTGGCGCGAGGGTAGCAATGCCGGCCTGTCTTCCCGTTTTGCCGCCGTGCGCGCCCGCCCCGCCCACCGGGATTATCTTAGCGTGAAATAACTTTCGCAAAATGACGCTTATTCGTTACACATCAGATATCTATCCTGTTGATAACCGTGGAACACAATCGTGAAACATTTCATCATCAGGGGTGTCGTCTTTCGTCATGAAAGTTAGGCTCGAAACGCGCCCCGAGGAATGGCTGCTGATCGAATGGCCGGAAGGAGAAGCCGAGCCGACAAAATACTTTCTCTCTACCGCCCCGGCCTGGGCCACGCCGGAGCAGCTTGTCTTCGTGGCCAAGATGCGCTGGCGCATCGGGCGGGACTACCAGGAGCTCAAGCAGGAGTTCGGCCTCTCGCATTACGAGGGCCGGAACTGGCAGGGCTTCCACCACCACGCCACCCTGTGCGTTGCGGCCTACGGCTTTCTCGTTGCCCGGCGTCTCGGCCATGGCGGCTCCCAAAAAAACCGCGCCATACCAAAAACATCTTCCTTACCCGAAGATTACGTCCCTCGCGGTAGCCGGGCGGGCGCAGCGGCATGTGCCGGACTCCATTCCAGCGCTGCGGCATCTCATCGCGCAAGCAATCGCCGGAGCGCTTCAGCGATGCCCTTGCTGCGGTGGGGGTAGACATGTTTAATGACACAGTAAGACTAG
>JACRPU010000127.1 GCA_016223025.1 Nitrosomonadales bacterium | reverse complement strand
GCGTATGCCTTGACGCAATTGCTCGCTCTGAAGTTGTGGGAACCCTTCCCGTTGATGGAGATCGCGCCTTGGCGCAAGGGCGCGATGATCACGGCGGGGCTTTTCGGGCAGTGGATGCGCATCCAATTTATCGGGCTTCGAGTGCGGGATGCCTGCGACCCGACGTCGGGGAATTTCGTGATGCCTTTTCCCGGCCAGGATCAGCGTTTGCGGTGTTGAGATGTGCGGCATCGCGTTTGTCGGTGTCGGATCGTAGTTTTTTGTGTTTGTCGTGCAGCGCTGCCATGAAAAAATCAGGGCGGCAGGCAGCGGCGTGTGTCTAAACTTCAGTCCCTTATGAGTCAACTCTTCACATTTATTGAGCAGATTTTCGTAGGTGCGAATTTATTCGCACGAACACCAAGCCATGTGCGAATCAGGGTAAATTTGTTCTCGCAAATTTGTTATAAATCAACGGACGCTTACCCACTACACTTTTTTCCGAGAACAAATTTACCCTGATGTGCGAATAAATTCGCACCTACGTTTGGTTCCGGCTCGTCCGGCTTAGCGTGAATCTCGCGCAGCGAGGGCTTCGCCCTCTCTCCCTCCGGGAGAGAGTAGAGCGAGGGGAACGGTCAGGGCGCAGACGATTCATTTTTTGGGGTGGCCTGCGCCATGACCGTTAGGATTATCGAGCAAGCTCGATGCAGAATTGACAGGCGGAGGAACCGCATCGTTCGCGATTGATGCGGTTCGCAGGCTCACCACATCCTACGGCCCTTCCTTGCCCGGTTCGCCGCTGCCGAGCAGTATGACCCGGGTGGCGTGGGGACTGAGCGGGGTTCCGATGGTGACTTGGTTTTTCATGGCTTGAGCTCGCAATATAACGATCAGGATTTTTCCGGCCCGGCGTGTATTTTCCCCGAAAGCAGACTGGCCGACACGATCAGCGCCGCGCCGATGATTTCGCGCGGGCCCATCACCTCGTTTGCCAGCAAATACGATGATGCGGCGGCAATGACCAGTTCGGAAAGGAACAGGATGATGGACTGGTTGGCGGGCAGGTGGGTCAGCCCGTGTTGTGCCACCAGGCTGGTGGCGCACAGCACCAGCCCCAGCAGGGCAAGCAGCAGCCAGGCATACAGGCTGACCGCCCGCAGTTCGCTCGCCAGTTGGCCCTGGTACAGCATCAGCGGCAGGGTGAGCAGGGTGGTGCCGAACCAGACGCTGGCCGATTTGAAAGTGACGCTCAGGTGTTGCGTGCGCCGCACCAGCACGTTGGTCAAGGCAAAAGTCAGCCCCGCTGACAGCCCGATCCACTCCCCCGCATTCTGCGGCACTGGCATGCCGTGGCGCGGATGCCACAGCATGACGAACACGCCGCCCAGCGACAGCGCAATGACGGCGTAACCGTAACGGTCAAGTTTTTCGCCCAGCAACGCGCGCGCGAAAACCACCGTCCACAGGGGCGCGAGGTAAAACAGCAGCAGCACGCGCATCACCTCGCCGCCCAGCACCGCCAGCACATAGCCGAGGTTGGTCCAGCCCGCACTCAAGGTGAGGCCGATCCCCCACCACCCGGCAATGCGCCATTCCCGCCACACCGGCCCCAGCATCAAAACGCCGAGCAGCAGCGCCAGCGCATAGCTCAGCAGCGTGGCCAGTTCAGCCGAAACTCCCTCGCCTTGCAGCACCCGGTAGGGATACCACATCAACCCCCACACCATCGCGGCACTCAACAGGCAGAGCACTGCCACGATTTTTTGTTTTGATGCCACTCGTTGCGCCTTTTCTTTCGCCTCTTCGGTACGGAAAGCCCTCGCTGCGCGAGATTCACGTTAAAGATAAACCTTTCGCATATTCAAATCAAAGCCAACAATTGTCGGGCCAACAATTGTCGGGTTCGCGCTGCGTCCAGTAACCTTGACCGAAGGTGTCGCGCAGATATTGGCGGCCCGGTTCCGGGCTGTGGTCGGCGGCGGCGGTTTCGCGCACGGCGAACATCAGATGGCGCAAGGGTGAGGCGGCGAACGGGTGCGTGCCTGCCGCACCGGCACGGCCACGGCGGGATGGCAACGCAGCCGCATTGGTTTCAGCGCCGCCGATGGGCGCGAGCAAACTCGCCTCCAAGCTGCTTGGGGTGAACATGCGCGCCCCGTTGGCCTTGTCAGATTTCAGCAGCGGCCTGATGTCGGTCACGCCAAAGCCGCGCGCCAATTCTTCATACATGCCCTTGCGCCGTTCGCCGCGCGATTCGATGTCCAGAGCGCGCAGGTAGTAACGTTCAGCCAGCGACAAGTCGCGCCATGAATTATCCAGACCGCGTGGCACCAGATAGTCGCAGGCAATGCCGAGCGCGCGTTCGATCACGGCCTGGAAGTCGCTCTTCTCATTGCGTGCGCGCACGGCGAATGGAACCACCGCCGCAGAAGCTATCGCCCACGCGCGGCGTGTGACCGAAAGTGCGCTGCCGAGTTGCTTGACCAGTTCCGCCAAACTTGTGGCGGCGGTGCCGAGGTGGGCGTTAATCTCTGTCCATGCCGTTGCGGACGGGCCGGTGATGTTTTCAGGGCGGTCGCAATGCGTGATGCGCTCCGCGTAAGGCAGCGCATCAAAGGTGGCGAGGTCATTGATCGGGCGTCTGCGCAGTGCGTCGAGTTGCTGTTGTTGTACCGCAGACAGTGCTTCCCAGATTTGGGCGCAAACTTCTTCTTTTTCCTCGTCGGTCATGCCTTGCTTGAAGCCACGGGCACCGAAGTATTCGTCCTGAATTTCCGGCGCAGCGGCCTCGCGCCAAGCTGCCGCAGGAATTTCGCCCTTGCAGCGTTGCCAGGTGCCGTCGTCGTCCATCGTCAAAATCCTGAGGAAGATTTCCCGGTCTTTTTTCGGATTATTTGATGCGGGCATCAACATGCCGAGGATGGCCGCGCGCACCAGCACCAGCGGCTTGCGCCCCCACCATTTGCCGAGGCGAGTGAGCGTCTGCCCATTATTTGCCTTGCGTTCCTTGTAAGCCTCAGCGGAAAGGCGAGCGATGGGAAACTGGGTTTCGATGAATGCGGGCATGGAGGCTATGAAGGCGGATGCAGAGCGAGGTGAAGAAAGTTCAGGCCATCGAAGCGTTGAAAATCGTCATCAAAAGAGACCAGCCGACAGCCCGCTGCGATGGCAAACGCCGCCAGATACGCATCTGTCCAGAGGCGATGTGGCATGATGCCTGACAGCGAGAGTGTGGCAAATTGCGCTTCTGTTGATGCCGGCTCGGCCAGAAAACACACCGCAGGGTTGGCCAGATACTGGCGGTAGATGCTCCACGCCTCTTCATGAGTGAGGGTGCGGCTCAAAACCTTGGGCTGGGTGCTCAAGCGCAATAGACCGAGCATGGTGATGCGGCAAAACGCAGCCTTCTGCTCTAACTTTCATGCAGCAGTAGCGCAGCGCCCCCGATAATGAAAGACACTACGGGTGTGCGTTGTCGCGCAGGGGCTGAGGTCGCGAAACTTTTTGAAGGCTTCGGACCGCGAAACCTAACTCGACCCGCCACCATTCACT
>JACRPU010000007.1 GCA_016223025.1 Nitrosomonadales bacterium | reverse complement strand
CCTTTGCGCCCAGGCAGTCGTGGCTCAAGCAGAGCCCACGCCGCGTCAGAGATGTCATGTCGTTGATAAGCACCAGCCATTCGCGTTCACCACAGTTTATGTAAAGGACCATTTTAACATATCTCGTGACGACACTATCTAACAATTTTTTCACGCTTTGCCTGGCTTAGGATTTTGAATTTATAGAGGTGCCCGCCAGTCGTCCACCTTCAACTGACTGGTGATGATGGTCGAGCGCTGGCCGTACCGGTCAGAGGACAGGCTCTCGCCTGCCCTCCCTCATCAAACCGTACGTGCGGTTTTGCGAGTTTTTGCTTCGCAAAAGCCCTGCCAACCCCAATTCCCGCATACGGCTTTCCGATGTTCTTCACGCCGAGGCATGCACATTTACGTGCGGGCTGCTGACGACTCCGCACGGGCTGCTATTGCCCGTAGCGGATCGGCGCCCCCTTGCGGGGCATCTGGGCGAACTCTGAATTTTGAGGCGCCCTATAGCTGGCGCTGGCTGTAGAAAGCCGCCACCCTATTAATCAATAGGCAAAGTGGCCCTGCGAGAACAGATAAAACAGGAAGTAAATAATCGGAAATATAACGAGGGGAATCCTAATAATAGTAAACAAATCTTTTATCATCGTTCATCTCCCAAAAAATTGATTAAGCCAAATGGCCGTGCGATAGTACCACACGAGTTTTTCATCTTCAAATTCGAGCCTCTTCCAATTCGAGCATCTTCCAATATGAGACGAATTTCATCTTGCCCTGCATTTGACGGTAAAATGCGCGGCTTAATACGACAAGTTGCCAAACCCGAATGACCATTACCATCGCCTTATCCAAGGGCCGCATCTTCGAGGAAACATTGCCGCTGCTGGCGGCGGCGGGCGTTGTGCCGGGCGAAGACCCGGAGACTTCGCGCAAGCTGATCCTGCCGACCAACCGCGCTGATGTGCGGCTCATCATCGTGCGCGCTTCCGACGTGCCGACCTACGTTCAGTACGGTGCGGCAGACATGGGGGTGGCGGGCAAGGATGTGCTCGACGAGCATGGCGGGATCGGGCTGTACCAGCCGCTGGATTTGAATATCGCGCGCTGCCGCATGATGGTGGCGGTGCGCAACGATTTCGATTACGCCTCGGCGGTGCGCCAGGGTGCGCGCCTGCGCGTGGCGACCAAATACGTGCAGACCGCACGCGAGCACTTTGCCGCCAAGGGTGTGCATGTGGATCTGATCAAGCTGTACGGCTCGATGGAATTGGCGCCGCTGGTCGGCCTGTCCGATGCGATTGTTGATCTGGTCAGCAGCGGCAATACGCTAAAAGCGAACAACCTCAAGGCGGTGGAAGAGATCGCGCAAATTTCTTCGCGGCTAGTGGTGAACCAAGCCTCGCTGAAGTTGAAACGCGAGGAGATTCAGCCGCTGCTGGACGCTTTTTCCAGGGCGGTGGCGAAATGAACATCAGACGGCTTTCCACCGAACAAGCAGATTTCTCGGCGCAACTCGATGCGCTGCTGGCCTTCGAGGAAACCGCCGACGAAAAACTGGAAGCTACCGTGGCTGCCATTCTCGCCGACGTGAAGCGGCGCGGCGATGCGGCGATGCTCGAGTACACGCGGCGCTTCGATCGCCTGAACGCGAGCGATGCCGCCGCGCTGGAGCTGCCGCAATCCGAATTGCGCGCCGCATTCGTTGGTCTGCCTGCCGCGCAGCGCACGGCACTGGAGCAGGCCGCGCAGCGCGTGACCTCTTACCACCAGAAACAATTGCAAAGCTCGTGGAGCTACACCGAAGCGGACGGCACGCTGCTCGGCCAGCAGGTCACGCCGCTGGATCGCGTGGGCCTGTATGTGCCGGGCGGCAAGGCGGCCTACCCGTCCTCGGTGCTGATGAACGCGCTGCCCGCAAAAGTGGCGGGGGTGGACGAACTCGTCATGGTGGTGCCCACACCGGATGGAGTAAAGAACCAGCTCGTATTGGCGGCAGCCTATCTTTCCGGCGTAAGCCGCGTATTTACGGTCGGCGGCGCGCAGGCGGTGGCGGCATTGGCCTATGGCACGGCGACCATCCCGAAAGTGGACAAGGTCGTCGGTCCCGGCAACGCCTATGTGGCTGCGGCCAAGCGTCGCGTGTTCGGCGCCTGCGGCATAGACATGATCGCCGGGCCGTCGGAAATTCTGGTGATTTGCGACGGACAAACCAACCCCGACTGGATCGCGATGGATTTGTTTTCGCAGGCCGAGCACGACGAACTGGCACAAGCCATCTTGCTGTCGCCGGATGCAAAATTTATTGAGGCTGTGGCGCAAAGCGCCGACCGCCTGCTGGATCAGATGCCGCGCCGCAACATTATCCGCACCGCTCTGGAAAATCGCGGCGCATTGATAGCGGTTGCAAATATGGATGAAGCCTGCGCCACCAGCAACCGCATCGCGCCCGAACACCTCGAATTATCGGTGGACGAACCGCAAGCCTGGCTGCCAAAACTCAAACATGCCGGGGCAATTTTCATGGGGCGCTACACTTCGGAGTCGCTCGGCGATTATTGCGCCGGCCCCAATCACGTCCTGCCTACCTCCGGCACGGCACGCTTTTCTTCACCGCTGGGAGTGTACGATTTCCAGAAGCGCAGCAGCCTGATCCAGGTCTCCGCCCAAGGCGCGCAAACATTGGGGGTGATTGCTGCAGAGATAGCTTTCGGGGAGGGCTTGCACGCACACGCGCAATCAGCCCTGTTCAGGAAAAACAAGTAACACACGTCTCGAATTGTTTGACCTTTGGTTGGGATTACGGTAACCTGCGCGGCCTTCTGGAGAGGTGGCCGAGAGGTCGAAGGCACGCCCCTGCTAAGGGCGCATACGAGCTTAAACTTGTATCGAGGGTTCGAATCCCTCCCTCTCCGCCAGGCACAATAATCACACGCGCCCGTAGCTCAGATGGATAGAGTACTTGGCTACGAACCAAGGGGTCAGGAGTTCGAATCTCTTCGGGCGCGCCATTTAGTCAATGGGTTAGGTCAGAAACGGCCTAACCCATTTTCTCTTTGCGCGACTTTCTGCGCGACTATTTCGAGGATTTACCCGTTCACCACGCGCAGCAGCGTCCTGGTTCCCTGCCGGTCCAGTACGCGGTTGGCCAGCTCGATCAGCCTGCCAATGTCAGCGCTGGCGTAGTGCTCTGGAATTGATGCTGACTTGTGGCCAAGCAGGGCATTACGATCTTCCTGATGAACACCGGCGAGGCGCAGGCGGCTGGCGCAAGTGTGGCGCAGGTCATGGATGCGCACATCGCCCAGCCCCACCTTGGCGCGGGCGTGCTGCCAGCCGTTGTTATTCATGGTGCCGACGCGGTGGCCGCTGTAGGTAAACACGAATTCCGGGTGCTGGCCGCGCTGTGTTTCGATGATGCGCCAGGCAGCATCGTTTAGCGTGAAATACATTTACGAAAACAGCCGTATGTTGCATGGAATCAATCTGTTACTCTGTGGATAAGTTCAGGCCCAGTAGAACCTATTTCATAATCAGGGGCGCTGCGCTTCTGCTGCATGAAAGTTAGGATGCAAACGTGATCCACGGCGGTTTTATAGGCGCCTGCGGGCACGATGAACACGCTACGCCCCGCTTCCGGAATCGGGGTCTCCCACGCCCAGCGCAGGCCACAAATATTTTCATCGCGCAGGCCAGTGTTGATGGCGAACAAGACCATGTTCTGCAAATGCACCGGCAGCAGCGGCAGGATGGCATCCTGTTCATCCCAACTCAGCGGATGCGGCGGCCTCCGGCTTTCCTGTTCCATGGTGATGAGCGGCGGCGCAGTAAGCAACCATGGCTGGCCCGCTTCATCGCGCCAGGCGCGCGCAGCGCGATTGAGGATGGTGCGCACCACTTCCAGAGTGCGGTTGATGGTGGTGGCGCTGACGCCATCAAGGCGGCGCGCTTCCTTGAATTCTTCCAGCGTGGCATCGTGAACATAGCTGATATCCAGCGCGCCGATGCAGGGAAGCAGCAGTGCGATGTGATAGGCCAGCAGTTCAGCAGTGCGCTTGTTCCGCGATTCGATCAGGTAGCGCGCAGCGCAATCTGCAAACACCGGTCGAACGTTTGTTCTACGATGCCGCTCGTATTCGAGCTTCCTGATTTCTCCGGCGAGCCGTTGCTCCGCTTCGTCCTGGGAAACTTTTCCGAGCCGGATGAAGAGGCGTGTTCCTTTGTGGACTTTGTTGATGGTGCGCGATCCGTCTGCATTGAGGGAGATTCCGCGCGTTCTGGTCGTTGCCATGGTTGCTCTCCAATCTTCGGCGGCCTGCCGTTGAGTTTTTTATGTTGCTCTGCCCACGCATCAAGGTCAACCCGATCAAATGCTACCCCACGCCCGCCGATTGGTATTTCAGTAATGCGCGGCCTGACTGTCGTATCGAATACGTCACGGCACATGCCCAGGTATGACGGGGCATCGCGGTAGCGAATCAGGCGCGGGGTGAGGGTTATCATGGCCTCACTATCCCCGGCATTGCCCGGCGTGCTGCCCGCCTGTGCAGAAGGCGCGCGCGGTAGAAGCTGCTGGGCCGGTATGCCGGGTTGACCATACGAATGCGCTTGCGGATTTTTCCGAAAGACAGGGAAGCATTCACGCCCAAATCCGCGCTAAACATATACGGAGCAATATCGCGCCTCGATCTCATGCTGCCTTTTCCAGCGGCACATCAGCAGCGGCGGGAAACGGTACAACGCGCGCAGTGGCAAGCTGCTTTATCAGCCCGTTCATACGGTCTTGCAGGCTGTACAGTTCATCCACCACGCCCTGGGACAAGAACATCTGGCGCAGCCTGGTGTTTTCCTCTGCAGCTAAATTTAGCGCTGCTTCGAGGCGCCGTACTTCGCCAGCCAACCTCGAATTTTTAGCGTGGGTGTAGGGAAGCAAATTCAAGTCGCTGGGGGTATAACAACAGTCCCCTGCAATTGGCGAAACCAGCTCGCCTTTCTGGCTCATAAACCAGCCATCCCACTCCGGATGTGAAAACTTGAAGCTCACGCTTTCCAGCACCAGGCGCAGCAGCTCAAATTCGGCAAAAGGAACAGGCGCAAGGCCGCTTTCCCATCTGTGAATAGTTGTTGTGGTTGTGCGCAAATAAGCGGCGCACTGCTCCTGTGTCATGCCCAGCGCCAGGCGCGCGAACATGAAGTTTTCCGGGCCGATGGTCATCATCTGCGACATCTGCACCCACTGCGGGTGATAGCCGGGAAATGCCTTATTGAGGGCTTCCGATTTCGGCTCGATGGCTTGCATGTAGTATGCCCAGCGGGTTTTCTCGCTGGGCTGCTTGTGCAATTTTTTCTGTCTGGTGGTATTCTTCATGTAGCCTCCACTCGCGGTGGCTAATTGGCCGGGATGCTGCAAACACCCCAGCCAGTTTTCAAACGATCAAGCTGTTTCAAACAGTGGCACTTTCCGGGCAAACTGTGCGCCTACTACGGTAAGCGTCGGTTTGCCATCCTTTCCCGGTTTCGAGCGGGTATCAATGCGATACATGCCCGGCACACCGCCTTTCAGCACGGCATCAAACACCGCATCATCCGCGCTGGATTTGACCGGCTTGAAACCAAGCTCCGTTGCCGTATCCTCGCGATAGTCAGAGACAAAATGCAAGCTCACGCCTTTTTTCATCTCCCCGGTTTTTTCATCGGTAAAGTTCCATTTGCTTGCTGAGAGAATCAACACGTTTTCCATCATTGCTTCCTTTCTTGTTAAGCGGTCACGCCGCCAGTTTCATGAAATCGCGATCCAGCAGGAACGCGGGTTTTTCGCGAACCCTACCCGTGCATAAGCGCGGGTCAGTGCGAAGGGGTGTGAAGTCAATGGGCAAAACACTGCTCACGCTTCTGATAAGTTTCACGTCCGTGCAGTGCCATGAAACGCCTGCATCTGTAAGCTGCTTGCGGTTGCGGTAGAACGTCCGTTGCTTGTATCGCTTCTTGCATTCAGACTCGCCATGCGTTGATAGCTGACACCAAAAACCGTGCAGTAAATTCCCCAACGTGTCGCCATAAATCGCGCTCAATCGCTCCGAAACTGCCTTGCTCAATCGAACTGTGTCCATGCCTGATTTCCCTTCTCTCAATAGCCGCCTGATTTCCCGGTCATGGAGTCCTTTCAGGTACTCATCATTGACCTCATCAACGCGCGGCTGGTGTCCAAAATCAGCATCCAGCTTGTCTGCGTGAATCTCTACCTCTACCCGCATCCGGTTGTTTGCCAGCCGTTGCAGCGCGGCAACTTTCCGCCTTACCCATCTTTCACATTCCCTCGCCTTGGAGGGAAACTGTTGTGAGTGCCATAGCGCGAAAAAGCGCTTCATCCGGTAGTTGTCATGCTTGGCAAACTCCAATCCCTTGTGATAAATCTTGACCGTCGTTGTGCTGCCGGGGAAATACACCGCATGGTCTCCATACTTGCTTGCCTTGCGGCGGGGAAACTGGATGGTGTAAATCCCCTCGAAAAATTCCTGTATCGCCGCGAATGGCAGCGCGTAGTTTTCTGCCCAATCCACCCGGCGCACTGTCCACCTTGCTGCCTTGGGTAACGGTACTGCCAGAATCTCGGCAATCCTGTCTATCAGCGCCTGGCATGTCGCCCGAAAGTCCACCGGGTTGCCGTAGATGTTGTGCCCGTTGAACACCTTGGCCGCAGAGCACTCCAGAATGATGTATGGCGCGCAGGCACGAAGCACAGGCCTCCCGGTATCGTTGATAATGAAATCCTCACGCATGGGTCGGATGCTGATTCTGGAATCCCACGATCCAAGCAATTCTCCCTTGGTGATCTGGTACAGAATCTCGCCGGTGTAATCCACCTGCTGCCAGCGCTTACAATTTTGCTCGATTCTTCTCACCATCTTTTCTCCCAAAGGAGGTGATTTCAGTTTGACGGTATCAATGCCCATGCTTGCCTGTGAAAAAATTGGTTTGTGCCATATATGGCACATTCAGGCGGTGCTACTACGCTCGCCACGAAAAAAGGGGGGCGAAAGAGCAGGGCAAAAAATTGCGAAATCAGGCTGCCGCAACCCCTCAAAACCACTCTGGCGCCACGTGCGCAGCGCAGCCGGGTTCCCTCGCCCCCCACGCGGCAAAAACCACGCCGCGCGGGTACCCCACTCGGCGCGGTGTCGCGCCCGGCTTGGAACGGGCGGCGGCGCGGAACGGGCGCATGGTCTGCAAAGAAACCCAGCGCGCGCCGGGCAGCACGAGCAGCGGCCAGCTTCACGCCCCGGTCTCCGCTTCGAGTTGGCGCGAATAGGCGCGACCGATTTCACTGCTCCGCGCACAAAGCGTGTCATGCTCTTTGGATGAAATGATGTCGCCTAGCAAGGCGGCGGAAAGCAGGCCGGAAACGCGCCCTTGGAAATATCCATCGCCAGGCGAAGCGGTGTATTCCTCCAACGCCTCGGAGAGGGCTTGCAAAACCAGCGTCTTTGCGGTCATGGCTACACTCCTTCC
The DNA here is from genome assembly GCA_016223025.1 of Nitrosomonadales bacterium. Classification (GTDB taxonomy): domain Bacteria; phylum Pseudomonadota; class Gammaproteobacteria; order Burkholderiales; family Gallionellaceae; genus VIKH01. The sequence continues at coordinate 2,134 of JACRPU010000007.1, read as the reverse complement.
AGCGGCACAACGGCACACGCGCAGCCCGTGCGGTCGGATACCTTTTGCGAACGTCTCAAGGCGTCGCGATAGCGCGTATAGGGGCGCGCAAAGCTCGGCAGGATGCTCCCGTTTACCCAGGGTATTCCGGCACGCTTAAACTCACGCTTGAGGGCAGGCGATTCAGAGTGGTAATCGCCCGATTCGATGTTCAGGACGGCGAACATGGCGTTACGCCAACCAAGGAAGATTGGCGGGCTTCTTGTCGGGGTTGGTGGCGGGGGAAGTAGTAGCTTTCTGCCCGTCGCCGTCCAAAGCCGGAACATCGCTACTACCCCCCGAAGCATCCCCGCCACCGCTTTCGCTTCGGGGATTCGGTTCGGTCAAAAGCAGCGCACCGGTAAAGCGAAGCGCCACCACGTCGGAAATCGTTTTGGCTTTGCGCGGTGCCTTCAAAAGCGCTTCCGAAGGCGCTCTGAGCGGACAATTCCCAAATAGCCCGGTATAGAGCACGCCAACTTCGGCAAGCAAGGCTATGGCTCTATCGCGGGCCAGGTCGGTTTCGTCGTCGTAGAGCTCAATAAACCCCTCTGCCGCTTTCTTGCGCAAACCGTCTTGCAAACCGGCCAGCAAGTCCTTGATACGATCCTGGATGGCGCCGCGCTGAAAGTGCGTGAACGATTCGCTCAACACCAGCGCATCACGCACCACGCGCACCTGGTCACCGGCCTGCGGATCGTTGGCGGCTTCGGGCGCGTCGCTGAAGACGTGGCCCTGCTCCTCGTAGTAGTCACGCATGGCGCGCAACGTCCTGGGCGGCAGATTGCGCGCGCCCGACTCAAACTCGGACAGGTAAGTTTTGGTGAACGTGATTTCCGGGAACCGGGTCTTGACCCCGGACACCACGGCAGGCTGTTGCAGATTCAGGTTTTCCCGCGCTTCAACAGACTGCGCAGGGGTGAGGATTGCTGGTTTCATCTTGACCTCCTAAATAGTTATTTAATACGATAAACGAATCGTATTTCAACTATTTCAGATAGTCAAGAGCTTTTTCTATTATTTTTAATTGCGACTATTTAGCGGTGCGTTGTTTATGTATTTCCTGATTTTTTGCAAGAGCTTCCTCCCTTGCCTTTATCTCAAGGCCAGTGCGAGTCGTGGAGTCCAGCCCTTCTAGTTTCTTGCTGCTTAAAGCCTGCCTAAGCTGATAATCCGGGCCAAGCTCAAGGCTCCGGCGAAGGGTGTACCTGTCCAGCGCATCCAATAGTGCTTGTCTTGGGTCTTCAGGTTCCCGCTCATCATACTTGCCCAGCACCAACCAGCTCGGTGTGGTATCCAGCGCGGTTGCCAGTAAGCGGATACCGCGCGCATCCGGTAAGTTCTTTCCCTGCTCATAGCCGACAATGGAGGGACGGGACAGCCCCCGGCCCTCGGGGTCTATCTGCGGGTACTTGGTGAGAATGCTCAACGCTTCCTGGGTGAGATTCTTTTCCTCGCGGCGGGCGCGGATACGCTCTCCCATGCCGTCTTCAGGAACACTCACCTTGCTTGTTTCGGCCATGTTCTAACCCACTTCAAGCCCTGTTCAAATCACGGTTTTTTGCTTGCGCCGCGCAATTTCTGTCTCTGCCTGTTTTTTCGCGCTCATCAGCCGCTTGGCGTTTTCCGGAGAGCCAAGCAAATGTGCCGTGTCGTTGCGAGTTTCCCATCCTGATTTCGGGATAACGATTGCGGTCATGGCGGCATCCCAGCTTCAAGTCCAGTCACCAAAATCATCCAGACTGTCGCGCTTGTCGGCCTCGTTTGCCAGCCTGCATTGCCGTGCAATGAGCGAAACCTTCTTGCTTTTTCCTTTGAGCAGGGTAGCGCAATCAAAGTCATCCATGCCGGCAAGCTTGATCTTGTCAGCTTCCAGAACGGGTTGATTCTTTGCGTCCCTGAGCATGTTTTCAAGGTCGCGCATGAATTCTTCAAGTGTCTCGCCAAACGGAAAAGAGGGGGCTTCTGCCATTCCGCAAATGGGGTATTCACGTAATTACGGTAATGCTACAATTAAGCAGTGGAATCAACGCACACCTCCAAACAAAAGAGCCATCCCAAAGCCGGGGCCGATTACCCGCGCAACTACGCCGAGTTTCTGGCGTGGTTCCATGAT
>JACRPU010000003.1 GCA_016223025.1 Nitrosomonadales bacterium | reverse complement strand
GTGCCATCGATGCGTATATCGCCCATCACAACATCAAACCCAAACCTTTTATCTGGACGAAAAGTGCTCGCGATATACTGCAAAAAGTCATCCGCGCCAACAGCCGCTTAAGTTCCAAACAGAATGCAACACTACACTAGCGAGCGAGGAAGCCGCTATTAAAACTGATGAAGAGCATATTGCTCGGCTTCAAACTCAGCAGCCACAAAATAAAACGCTTGACGATGAAGAACCGAATGCGATTACAAAAGAGTTGTCCGAGAAAACGGCTCAATTGGAGGAACGAAAAAAGGTCTTTGATGGGCTGAAGACCGGTGCTGTTTCTGTTGAGCAGAAGATGGTCGCTTTAAAGGCGTCAGCTCAAGCTGACACCGCTAAACTCAACGAATTGAACAAAAGGGCCGAAGATGTTGTAGCTCAATTAGTAGGTAGTGAGAAGATCTCAAATATCGGAGAAAGTGTCGCAAAATTGATGGTTAGAAGCGTTTACATAATTCTGGCGAATATTCGAGCTGCGTCTGCTGATACGAGCAAACTTATCGAGCTGGCAATGTCATCAAAAAGTGGCTCTGAGTTTGTTGAGAAATTAGGGCAAAAGATTCTAATTGAATACAAAACTGAGAATGGTGTAGTTCAGACTGAATTTGCTCTTGATAACATGAGTGTACGCAAAGTGCTGGATGCCTGTAGATAGATGTGTTGGCGGTTTTTTAAACGCGCCATTTTCCGGCGGAGTTGAAACAAAGTGGTTGGTGAAACGACGTGGGGCCCGACAGGGCCCCACGTTCGTCTGAAGGTGATGAACAAGGAATCAGATGTCAGTCATGGTAACCGAGCGCTGTTTCAGTGCCACCTGCCCAGTCAGCAGGATGGCACAAAAGGTTCAGATTAAATTCAAGCGATAATAAATTCAACCGCACAAGTCAAACAAAACTCCCCCTACGCGCGCCCATCCGATTTTCATCGTCAGAACCATGACAGATTTCGCGCCGCGCCCATTGGGTGAGATACAATTCCTCGGACGCGCGCGAATGGCTCAAATGCCTGGCGACAGCCGCGAATACCTGGAGTTGGCGCAGTGTGATGGGCAGCATGATTTCCCGTCCATTGTAGCGGATGACGATAAGTTTTGCTTATGATTATAATAAAAAACTTTGAATGTTATTTATGGTTGGATGGCCGTATAGTTCGCACCGTCGCAAAACAAATCATTCACCAATCAGGAGAGAACACATGGACCAGTCAGCGCGCTATACCAATCTGGACTTGCAGGAAGCCGACCTCATCAAGGGCGGCAAGCACATCCTGTGCGCCTACAAAATGAAACCCAAGGCCGGCACCGGCTATCTGGAAGCGGCAGCCCACTTTGCCGCCGAGTCTTCCACCGGCACCAACGTGGAAGTGAGCACCACCGACGATTTCACCAAGGGCGTGGACGCGCTGGTGTATTACATCAACGAGGCCGCAGCGGATATGCGCATCGCTTATCCGCTGGACCTGTTCGACCGCAACATGACGGATGGCCGCATGATGCTGGTTTCCTTCCTGACGCTCGCCATCGGCAACAACCAGGGCATGGGCGACATCGAGCATGCCAAGATGATTGATTTCCATGTGCCCGAGCGCGCCATCCAGTTGTTCGACGGCCCCGCCAAGGACATTTCCGACCTGTGGCGCATCCTGGGTCGGCCGGTCAAGGATGGCGGCTATATCGCCGGCACCATCATCAAACCCAAGCTCGGCCTGCGCCCGGAGCCGTTCGCCAACGCCGCTTACCAGTTCTGGCTGGGCGGCGACTTCATCAAGAACGACGAGCCGCAGGGTAACCAGGTATTCTGCCCGCTGAAGAAAGTGGTTCCGCTGGTGGTGGATGCGCTGCGCCGCGCCCAGGACAAGACCGGCCAGGCCAAGCTGTTCTCCGCCAATATAACCGCCGACGATCACTACGAGATGTGCGCGCGCGCCGATTACATCCTGGATGCTTTCGGCCCGGATGCGGACAAGGTCGCGTTCCTGGTGGACGGCTACGTCGGCGGCCCCGGCATGGTGACGACCGCCCGCCGCCAATACCCGAACCAGTACCTGCACTACCACCGCGCCGGCCACGGTGCCGTGACTTCGCCTTCCGCCAAGCGCGGCTACACCGCCTTCGTGCTGGCCAAGATGAGCCGCCTGCAGGGCGCCTCCGGCATCCATGTCGGCACCATGGGCTACGGCAAGATGGAAGGCGAGGCGGATGACAAAATCATCGCTTACATTATCGAGCGCGACGAGTGCCAGGGGCCGGTGTACTTCCAGAAATGGTACGGCATGAAGCCCACCACCCCGATCATCTCCGGCGGCATGAACGCGCTGCGCCTGCCCGGTTTCTTCGAGAACCTGGGCCACGGCAACGTGATCAACACGGCGGGCGGCGGCGCTTATGGCCACATTGACAGCCCCGCCGACGGCGCGATTTCGCTGCGCCAATCGTACGAGTGCTGGAAGTCGGGCGCGGATCCGGTCGAATATGCAAAGACCCACAAGGAATTTGCGCGCGCCTTCGAATCCTTCCCGAAAGACGCCGACAGCCTGTATCCGGGCTGGCGCCAGAAACTGGGCGCACACAAGTAATTCGGGAAATGTCTCAGGAAACTTGCAGCTCATATCGCCGCCCGGCATCAAGACTGCGAGCCGCCACGCTTCCCGGAACTCGACCCGATCGAACATCTCCGGGATAAATGACATGAGTACGCCCGTCGTCGAGGTCGCCGCTGCCGTATTGCTGGACAGCAGCAATGGCAGATTCCTGCTGGCGCAGCGTCCGGAAGGCAAGCATTACGCGGGTTACTGGGAGTTTCCGGGGGGAAAGATCGAGCCGGGCGAATCGCCGCTCCACGCATTGCGGCGGGAGTTGCGCGAGGAACTTGGCATCGAGATCCGCGCGGCCTACCCCTGGCTGACGCGCCTGTTCGTCTATTCCCATGCCACGGTGCGCCTGAATTTTTTTCGCGTGGCGCGCTGGCAGGGCGAACCGCATGGCCGCGAAGGCCAGTCGCTGAGCTGGCAAACCGTGCCGCATCTTTCGGTCGGCCCGCTGCTGCCCGCCAACACGCCCATTCTGCGCGCGCTGCAACTGCCGCCCCGGTATGCCATCAGCAACGCTGCCGGGCTTGGCCGCGAAGAATTTCTGCGCCGCCTGCAATGCGCGTTGCGCGATGGCTTGCGGCTGGTGCAGGTGCGCGAAAAAAACCTGCCGCGCGCGATCCTGCGCGACTTGTCGTTGCGCGTGCTGGATCTGGCGCGCGCGCACGGGGCGCGCGTGCTGCTCAACCGCGAGATCGAACTGGCGCAGGAAATCGGCGCGGACGGGGTGCATCTGAACAGCGCGCAGCTCGCCGAATGTCGCGCACGGCCGGAGATAGAGTGGTGCGCGGCATCCTGCCACGATGCCGGGGAGCTGCGCCGGGCCGCCGGTCTGGGGCTGGATTTCGCGGTGCTGGGCCCGGTGCTGCCGACAGCGAGCCATCCGGGCGCGGCGCATCTCGGCTGGGATAAGTTCGCCGCGCTTGCCGCAGCATCGGAGATTCCGGTCTATGCTTTGGGCGGGCTGCGCGGCGAAGATTCGGAAACGGCAATGCGCTGCGGAGCGCATGGCATCGCCCTGTTGCGTCAGGCCTGGCTGGGGGGAGGTGGTTCCTGATCCGCACCGCTCTCATCCAGCGGGATGCGGTAGCCCTCCGAAGCCCACTGCCCCAGGTCTATCATTTTGCAGCGCTCACCGCAAAACGGACGGAAGGGGCTGTCGCTGTTCCACACCACTTCCTTGCCGCATTGCGGGCATGTTACGACGGTGGGTTTTTTCATCGCGGCTACAGCGCGCAGAAGGTGAGATCGAACTCCACATCCTGATCGTACAGGGCGCTTTTGGCAGCATAATTGGCGGCGACGAAACGGATGTTGAGCACGTATTTGTTGGCGCTGACTTCCGGGATGCACGGCAGGGCGCCGTCCAGGCTGATGCGCAACAGTTGCGCGATGCGCCCGCCCTGCATCTGCTGGAAGCAGCCCTGCCTGGCAACGAAGTGATGCATTTTGCCGCTTTCGCGCAATAGCTTGAGCATGATGTTCAGAGCATCGCTTATGGGCAGCAGCGGAGCCAGCCAGGCATGGAGGTAATTGCGGCGCAGCGTGGCATCCTGATGCAGCCAGTAATGGTAGGAAGGCAAGTCGAATTCGCACGTTCCGCCGGGAATGCAGGCGCGCTGCTTGATGCCCATCAGCCATTCGTTCTCGCGCAGATGCTGGCCTATCTTGCCGTTTATGCCGAACAGCCTGTTGCTGGCGCTCTCGATTTCGCCCAGCACCGCATCCAGCGCTTCTTCCGAAATGCCGGGGTTATTGTGCAAGGCGGCAAGCAGGCGTTTCTGCCGCTCCAGTTCCTGCAGTAGCTCGGACTTCAGATCGGCGCGGCTGGCAACCTCAAGAATCTCGAACAGCGCCGCCAGCGCGGCATGATGGTCGTCCGTACTCGCCTTCTCGGTGAAGTAGGACATTTTGGAGAAGAGATCCTCGAGGCGCAGCAGAGTGCGCACGCGCTCATTGAGGGGAAAATCGTAGCTGATCACGTAAAGAGTGATTTCCGGGCAATAAATTTTGCCCATTGTAACCCGTCAATCGGTTTCCGTGGAAAACGCCAGATAACGCCGGTGCAGCCGCTCCGCCTGCCGGCGCAGGGCAGACAAATCGGCATCGTTATGAATGATGTCATCGGCGTGCTGCAACCGCTCGGCGCGCGCGATCTGCTGCGCCATGATGGCGAGCACTTCCTGCTCGTGCAACCCGCTGCGCCGCATGGCGCGCGCGACCTGGGTTTCCGGGGCGCAATCCACCACCAGCGCGCGCCGGATCAGGTCGCGGTAACCCTGCGTCTCGAACAGCAACGGGATCACCAGCAGCAGGTAAGGTGCCGGGCCGGGCATTCCGGTTTGATCCCGCACTCGCGCGCGGATCATCGGGTGCAGAATCGCCTCCAAGCGCCGTCTGGCATCAGTGTCGGCAAATACCAGCCGGCGCATTTGCGCCCTGTCCAGCGCGCCGTCCGGGCCGATGTAACCGTCGCCGAACACCGCGCGTATCGCCGGGATAGCCTCACCGGATGGCTGCGTCAACCGGTGCGAGATGGCGTCGGTGTCAACAACCGCTGCACCGTACTCCCCGAACAGCGCGGCGACGGTGCTCTTGCCGCTGCCGATGCCGCCGGTTAGCCCAACGCAATAACTCATGGCACCGCGAGCAGCCGGAGGTAACCTTGCGTCAGCGCCTGCCCCCAGAACAGCGCGATCAATCCGCCGCCGGCCAGATAGGGGCCGAACGGGATGGGGGCGTTGCGCCCATGGCGCGCCGCAACGATCAGCGTGACGCCGACAACGGCGCCAACGAGGGACGAGAGCAGGATAACCAGCGGCAGCATCTGCCAGCCCAGCCACGCGCCGATTGCCGCCAGCAGCTTGAAATCCCCATAGCCCATGCCTTCCTTGCCGGTGGCGAGCTTGAACAGCCAATACACCGCCCACAGCACCAGATAGCCCGCCACAGCGCCGATGACGGCGCCGCGAAGATCGGCGAATGTGCCGGCCAGGTTGAACAACAGGCCGGACCAGAGTAGCGGCAGAGTGATGTCATCCGGCAGCAACTGCGTATCGAAATCAATGAATGTCAGCGCCAGCAACGCCCAGACGAACAGCAGCGCGGCGCAAGCCGCCAGACCGAAGCCGAAATGCCACGCGGCATAGCCGCTCAACAGGCCGCTTAGCGCTTCCACGAGAGGATAGCGCGCGGAAATGGGCGCGCCGCAGCTACGGCATTTGCCGCGCAGCAGCAGATAGCTGACGATCGGAATGTTTTCCGGCGCGCTGATGTTGTGGCCGCAGTGCGGGCAGGCGGAGCGCGGCACAACCAGATTGTAGCGCGGCGCCGGCTCGGCTCCTGCGCTATCGGGTCCGGCGCTGCCATTCAGCCCGGAACAATGGGCGAGCCATTCGCGCTCCATCATTTTGGGCAGGCGGTGGATCACCACGTTCAGGAAGCTGCCCACCATCATGCCAACCGTGCCGCACACGGCGATGAAAAAAAGCGGGGAGTCTTGCAGCAATTGGATGAAATGGGTCACGGAAATTTTGCGAAAAAGCGCGACCGCATTTTATCTGAAGGTACACCGGAAATGCCGCCAGCAACGCTGCAATTTGCGCGGTGCCGCCTAAACAACCTGGCCCATTTTGAAGATCGGCAAATACATCGCCACCACCATGCCGCCGATCAGCGTGCCGAGCACGACCATGATGATCGGTTCCATCAGGCTGGAAAGCGCCTCTACCGCGTCGTCCACTTCCGCCTCGTAGAAGTCGGCCACTTTGCTCAGCATGCTGTCCAGCGAGCCCGCCTCTTCGCCGATTGCCGCCATTTGCAGCACCATGCTGGGAAACACGCCGGTATTCTGCATGGCTACCGTCAGGCCGCTGCCGGTGCTGACTTCCATCTGTATTTTCTTGGTCGCCTCGAAATACACCACGTTGCCCGCCGCCCCCGCGACCGAATCGAACGCTTCCACCAGCGGCACGCCTGCGGCAAACATGGTAGACAGGGTGCGCGCCCAGCGCGCGATGGAGGCGATGCGGATCAGCGGGCCGAATATCGGAAGCTTGAGCATGATGCGGTCCATCACGTCCTGCATTTTCCGGCTACGCTTCCAGAAGTAGAAGAAGGCGTACAGGGCGCCACCCCCGATGCCGAAAATCAGGTACCAGTTGGTGACGAAGAAATCCGAAATCGCCATGATTACCAATGTCGGCGTCGGCAGGTCGGCGCCGAAGCTGGAGAACAATTCCTTGAACGCCGGGATCACGAAAATCATGATGACGGCGGTGATGATGAAGGCCACCACAATGATGGAAACGGGGTAGAACAGGGCCGCCTTGATCTTGCTTTTGATCGCCTGGGTTTTTTCCTTGTAAACCGCCAGACGCTCCAGCAGGGCGTCCAGAATGCCGGCCTGCTCGCCGGCATCAATCAGGTTGCAGTACAGGTTGTCGAAAAACAGCGGGTATTTCCGGAACGCCTGCGCCAGGCTGCTGCCGGTTTCCACGTCGGTCTTGATGTCCAGCAGCAGGCGTGCGACGTTGGGGTTGCTGTGCCCTTTGCCCACGATATCGAACGACTGGATCAGCGGCACGCCAGACTTCATCATGGTGGCGAGCTGGCGCGTGAACAGGGTGATGTCTTTTTCGGTGATGGCCTTGCCGCCGCCACCGCCTTTCTTGATCTTGGTGACAGTGATGCCCTGGCGGCGCAGCTGGGCGGAAGCGGTTTCCTTTCCGGCAGCCCGCAATTCGCCTTTGACAATCTTGCCGGACTTATCCTTGCCTTCCCAGAAAAACAGGTCCTCTTTCACTTTCGCTGGTTTGGCTTTGTTTTCTGCGGCCATGGCGTTTTTCCTTGAAATAAAACGGTCCGATACATCCTGCAAACCGGTTTGGCTGCCTTATCCACCGCGCATCATGCCCCGCCACAAGCCTCTTGTAAAGAACTGGAAGGAAGGGCGCCAGAAATAAGGGCGTCAAGACTGTCGCGGGCCAAGCGTCGCGGGCAGTGCAATAAAAATGCTTTCGCGCCAAGTGAAATCAGTTAGAATCCGGCGCAAAGCGCAAAGGAGGAGTAGACAGATATGTTGTTGCAAGCCGGTATGGATGCGCCCCGGTTCGAGTTGCCCGATGCCGACATGGATATGTTTGATCTGGGCGCACAGCGCGGCAAGAGAAATGTCGTCCTGTATTTTTACCCGAAGGACGATACGCCCGGCTGCGCCATGGAGGCGAACGAATTCAGCAATCTCGATGACCATTTTGCGAAGTTCGACACCCTGGTGGTCGGAGTCAGCCGCGACGAATGCCTGAGCCACGCCGCTTTCCGCGACAAGCATGGTCTTTCCGTGCTGTTGCTGTCCGATACGGAATCTGCGGTATGCAAGATGTACGGCGTGCTTTATGACAAGGAAGTGGATGGGCACAAGAAGGTGGCGATACAGCGCTCCACTTTTGTGATTGACAAGCGAGGCAAGTTGCGCCACGCCCTGTACGGTGTCCATGCGCACGGCCATGCCGACGAGGTTCTCAAGCTGGTAAAGGAAATGAAATGAAAATTGCAAAGGGCACCGTTGTATCGCTGCGCTATGAATTGTCGGACATAAACGGCACCCTGCTGGAAAGGACTGATGATGCTGTCAGTTACCTGCATGGCGGTTATGACGGCATCTTTCCCACGGTGGAGGAGGCGCTGCAGGGCAAAGGTGTCGGGGAGAGATTTGCGGTTACCATGGAACCGGACGATGCTTTCGGCGAATACGAACACGATCTGGTGCGCGTGGAGCCGCGCAGCCTTTTCCCCGCAGAAGTTTCCGTCGGCATGCAGTTCGAGGGGGGCGCAGAAGGGGCAGACGAGGATGACTACGCGCTCTATACCGTAGTGGATGTCACCGACAGCGAAGTGACCGTTGACGGCAACCATCCGCTGGCCGGCAAGGCGCTGAATTTCATGGGCACCATCACCGGCGTGCGTTTAGCCACAGCGGAAGAGCTGGAGCATGGCCACACGCACGGCGAGGGGTGCCATCACCACCATTAGCGGTTTGCGGGAAATGTTGCGGGAAATGTTGCGGGCGATGGTAAAACAGGACGCGATAACGGATTTTCAGCAGAAATACGCTGGGCGCAGCATTTTTTCAACAAGCCGTTAACGTGAATCTCGCGCAGCGAGGGCATACCGTACCCCTCTCCTTCCGGGAGAGGGGGAACGGGGGTGAGGGAAACGCACTTGGCGCAGACGATTCATCATTCGGGGTGGCCTGCGCCATGTGCGTTAGCGTGAAAGACACCACTCACGGGACGTAACAAATTCTGGCCTGTCGCAAGCCAGAGCGAAGGGAGGCGAGTGATGTGAGCGATTAAGCGGTGGCCG
>JACRPU010000128.1 GCA_016223025.1 Nitrosomonadales bacterium | reverse complement strand
TTCATCATTCGGGGTGGCCTGCGCCATGATCGTTAGCGTGAAATACATTTACGAAAACAGCCGTATGTTGCATGGAATCAATCTGTTACTCTGTGGATAAGTTCAGGCCCAGTAGAACCTATTTCATAATCAGGGGCGCTGCGCTTCTGCTGCATGAAAGTTAGCTCCAGTTGGGCCGCAAGGGCCAGAAAGTGATCCGATTGTTCCGGCGCGATTTCAGGATTTGAAAAACTGGCCGATATAAGCAAAGTTGTCACTTGCGGCAGCGCCCCGACAACCGGTCGCGCCCGCCAGTTTCGCCGCAAGTATCGCGGAGGGCAGCCGCGACAACAACTGAAATAACAGCCGGGCCAATATACCTTCAACAGCCCGGTAAATGCAACCTCGGTAACGCGGCAACCCGGCACCGCGCTTACTTCGGCAAGGCTGCCGAACATCCAACACGACGAAAGGAACAACGATGACCACGCTTCTCGATCAATTGAAATCCATGACCGCAATCGTTGCCGACACCGGCGACATCGAAGCTATCCGCCGCCATCACCCGGAGGATGCGACCACCAACCCCTCGCTCCTGCTCAAGGCGGCCAGCCTGCCGGAATACGCTCCGCTGATTGCTGGCTCGATCGCCTGGGCCAAGGCGCAGAGCGGCGACCGCGAACAGCAGGTGCGCGATGCGATGGACAAGCTTGCGGTAAACGTCGGCCTGGAAGTGCTGAAGATCGTGCCCGGGCGCATTTCCACCGAGGTGGATGCGCGCCTTTCTTTCAACACGCAGGCCACGCTGGTCAAGGCGCGCAGGCTTATGCGCTTGTACAACGAGGCGGGCGTCGCCAACGAGCACGTGCTGATCAAGATCGCATCCACCTGGGAAGGCATCCGCGCCGGCGAAATCCTGGAGCACGAAGGTATTCACTGCAACCTGACCCTGATGTTCGGTTTCGCCCAGGCGCGCGCCTGCGCCGAGGCCGGTGTGACGCTGATATCGCCCTTTGTCGGGCGCATCATGGACTGGTACAAGGCCAAGGGCGGCGGCGCCGACATTCTGCCCGAACAGGATCCCGGCGTGCTTTCGGTGCGGCGCATTTACCAGTACTACAAGGAATACGGCTACCCCACCACGGTGATGGGCGCATCGTTCCGCAACAGCGGCGAAATCATCGCGCTGGCAGGTTGCGACCGCCTCACCATCAGCCCGAACTTTCTGGAGGAACTGCAAAAATCCGAGGGCAAACTGGAACGCCGCCTGAACTACAACGGCGCGGTCAAGCCGCGCCCGCCCTCGATGACCGAAGCCGAATTCCGCTGGGAGATGAACGAGGACGCCATGGCCACCGACAAGCTCGCGGAAGGCATCCGGGGTTTTACGGCAGACCAGATCAAGCTGGAGAAGGCGCTGGCAGAACGGTTATGAGCGCCCGGCAGCGCGCCGGGCGTTTCTCTGCCGCATAAAAGTGGCGTAATATGCCCCCCCGCCGGTAAAGCGCATCGGCGGGTAACCAACGGTTAAAGGGGACACACGACATGGCAAAGAAAAACGCATTTTATGCCCAGTCCGGCGGCGTGACGGCGGTCATCAACGCTTCGGCCTGCGGGGTGATCGAAACGGCGCGCGGGCACAAAGACAAAATCGGCAAGATCTATGCGGGGCGCAACGGCATTATCGGCGCGCTGACCGAAGACCTCATTGACACCGGCAAGGATTCCGCCCGGGCCATCGCCGCACTGCGCCATACGCCGTCCGGCGCATTCGGCTCCTGCCGGTTCAAGCTGAAAGGGCTGGAAGAAAACCGGGTGCAGTACGAGCGCCTGATCGAAGTGTTCAGGGCGCACAACATCGGTTATTTCTTTTACAACGGCGGCGGCGATTCCGCCGATACCTGCCTGAAAGTTTCGCAGATTTCCGACCGGATGGGCTACCCGATCCAGGCCATCCACGTGCCCAAAACCGTGGACAACGACCTGCCGGTCACCGACTGCTGCCCCGGTTTCGGCTCGGTGGCAAAATATGTCGCGGTATCGGTGCGCGAAGCCAGCTTCGATGTCGCCTCGATGGCCAAGACTTCAACCAAGGTGTTCGTGGCGGAAGTGATGGGAAGACACGCGGGATGGATCGCCGCCGCCGGCGGCCTGGCCTCGGATAAAAGTTGCGAACTGCCCGTCGTCATCCTGTTCCCGGAAATTCCTTTCAACAAGGAACGGTTCCTCGCCAGGGTTGACGAAGCGGTGAAGCGGCAGGGCTACTGCTCGGTGGTGGTGTCCGAAGGCGTGAAAGGCGAGGATGGAAAATTTCTTTCCGACCAGGGCCTGCGCGATGCGTTCGGGCACGCGCAACTGGGCGGCGTCGCGCCGGTCGTGGCCAACATGGTCCGGGATGCGCTGGGTTACAAGTTCCACTGGGCGGTGGCGGACTATCTGCAACGCGCCGCGCGCCACATCGCTTCCAGAACCGATGTCGAACAGGCGTATGCGCTCGGAAAATCTGCGGTGGAACTGGCCTTGAAGGGCAATAACGCCGTGATGCCCACCATAGCCCGGATTTCCGACAAGCCCTACCGGTGGAAAACCGGTGTCGCCCAGTTGAAGGATGTGGCCAACGTGGAAAAGATGATGCCGCGCGACTTCATCACCAAAGACGGTTTCGGCATCACCGAAAAGTGCCGCGCCTACCTGGCCCCGCTGATCAAAGGTGAAGATTATCCGCCCTACAAAGACGGTTTGCCGCAGTATGTCCGGCTAAAAAATGTAGCGGTGCCGAAGAAATTAAGCGAATTTAAGATATAATCCAAAACTTTGGTGCAGGTTAGTTCGATTTTGTGTTGGCCCGGAAAACGGGTGGCTTTAGGGCGCCTCTAAAAATTCAAAATCCTAAGCGAGACAAGGCGCGAGAAAAATGGTAGCGCGCCGCATATAATTGATATGTAAGCGTTAAAATTTCTTGAGCAACGCTGTATCGCGCGGAGTTTGGATTTTTAGAGGTGCCCTTAACTTCAAGAGGGGGTTTTAATGTCAGTTGCTTTGGTATTTACGCTGTTATGCGCGGTTGCGGCACTCTTGTACGGGGGAATTTCAACCCAATGGATTCTGGGCAAATCTAGCGGCAACGATCGCATGCGCGCGATTGCCGCAGCGATTCAGGAGGGCGCTTCGGCCTACCTGAACAAGCAATACAAAACCATCTCGATAGTCGGCGTGGTGCTGCTGGTGCTGATTGCCGTTTTCCTCGGCGGCAAAACCGCCATCGGCTTCGCCCTCGGTGCGCTGCTATCCGGCGCTGCCGGTTACATCGGCATGAACGTGTCGGTGCGCGCCAACGTGCGCACCGCCGAGGCTGCCCGCAACGGCATCGCGGCAGCGCTGGATGTGGCCTTCCGTGGCGGCGCGATCACCGGGATGCTGGTGGTCGGCCTCGGCCTGCTCGGCGTTGCAGGCTACTATGCCGCGCTGAAAATGATGGCCGGCGCCGAAACCGATATTCACCACATCATTCAACCGCTGGTCGGCTTCGCCTTCGGCGGCTCGCTGATCTCCATTTTTGCCCGTCTGGGCGGCGGTATTTTCACCAAGGGCGCGGACGTGGGCGCCGACCTGGTGGGCAAGGTAGAAGCCGGCATCCCGGAAGACGACCCGCGTAACCCGGCGGTGATTGCCGACAACGTCGGCGACAACGTGGGCGATTGCGCCGGTATGGCGGCCGACCTGTTCGAGACCTATGCCGTGACCATTATCGCCACCATGCTGCTCGGCGCGCTGATGTTGCCCGCTATCGGGGAAAACGCGGTGCTTTACCCGCTGGTGATGGGCGGCGTCTCGATCATCGCCTCGATCATCGGCTGCTACTTCGTCAAGGCCAGCGAAGGCGGGAAAATCATGAACGCGCTGTACCGCGGCCTTGCCGTCGCCGGCATATTGTCGCTGATCGCCTTCTATCCGGTCACCACCTGGCTGCTGGGCAGCGGCGTCACGCTGGCCGACGGCAAAACCATTAGCAGCCTGGCGATTTATGGTTCCGCCATCGTCGGCCTGGTGCTGACCGCCGCGCTGGTGTGGATCACCGAATACTACACCGGTACCGACTTCGCGCCGGTGAAGCACGTTGCATCCGCCTCGCAGACCGGCCATGCCACCAACATCATCGCCGGTATCGGCGTTTCGATGAGGGCTACCGCCTGGCCGGTGCTGTCCGTCTGCGCCGCTATCCTGGCAGCTTACGCGCTGGCCGGTTTGTACGGTATCGCCATCGCCGCCACTTCGATGCTGTCCATGGCCGGCATCGTGGTTGCGCTCGACGCTTACGGCCCGATCACCGACAACGCGGGCGGCATCGCCGAAATGGCCGAGCTGCCGAAAGAGGTGCGCAATGTCACCGACCCGCTCGATGCCGTCGGAAACACTACCAAGGCGGTAACCAAGGGTTACGCCATCGGCTCCGCCGGACTGGCGGCGCTGGTACTGTTCGCCGACTATACCCATGCCCTCGAAACCCAGTTCCAAAAGGCCTTCGCGTTCGATCTGTCGAACCACATGGTGATCGTCGGCCTGTTCATCGGCGGCCTGATTCCCTACCTCTTCGCCGCCATGGCGATGGAAGCGGTGGGTCGCGCCGCCGGTTCCGTGGTGGTCGAGGTGCGCCGCCAGTTCAAGGAAATCGCCGGCATCATGGAAGGCACGGCCAAACCCGACTACTCGCGCGCGGTCGGCATGCTGACCACTGCGGCGATCAAGGAAATGATCGTGCCGTCGCTGCTGCCGGTGCTGGTGCCGGTGCTGGTCGGTCTCCTGCTCGGCAAGGAAGCCCTCGGCGGCCTGCTGATGGGCACCATCATCACCGGCCTGTTCGTCGCGATCTCGATGACCACCGGCGGCGGCGCATGGGACAACGCCAAGAAATACATCGAGGACGGCCATTTCGGCGGCAAGGGTTCCGATGCGCACAAGGCGGCGGTTACCGGCGACACCGTCGGCGACCCCTACAAGGACACCGCCGGCCCCGCCGTCAACCCGCTGATCAAGATCATCAACATCGTTGCCCTGATGATCGTGCCGATGCTGTAACCCGCATCAGGCACTAGCGCAAAGGGGGCTTGCACAAGCCCCCTTTCGCATTCAGTTTCCAGAATTCGCGCCTTTTCAAACTCGCCAAGGATTCCCGCACAATGAGCTTGAACAAAGTCCCTTCCGGTAAAAATTTACCCGACGATTTCAACGTCATCATTGAAATCCCCATGCATGGAGAACCGGTCAAGTACGAAATTGACAAGGAATCTGGCGCAATCTTCGTTGACCGCTTCATGAACACCTCGATGCACTACCCGTGCAACTATGGCTACATCCCGCATACCCTGTCAGCGGACGGTGATCCGGTTGATGTGCTGGTCATCACGCCCGTGCCATTGAACACGGGTGTGGTAGTGCGTTGCCGCCCCCTGGCCGTGCTCAAGATGGAAGATGAAGCGGGAATGGACGCCAAGGTGCTTGCCGTGCCGGTTGACAAGCTCTCCACCTTGTACCGGGGCTTGAAAAACTACACCGAACTACCCGAGATCACCCTCAGGCAGATTTCCCATTTTTTCGAGCACTACAAGGATCTCGAACCCAACAAGTGGGTGAAAATAAAAGGTTGGTACGGCATAGACGATGCCCGTTCGGAAATCATGGCAGGCGTAAACACCTACCAGAACGCGCCGGAAAAACCCCGGTTCTGACCCGTTACCCCAACCACCTGACAGGAAACAAAATGACCGCGAAAATCATAGATGGCAAAACCATTGCGCAGGAAGTGCGCGCCGAATGGAAGGTGCGCGCCGATGCGCTGAAAGCGCGCGGCATCACGCCGGGGCTGGCGGTCATCATCGTCGGCGAGGATGCGGCCTCCCGGATTTATGTCGGCAACAAGGTCAAGGCATGCGCCGAACTGGGCATTCATTCCGAGCACATCGCCCTGCCCGCCGATACCCCTGAGACCGCGCTGCTGGCGAAAATTGCCGAACTCAACGCCAACACCGCCATTCACGGCATCCTGGTGCAACTGCCCGTACCCAAGCACATTGACAGCAACAAGGTGCTGGAGGCCATCAGCCCGCGCAAGGACGTAGATGGCTTCCACCCGCAAAATGTCGGCGCGCTGGTCGCCGGCAACGCGGCGCTTCCCCCCTGCACACCTTATGGCGCAATGAATCTGCTGGAAAAAATGGGAATTGAAATCGAAGGCAAACATGCCGTGGTAGTCGGTCGGAGCAATATCGTCGGCAAACCGATGGCGCTGATGCTGCTGCACAAGAATGCCACGGTCACCATCTGCACTTCCCGGACCAGCGACCTCGCGCACCACACCCGCGACGCCGATATTCTGGTGGTCGCCACCGGCAAGCCGCAAATGATTACCGGCGACATGATCAAGCCCGGCGCGGCGGTGATTGATGTCGGCATCAACCGCCTGCCCGGCGGCAAGCTGGTGGGCGACGTGGATTTTGACAGCGCGAAGGAGGTTGCCGGCTACATCACTCCGGTGCCGGGCGGCGTCGGGCCGATGACCATTACCATGCTGATGGCAAACACCGTGCAGGCAGCGGAGCGCGCGATAAAATAGCTGATCCGGCTTACGTCCAGAATGCAAAAAAGCCCGGTTCTATCCGGGCTTTCCATTTCGATCACGCCTCGCGAGCCGTTCAGTCCCCGTCTCTGCGATCCTTGCGATGGCGCTCCCGCTTATCGCTACCACGGTAATCGCGGACATCGCTGCCGCTATGGGAGTCGCGAGCCTCGCCCGCACCACCCTCCTCCAGCACGCTGACGCCAACCCGCACCGTTGCGCCGGGCTGATACGGCAATCTGGCAGTTACCTCCTGCCCGTTGTAACGGTAGGTCACATTGTAGCCGCGGATGACTTCGCGGGTGCTATCCACCTGGCGGCAACGCCGTTCCTCGCGCGCCTGCGGCGCCTGGGTTGCCGTTTGCGCGGCGCCCTGATTCTGGTTTGCGACCCGGTCTCCTATGATGGCGCCGGCAATCGCACCCGCCGCTGTGGCCACGGTATTGCCGGTGCCTTGCCCGACCTGGCTGCCCACCACTCCGCCTATCACGCCGCCCACCAGAGCGCCGCCGATGGAGCGCTCCTCAACCGGCGCGGACCTGGTCACGGCCCCGCTCGAACTGACGGTTTCCGTCCAGCATTCCTGTTTGGGTTCGGAAACGCGCTCGTAAATCGGCGCGCTCGAAACCACCTTGGCCGTATCCACGAAATCCGCCGCCCAGGCACCGCCCGAGCCAATTGCTGCCAGCATACCCAGAACCAGTTTTTTCATTTGCGCTTTCCTCCGGAATTATCAAGACACCACATGCGTCATTGACCTGCCAGTCCGGAATATGTTCCGTAGCGAACAATCTATCGCATAAAGCTTAATCCTGGCTTAACGGTCATGGCCCAAGAAGCCACCCATGAAAACGAGCGAAGCGAAGTTTCGAGCTTGCGGCCAAACGAGCGAAGCGAAGTTTCGAGCTTGCGGCCAAACGAAACTCGCCATGCCCGCTTCCCCCACCCCGGCCCCCCAAAGGGAGAGGTGGACAGAGGCTCGCTCCGCGAGTTGCTGACGTTAAAAACCTCTATGCCATCGCCTGCGCCGCCTCGCGCACCGCTTGTGCGATGGTTTCAGCCCAGCGCCGCACCGCAGCCTCATCTTCGCCCTCAACCATCACGCGCAACACCGGTTCGGTGCCGGAAGGCCGCAACAGCACCCGCCCCCTGCCCGCCAGCGCCGCTTCCGCAGCCGACACGGCGGCGCGCACCCCGGCATGTGCGGCATAATCCGTGTTTTTGGCAACACGGACATTCAGCAATACTTGCGGGTACAAGGTCAGGTCGGCCACCGCCTGCGCCAGGGTTTGGCCGGATGCGCTCAAGGCATGCAGCACTTGCAGGGCGGAGACAATCCCGTCTCCGGTGGTGTGGCGATCCAGGCAAATGATATGGCCGGAATTTTCCCCGCCCAGTTGCCATCCTTGCTGCTGCAACAGCTCCATGACATAGCGGTCGCCCACCCTGGCGCGCGCGAACGGCACACCCATGCGCTGCATGGCGTGCTCGAAAGCCAGATTGGTCATCAGCGTGCCCGCCACGCCGCCGTGAAGCGCGCCCTGCGCCATGCGGTGTTTGGCGATGACATACAGCAACTGGTCGCCATCGCACAGATTCCCCTCCGCATCCACCATCACCAGCCGGTCGCCGTCGCCGTCCAGCGCTATGCCCAGGTCGGCGCGGTGCTCGCGCACCGCCTTTCGCAAATTGTCCGGCGCCGTCGCGCCATAACCATCGTTGATATTTTTGCCGTCCGGCAGCACACCGATAGCCAGCACGTCCGCGCCCAGCTCGTGAAATACCGGGCGCGCGACGTGATAAGCGGCGCCGTGCGCGCAATCCACCACCAGTTTCAGCCCGCGCAGGTCCAGATCGTAAGGGAAAGTGCTCTTGCAGAACTCGATGTAGCGCCCCGCCGCGTCATTTATGCGCCTGGCCTTTCCCAGCCTGGTCGAGGGCATGGTCACGATGGGGCTATCCAACCCTTCTTCAATGGTGCGCTCGGTTTCATCCGGCAGCTTGGTGCCATTACCGGAAAAGAACTTGATGCCATTGTCCTCAAACGGGTTGTGCGAGGCGGAAATGACGATGCCGGCCTGCAAGCGCAACGCGCGGGTGAGGTATGCCACCGCCGGTGTCGGCAGCGGCCCGGCCAGATACACATCCACGCCGGCGGCGATCAGCCCGGCCTGCAACGCCGATTCCAGCATGTAGCCGGAAATGCGCGTGTCCTTGCCGATCAGCACGCCGGGGTTCTCGCCCTGCGCCAGATGCCAGTCGGTAGCGGCCAGCACCCTGCCCGCCGAATATCCCAGATGCATCACGAATTCCGGCGTGATGGGATGCTCCCCCACCCGCCCGCGAACACCGTCCGTACCAAAATATTTTCTGCTCACTTTGTTGCTCCATTCACCTTAAAACAAGAATCAGCCACAGATTAAGAGAGCGCGGTTGCCGCTGCGTCAACTCCGCCCAACCTTTGGTGCAACCGCTGCCAGCACCCGCGAGGGTGCTGATGACACGGAAAAACTCCAGCTTGAACATCGGCCAAACGGAGTTTAATCCCCAGCCCCCTTCTGCGGCCACGCTCTGCCGTACAACCCTGCAAATACGCCACCCGAAAGCCGCATATTGTAACGTGCTGCATTCGACACATTGCGGTCACTCAAACTTTCGGCTCATAAAACCGGATCTGGTTGCGCCCTGCCTCTTTGGCTTGATACATCGCCATATCCGCCCACTTGAGAATATCTGATGCACCGGCTTCGTGATTGGTGAACAGCACCACCCCGATACTCGACGTGCAATGGTGCTCGACTGTTCGTTCCGCCTTTCCCTCGGCCTGAATTTTCAGTACAAAAGGTTCGTTCAGAGTGGCGCGTATCTTCCCGGCGACGTTGCCGGTTTGTGAGGCCGATTCGGCTTTGTCCTCATCCAGCTCGCTGAGCACTACCACGAACTCATCCCCACCGAAACGCGCAACGGTATCCACTTCACGCACACAGCGGGCAATTCGGCGTGCCACCTCCACCAGCAGCAAGTCGCCCACACTATGTCCGTGCAAATCATTGAGCGGTTTGAAGTTGTCCAGATCGAGGAACATCAGTGCGCCATAACGGCCACTGCGCCTGCTGGCGGCAATGGTTTTTCCCAGCCGATCATCCAATAGACGGCGATTGGGAAGTTGCGTCAAGCTGTCATAGAAAGCCAGATTGTTGATTTCTTCTTCCGCCGCCTTGCGTTCCGTAATGCCGTGGTCTGCTCCGACATAATGGGTGACGACCCCGCCGTCCCCTTTGACGGCGGAGATGGTAAGTAATTTGGGATATATCTCACCGTTCTTGCGGCGATCCCAGATTTCTCCCTGCCATTTCCCGGTACGCTGCAGGGTTTCCCACATCTCGCTATAAAAGCCAGCGTTGTGGCGGCCGGACTTGAGCAGGCGAGGCGTCTGGCCCACTGCTTCCTCGGCGGCATAGCCGGTGGCCTCAGTAAATGCCTGGTTGACCCGCAGGATCACGCCATCGGCATCGGTGATTACCATGCTTTCTTGCGACTCGAAGGCGGTGGAGGCGATGCGCAAAGCCACTTCGGCCAGCTTGCGCTCGGAGATGTCCCTGGAGAATGCAATATTAAATTCTTTGCCGCCAAACTTGACGAAGTTGGCAGAGACCTCGACCGGGAAAATGGAGCCATCCTTGCGCCTGTGCCTTGTCTCGAAGACAAGGGTGTTTTTCTGCTGCAACTCCTGCCAGTGAGCGGGCCACACGGCGGCCGGAAAATCGGGATCGATATCGGGGACGGACATCGCAAGCAGTTCTTCTTTTGCATAACCAAGTTTGCGCCATACCGCCTCATTGGCGTAGCAGATGCGCGCCTGCTTATTCTAATTCGCTTTCATAATGAGACTAACAGCGCTATCATCCACGATAGGATTCCACTCAGGAGACTGTCATGGCTCGACCGCGCTGCATCGAATCAGATTTGGTTGGCAAAGCACGAGAGATTGCAGCCGTAGC
>JACRPU010000129.1 GCA_016223025.1 Nitrosomonadales bacterium | reverse complement strand
CGGTCAGGATCAGCGTTTGCAGTGTTGAGGTGTGCGGCATCGCGTTTGCCGGTGTCGGATCGTTGTGTTTTGTGTTTGTCGTGCCTCGCCGCCGTGGAAAATTCGGGGCGGCAGGGAGCGGCGTGTGTCTAAACTTCAGTTGGTGATTCTTGAACAAGGGGTAAAGCGATGAGAACCAACATGCCGGTAACTAATGTGGAGCGCGAGTTTCGGGGCGGAGAAACGATCGTTTCCAAAACCGACCTCAAGGGGGTGATCACCTACGTCAACCCGTATTTTTGCGAAATAAGCGGCTACTCCGAACAGGAGTCGGTCGGCCAGCCACATAACTTCATCCGCCACCCCGACATGCCTGCGGAAGCGTTTGCCGACCTGTGGGCAGTACTCAAAGCCGGAAAACCCTGGACCGGCATCGTGAAAAACCGATGCAGGAATGGCGATTACTACTGGGTCGAGGCCAACGCTACGCCGATCCGTGAAAACGGCCAGGTAACGGGATATATGTCGGTGCGCAGCAAACCGTCCCGCGCCCAGGTCGAGGCGGCTGATGCCGCTTACCGGCTGTTCCGCGAAGGCCGCGCCGGCAATCTCGGTATCCGGGGCGGCAAAGTGGTCAAATCAACCGTATGGGGGAAACTCGACATGTTCAAGAGCCTCAGCATCAAATCCCGCCTCGCGGTCGTCATCGCGATTCTGTCGCTATCACTGCTCGCCATCGGCGGTATGGGCATCCTCGGTATGAGCAAGGCCAACGAAGGGCTGCGCACCGTTTACGACAACAGCGTGGTTCCCATGGAACAGGTTTCCAATATCCAGAAGATGCTGCTGGAAAACCGGCTGCGCATCGCCGTTTCTCTGGTTACCCCCACGCCCGATGCGATCCGGATGAATACCGAAGCAGTGGAGCAGAATATCGCGGAAATCACCCGGATATGGGAGTTATACACAGCCAACAACCAGTTGACGGCGGAAGACCGGGTACTGGCGGACAAGTTTGCCGAGGACAGGAAGCGCTTTGTGCAGGAAGGGCTGAAGCCGGCAATTGCGGCGCTGCGCGCCAACGACATCAAATTGGCCAACAATCTGGTCACGGACAAGGTTCGCCCTTTCTACGAGCCGGTCGGCGCAGGCATCAAAAAACTGATGCAGATGCAGCTCGATGACGCCAAGCTGGAGTACCAGGCGGCGCAGTCCCGCTACGACACGAACCGCAACATCACATTCGGGCTGATTACGGTGGGCATGGTGCTGGCCATATGGCTGGGCATCGCGCTGATCCGCGCCATCGTGCGCCCGCTCCAGGCAACCATCGGCCATTTCGACCAGATCGCCCAGGGCAATTACAACAACACCATCGAAGTCGAGCGCCAGGACGAAGTCGGCAAGGTGATGGAATCGCTCAAAACGATGCAGATCAAGCTGGGTTTCGACGTTAACGATGCCAGGCGGCGCGCCGACGAAGCGTTGCGCATCACCAACGCGCTCGACAACGCCTCCACCGGCATCATGATCGCCGATAACGATTGCAGCATCATTTATATCAACCGGTCGGTGCAGGCGATACTGAAGAACGCCGAAGCCGACATCCGGAAAGATCTGCCGAACTTCAATGCCGATACGCTGCTGGGCAGCAGTATTGATGGTTTCCATAAAAAACCGGAGCACCAGCGGCAATTGCTGAAGACCTTTACCGCCACCTACAAGGCAACCATCAAGATCGGCGGCCGCACTTTCCGGCTGGCCGCCAACCCGGTGTTCAACGCGGCGGGGCAGCGCCTGGGGGCTTCGGTGGAATGGATAGACGCGACCGAGGAAGTGAAGATCGAAGAGGAAATACAGGGGATCGTGCGGGCCGCAGTGGCCGGCGATCTGTCGCAGCGCATCGGAGTGGCGGGCAAGGAAGGGTTCATGAAGGTGCTGGGCGAGGGGATCAACGGCCTTACCGGAACATCCGAGGAAGTGATAATCGAAGCGGTGAAAGTGATAGAAAGCATTTCCCGTGGCGACCTGTCGCATACCATGGAGCGCGAGTACCAGGGCATGTTCAAGCAGCTCAAGGATGCGACCAACGGCACGGTCAGCAAGCTGTCCGAAACTATCTCCGAGGTGCGCGCTTCGGCGGATTCCCTCTCCGGCGCCGCCGAGGAAATCAGCGCCACAGCGCAATCGCTCTCCCAGGGAGCGAGCGAACAGGCGGCCAGCGTGGAAGAAACCAGCGCCTCGATCGAGCAGATGTCGGCGTCGGTCAGCCAGAACGCGGAGAACGCCAAGGTGACCGACGGCATGGCGGCCAAGGCCGCCAGGGAAGCCGCGGAGGGCGGCGGGGCGGTGAAATCCACGGTCGTTGCGATGAAACAGATCGCCGCCAAAATCGGCATCATTGACGACATCGCCTACCAGACCAATCTGCTCGCGCTCAATGCCGCGATCGAGGCGGCGCGTGCCGGCGAGCACGGCAAGGGCTTCGCGGTAGTGGCGGCGGAAGTGCGCAAGCTGGCCGAGCGCAGCCAGGTGGCGGCGCGGGAAATTTCCGAGGTGGCCGGCTCCAGCGTGGAACTGGCGGAGCGCGCCGGAAAGCTGCTGGACGAGATGGTGCCGTCCATCAACAAGACTTCCGATCTGGTGCAGGAAATCACCGCCGCATCGAACGAGCAGTCCTCCGGCATCGGCCAGATCAACAGCGCCATGTCGCAGCTCAGCCAGACCACGCAGCAGAATGCTTCGGCTTCTGAAGAGCTGGCCGCCACATCGGAGGAAATGAGCGGCCAGGCCGAGAAGTTGCAGCAACTGATGGCGTTCTTCAAGCTGGATGGGGGCGCCGCCGGGGCACCGGCGCAAGCGCCAAACAAAACCGCCGACGCCAAGAACAGGGCGACAGCCGTGAGAATATCCGGCAGCCTGATGCAGAAAGTGCGCGGCGCGGCATCCGCCGAAGCGGAATTCGTCAGGTTCTAGTGTAGTGTTGCATTCTTGATGGAACTTATATTTATCATGCATCTCCAATCCTTCGTGTTGTGAACCGGAGAGCGTAAATGCGAGTAGCTGTCGAGATTGTGCTGACGAAAGATCAAAAGAAAGATTTAACGAAAT
>JACRPU010000002.1 GCA_016223025.1 Nitrosomonadales bacterium | reverse complement strand
GAGCGCGTTGCCGAGGTTGTAGTGCATGGCGCGCGAGGGCCGGATGCGGACCGCCTTGGCGATGAGTTCGGCGGCGTCGCGGTGCCTGCCATCATGGCTGGCGATCGCGCCCAGATAATGCAGCGCGTCCGGGTGGTCGGGTTCGGCCTGGAGGATTTGTTGATAAATGGCCTGCGCCTGCGGCAGGCGCCCGGCCCGGTGATGCTCCAGCGCGGCCTGGAGGGCGGCGGCATCGGGGCCGCCGCTTGTGGCGGGGGCTTTGCGCTGCTGGCAGCACTGCTTGTATTTTTTTCCGCTGCCGCACGGGCAGGGGTCATTGCGACCGGGTTTGTTCATGGAGATCGCCCGCGCTCCTGCCAGCGTTGAAACATTTCAAAATAAGCGTTTTCCAGATTCGCGGCCAAATCGCGTGCGTCGCACAGCGGACTGGCCGCCATGCGGTCACGTTGGGCGGAGCGCAGCGCTTTCCGTTGCCCCACGTTGCGGGCGAGGCCGACCACCTTTTCAACATATTCCCCTTCGGAGCGGGCCACCCACTCCGGATGGCCGAGGGCTTCCAGCATGGAAGCCGTCATGCGCGATGTTACGCGGCCTCCCATCAGGGCAACAACCGGAACGGCCATCCACAGCGCATCGCAGGTGGTGGTGACACCGCCGTGGCCGCCGACAGGATCGAGGGCGATGTCCAAGCGGTCGTAACAGGCCATGTGGGCGGCCCAGCCTGGCGTGGCGCTGCCGTCCACAAGCTCGATGCGTTCCGGCAAAATGCCGTGGCCGACCATGGTGTCCAGAATGCGGCGGCGGTTGTTGCCGTCGGCCAGTTCTCTGGTCTTGAGCAGCAGCCCGGCTTGCGGCAGGGCGTGCAGCACTTTCGCCCACAGCGCCAGCGTCGCCGGTGTCAGCTTGCCCAGATTGTTGAAGCTGCCCACCCGCACGGCGCCGCCCTGATCCGGCTGCCAGCCGGGAAGCGGGGCGTCCACCTTGCCTTCGTAACTCATGGAGATCCGCGGCAGGCGCCAGACCCGCTCGCTGAAGTGGCTGTCCGTTTCCGGCGGCGTCAGGGTCTGGTCGCCGATCCAGTAATCCATCTCGGTCAGCCCGGTGCTGGCAAAATAGCCCAGGTAGTAAGCCTGCACCGGCGCGGCGCGGCGCGCGAACACCCCCATGCGGTTGAATGCGGTATGGCCGGATAAATCTACCAGCACATCAATGCCGTCGGCCTCGATGCGCTGGCAGACTGCGGCATCCGGGGCGCCGGAAACGGGAATCCAGTGTTCGGCCAAGGCCTGCAAGCGTTCCGTTGCGGCATCCCGCTGGCCGTGGCTCGAATAGGCGAACAGTTCGATCCGCGTCTTGTCATGGCGGGCGAAAAGCTGTTCCACGAAATAGCTTACCGCGTGCTGGCGGAAATCGCCCGACACATAACCTACCTTCAGCCTCCTGCCGCCGGGTGGCGGGCGCCGGAATGTCCGGCTCCGGGCTGCCTGCCGCTCTTCCGCAGACAGGCAGGCACGCTCCCAGTTGCGCGCCAGGGAAAGATATTCCGCCGGATCGAGCATGGCGTGGTAAGCGTAGAGGAACAGCAGGTTGCTGTAGGCTTCGGCGTAATCCGGTTTGAGCGCGAGCGCCTCGCGGTAGCTGGCGCTCGCCCGGTCCATCTCGCCCTGTTTCTGGAGCGCGAGCCCCAGGTTGTTGTGCGCGTCGGCGAAATCCGGCCTGAGCGCGATCGTGCGGCGGTAGCGCTCTGCCGCCTCGCCCAGCCTGCCTTGCTCGTACAGCGCGTTTCCCAGGTTGTAGTGCGCCTGCGCAAAATCCAACCTGAATGTGAGCGCCTTGTGAAAGTTTTCAATCGCCTCGTCCAGATTGCCTTGCTCATAGAGCACATTACCGAGGTTGACATGCGCCTCGGCATAATCCGGCTTGAGCGCGAGCGCCATGCGGTAGCTGGAAATGGCGGCGCCCGGCTTGCCCTGTTCCAGAAACGCATTCCCCGATCTGTAATGCGCTTTGGCTGCCGTATCGGAGTTGTCGCTGGCCGTTTGCGGCGGATGGCTGGGCGCGCTCTGCGCCTCTGTCGCGGCAAGACAGCATTTCTTGTATTTTTTCCCGCTGCCGCACGGGCAGGGGTCGTTACGACCGGGTTTGTTCATGGGGATCGCCCGCGCTTCGCCAGCGTTACTCAAAATTGCGTTTCATCCTTCGAATCCGCCATGGGAAGCAAAGGTAGCATACCGCGTTTTGCGGCGCATTGTTTTTTCGGATCCCGGAACGGGTTGGCGGAACACCCCTCTTCCCGCATGGCGTCCCCCGCGTTTACCGGGAGCGCTTCCCGCCTTCCCGCCGGCTGCTTCTGGTATAGGCTCAAATCGTGTAAGATCATCGCCCGTATTGTTGCCTGGGGCCTGTTAATGGACGAATTACATTTATTCATCTGAAGTTTAGACACTCGCGGCCTTTGCCCGACACCGCATGCATCCGAACCGCACGAAAAATATTTCAAAAAATTGAAATAAAAATGCAAAAAACACTTGACATGACATCGGATTTGCGGGGTCGCCGCGTTGCCCACTCGGGGTTGTTTTTAGAGCGGGTAACGCGGCGACCAATGAGGGGTTTTCGATCCCGGAT
>JACRPU010000123.1 GCA_016223025.1 Nitrosomonadales bacterium | reverse complement strand
GGTCAGGATCAGCGTTTGCAGTGTTGAGGTGTGCGGCATCGCGTTTGCCGGTGTCGGATCGTTGTGTTTTGTGTTTGTCGTGCCTCGCCGCCGTGGAAAATTCGGGGCGGCAGGGAGCGGCGTGTGTCTAAACTTCAGTAATTGCCATGACAATCGCGCCATTGCGGCCGGGATGGTCCCGGTCGGCGCAAGGGCGGTTGTTGCGGCAACTCCCGAACCGGCTGTGTGCTGCCGCAGCAGGAGCAGGTTATGGCGGAAGGCAGCGATCTCGAACGGACGGAAGAACCCTCGCAGCGGCGCCTGGACCAGGCGCGCGACGAGGGCCAGGTGGCGCGCTCGCGCGAGTTGTCCACTTTTGCCGTGCTGCTGGCGGGCGGCGCCGGGCTGTGGTTGATGGGAGCCGCGCTGTCCGCGCAGCTCACCAGACTGCTGCGCGACGGCCTCACCCTCGGGGCCGGGGCGGCTTTCGATCCCGGTTTGCTGTTGCCGCGCCTGTATACCCTGTCGCTGGAGACCCTGATGGCTTTTCTGCCGTTGCTGCTGCTGCTGTTCGTCACGGCGGCGCTGTCGCCGCTGCTGCTGAACGGCTGGATGTTCAGCGCGAAGCCGCTGCAACCGGATTTTTCAAAACTCGATCCGCTCTCCGGCATCGGTCGCATGTTTTCGGCACACGGGCTGATCGAGCTGGGCAAAGCCGTCGGCAAATCGCTGGTGGTGGGCGGAATCGGCGCGTGGGCGATCTGGTACAACAAGGAAGAGGTGCTGATGCTGGCGGCGCAACCGGCAGCGCTGGCCATACCGCAACTGGGGCAACTGATGTGGATGACGTTCGCCGCCATCATGGGCGGCATGCTGCTGATTGTGGCGGTGGATGTGCCGTTTCAACTGTGGGAGCACAGCAAGAAGCTGAAAATGACCAAGGAGGAAGTGCGCCAGGAATCGAGGGAAACCGAAGGCGACCCGCAGATCAAGGGGCGCATTCGCAGTATGCAGCGCGAGATGGCGCGCCGCCGCATGATGGCGGAAATTCCGACCGCCGACGTGGTGGTGACCAACCCGACCCGCTATGCCGTGGCATTGCGTTACCGGGAGCGCGGCATGAAGGCTCCAGTCGTGGTGGCGAAAGGTTCGCACCTGCTTGCCGCGCGCATCCGCGAGATCGCGGTCGAGAACAAGGTGCCGATACTTGAGGCACCTCCGCTGGCGCGCGCCCTGCACAAGCATACCGGCCTGGGCGAAACCATACCCGAAGCGCTGTATACCGCAGTGGCCGAGGTGCTGGCATATGTGTACCAGTTGCGCCGCTACCGCAACGAAGGCGGTGCCATGCCGGATATTCCGCATGATCTGCCGGTGCCGCCGCAGCTTGACCCCGCAACACCGATTATCCAACCGGGAAGCGCCCGATGAACCTGTTATTGACGCTGCAAAATCTGCTCAAGCGCGCCGGCATGGGCAGCATGGCCGGGCCGGTATTGATCGTGCTGATTCTGGCGATGATGGTGCTGCCGCTGCCGCCGCTCCTGCTCGACATCCTGTTCACTTTCAACATCGCGCTGGCCGTGATGGTGTTGCTGGTGAGCATGAACACCACCAAGCCGCTGGATTTTGCCGTTTTCCCGACGGTGCTGCTGATTACCACCCTGCTGCGCCTGTCGCTCAACGTGGCTTCTACCCGCGTGGTGCTGTTGCACGGCCATACCGGCCCTGCCGCCGCAGGCAAGGTGATCGAGTCGTTCGGCCATTTCCTGGTGGGCGGCAATTACGCCGTCGGCATCGTGGTGTTTGCCATCCTGGTGGTCATCAACTTTGTGGTGATTACCAAAGGCGCGGGGCGGATCGCGGAAGTGGGCGCGCGCTTTACCCTGGATGCCATGCCCGGCAAGCAGATGGCGATTGATGCCGACCTGAACGCCGGGCTGATCGGCGAGGACGAGGCGCGGCGGCGGCGCGCCAGCATCGCGCAGGAAGCGGATTTTTACGGTTCCATGGACGGTGCCAGCAAATTTGTGCGCGGCGATGCGGTTGCGGGCATCATCATCATTTTCATCAACATCGTCGGCGGGCTGATCGTGGGGGTATTCCAGCACAACTTGGATCTGGCCACCGCCGCCAACAACTACACCCTGCTGGCCATCGGCGACGGGCTGGTCGCGCAGATTCCCGCACTGGTGATTTCCACTGCGGCGGGCCTGGTGGTCAGCCGCGTCTCCACCGAAGAGAATATCAGCCAGCAACTCATCGGACAGTTGTTCAGCCACCCGCAGGTGCTCATGTTGACGGCGGCCATCATCGGCATGATGGGGCTCATTCCCGGCATGCCGAATTTCGCTTTCCTGCTGCTGGCAGGGTGCCTGGGCGGGCTGGCTTATTTCATCATGCGGCGCGCCAGGGCGACCGTGGAACAACCGGCGACCGAGAGCGTTGCCGCGCCGGCGGCGGAAGCGCCGGAGGCCAGTTGGGAGGATGTGTCGCCGGTGGACGTGCTGGGGCTGCAAGTGGGTTACCGCCTGATCGCGCTGGTGGACAAGGCGCAGGACGGCGACCTGTTGCGCCGCATCAAGGGTATCCGCAAGAAATTTGCCCAGGACATCGGGTTTCTGCCACCCGCCATCCATATCCGCGACAACCTGGATCTGCGCCCGAACGCCTACCGCATCACTTTGAAGGGCGCGGAAATCGGCGCGGCGGAGGCATTTCCCAACATGTATCTGGCGATCAACCCCGGCAGCGTCAGCGGCACTTTGCCGGGCGTGGCGACGCGCGACCCGGCGTTTGGCCTGCCCGCCGTCTGGGTGGAAGCAGCCATGCGCGAGCAGGCGCAGGGGATGGGCTACACCGTGGTGGATGCCAGCACCGTCGTTGCCACCCATTTGAGCCACCTGATCCAGACCCATGCCGCCGAACTGCTGGGCCGCCAGGAATTGCAGCAACTGCTGGACCATCTCGCCAAGCTGCTGCCCAAGCTGACCGAAGACCTGGCGCCCAAGCTGCTGCCGCTCGCCACGGTGCAGAAGGTGTTGCAGAACCTGCTCGACGAAGGCATGCATATCCGCGACATGCGCACCATACTGGAAACGCTGGCGGAGCACGCCGCCAAGACCCAGGACGCGCACCAGCTCACCGCCCTGGTGCGGGTGGCGCTGGGCCCGGCCATCGTGCAGCAGCTCTACCCTGCGGCGCAGGAACTGCAAGTCATCGGCATGGACAAGGAGCTGGAATATATTCTGATGCAGGCCATGCAGACCGGCGGCAGCCATCCCGCCATCGAGCCAGGGCTGGCCGACACCCTGCTGCGCGAGGCGCGCAGCGCGGCGCAGAGCCAGGAGCGGCTCGGCCTGCCCGCCGTGCTGCTGGTGCCGGGGCAGTTGCGCGATTTGCTGGCGCGCTTCCTGAAGCGCGCGCTGCCCCAGCTCAAGGTCATTTCGCATGAAGAGGTGCCGGATTTCAAGGCGGTGCGCGTGACCTCGATGGTGGGGGGTAGGGCATGAACGCGAAGAAATTCACCGCAAAGAGCCCGCGCGAGGCGTTGCGGATGGTGCGCGACGAGCTGGGCGGAGATGCGGTCATCCTGTCCAACCGCAAGGTGGGCGATGAGGTCGAGATCGTTGCCCTGGCCGGCGAGGAGCTTGCCGGGATGATGCAGCCCGGACAGCCGCAGCCGAGCTCCAGGCGCCCGGAATCCGGAGCCCGGAACCCGGAACCCGATCCCCGCCCCCCGCAACCGGAACAGCAGGATATTCTCAGCGAAATCAAGTTTATGCGCGACATGATGCAGGAGCAGATCGCGAGCCTGTCCTGGGCCGACATGCAGCAGCGCAACCCGCAGCGCACGCGCATGTTGCGCGACATGCTGACGGCGGGCCTCAGCCCGGCGCTGTCGCGCCGTTTGCTCGACAAGATGCCTCCCCATGCAGACTCATCATGGGTGAGCGGGGTACTGGGGCACAACCTGCGGGTGGCCGCGCCGGAAGAGGATGTGGTGGCGCGCGGGGGAGCGGTTGCGCTGATCGGCCCTACCGGCGTCGGCAAGACGACCACAGCGGCCAAGCTGGCGGCGCGCGCGGTGGTGCGCTACGGCGCCGGCAAGGTCGCGCTGCTGACGACCGACAGCTACCGCATCGGCGCGCACGAGCAGTTGCGCATCTACGGGAGGATACTCGGCGTGCCGGTACACGCGGTGCGCGATACCGAGGATCTGCGCCTCACCCTGTCGGCGCTGAAACACAAGCATCTGGTGCTGGTGGACACCATCGGCATGGGGCAGCGCGACAGCCGCGTAACCGCGCAAACCGGAATGTTCGATGCAACCGGCGTGCGGCGCCTGCTGCTGCTCAACGCCACCAGCAGCGGCGACACCCTGGATGACGTGGTGCGCATGTATTCCGGCGCAGGCGTGATCGGCTGCATCCCCACCAAGCTGGACGAGGCGGTGACTTTGGGGGCGGTGCTGGACGTGGCGGTGCGCCACAAGCTGGCGCTGCATTACGTCACCAACGGGCAGCGCGTGCCGGAGGACCTGCACGAGGTTAACCTGGACTATCTGCTGCACCGCGTC
The DNA here is from genome assembly GCA_016223025.1 of Nitrosomonadales bacterium. Taxonomy (GTDB): domain Bacteria; phylum Pseudomonadota; class Gammaproteobacteria; order Burkholderiales; family Gallionellaceae; genus VIKH01. The sequence continues at coordinate 29,018 of JACRPU010000123.1, read as the reverse complement.
TTCCGACCGGCAGCCAAGACTGCGCCGTTTGCCTTGCAGGAACTGGAGTTTCCCGCGCTGATGGCGGGAGCGGGCGCGGCGCGGGAAATGCACTATGCCTCCTGAACGCGCATCCGACCAGGCGGAAGGATTGCGCCGCCTGTTGCTGCGCGATCCGGCGCGCGTGGTCATGGTGGCGGCTGCGCGCGCCGGGCTCGGGGCGACCAGCGTGACGGTGAATCTCGCCACCGCCCTGGCGCAATCGGGCGAGAGCGTGCTGGTGCTGGACGAAAACCTGTCGCACGGCAATGCGGCCAACATGCTCGGGCTCAAGCCGCGCCACGATTTGCTGAGCGCGGTGCGGCGCGACATGGCGTGGCGCGAAATCGTGCTGCATTCCCGCCAGGGGGTGCGCATCCTTCCCGCCGCACGCGCCATCCGGTCGCTGCCGCAATTTTCCGCGACCGAGCGCGAGAACCTGCTGGCTTGCCTGGCGGAGGCATCGCGCGGCGCCGGAATCGTGCTGGTGGATACTGCGCCGTGCGCCTACCCGTTTTCTCTTGCCCCGGGCCAGCCGCTGCTGCTGGTGCTGAATGCCACCGCCGCCGCCATCACGGAAAGTTATGCCCTGATCAAGCGCCTGGCCGCACGCGACGGGCGGCAGCGCTTCATGGTTGCGGTCAACAAGGCGCGCGATGAGCGGGAAGCGCAAACAGTGTTTGGCAACATGGAGCAGGTGGCGCGCCGCCACTTGCGCGTGCGTGTAGAATATCTGGGGTTTGTTCCGGTTGATGAAATGCTCCAATGTGCGACACAATTGCGCCGGTCGGTTCTGGAAGCTTTTCCGGCAGCACCGTCCGCATTCGCGTTTGAAAAACTCGGACGCAACCTGATGTTGCTGCCCGATGCCGGAAACCGGCAGGCGGCTGGCCTGCCCGATGTGGCGCAACGGCTGGCGGGACGTTCCCGTTCACCGGATGTCGCGCTGGCAGCTTATTAACAATCATGACCCATGCCTTTCTTCATCGCCGCTTTATCTTCCGCAAGAAAAAGGGGTTGATTTCCTTCTTCCGCAGGGGAGGTTGATGGTGGGGGCGGCGGATGGAATAGTCTCTTAGGGCGCCATGTATACCGCAAACGGATCGAGCGACAAGGAGCAGTGCCTCAGGGAATATGCGCCGCTGGTCAAACGTATCGCCTATCACTTGATGGCGCGGCTGCCCAGCAGCGTATCGGTGGACGACATCATCCAGGCCGGCATGATGGGGTTGCTGGAGGCCGCCGGAAGATACGACGAATTGCGCGGCGCGCAATTCGAAACCTTCGCCTCGCAACGCATCCGCGGCGCCATGCTGGACGAGTTGCGCCAGTCCGACTGGATGCCGCGCGGCCTGCGCCGGGACATGCGCCGCATCGAGCAGGCGCTGAGCAAATTGCAGCAGCGGCTGGGCAGGCACCCGAACGAATCGGAGGTCGCCAGGGAACTGGGCATGCCGCTGGACGAATACCAGCAGATGCTGTTCGAATCGCGCGGCGCGCAACTTCTGTATTACGAGGACTTCCACGGCGAGGACGACGAGAACTTCCTGGATCGCTACAATTTCGACAGCGACGCCGATCCGCTCGCGCTGTTGCAGGATGATCATTTCCGCGAAGCGCTGATCAAGGCGATCGGCACTTTGCCGGAGCGCGAGCGCATGCTGATGGGCATGCATTACGAGCAGGACATGAACCTGCGCGAAATCGGCGAGGTGATGGGCGTGAGCGAGTCGCGCGTGTGCCAGTTGCACAGCCAGGCGGTCGCCCGCTTGCGCAACGCGCTGAAGGGCCATTGATGGACAAGCTCAGCATTGCCGGTTTGCTGCTCGGCCTCGGCGGCATCGTGGGCGGGCAACTGCTCGAAGGCGGCTCGATTTCCATCCTGTTCCAGGGCGCCGCCTTCCTCATCGTGTTCGGCGGCACGCTGGGTGCGGTGATGCTGCAAAACCCGCTGAAGGTTTTCCTGACGGGTATCGGGATGGGGCGCTGGGTGTTCGTCACGCCGCCGTTGCCCGCGCAAAAGCTGGTGTACCAGATCGCCGCATGGAGCGGCCTGGCGCGCAGGGACGGAGTGCTGGCGCTGGAGCCGCAGATCGCCGGCAGCCGCGACCCGTTCGTGAAAAAAGGGCTGCAACTGCTGGTGGATGGCAACAGCGCGGAAAAAATCCGCGAGGTGCTGGAAGTGGATATACACAGTTACGAGCAGTTGCGCTGGCAATCGGTGCGCGTGTGGGAATCGGCTGCCGGGTATTCGCCCACCATCGGCATTATCGGGGCGGTGCTCGGCCTGGTGCATGTCATGCAGAGCCTGGGCGAGCCATCGAAACTGGGCGAGGGCATTGCGGTCGCATTCATTTCCACCATTTATGGCGTGGGCCTGGCGAACCTGGTGTTTCTGCCCATGGCCGGCAAGCTCAAGATACTGATCGCGCAACAGGTGATGATGCGCGAAATTCTGGTGGACGGGCTGGCGGCCATAGCCGGCGGCGAAAACCCGCGCTTCATCGAGAACAAGTTGCAGGGCTATCTCGCCTGAGAGACCGTGAAAAATTCTGCTGCGCTTGACAGGCCGGAGTTGCCCGGTGCTCGCCCTCCCCAAGTATTTCTATATATATTCCGGGGGCTGCGCTCCGGGCGCACCCGGCCCGCCCGCGCTCGCGACGAGTTTTTTTTCAGTCTCTGAGAGCCCGCGATATGGCGCGTCGCCCCAAACGGCCGGAACACGAAAACCACGAGCGATGGCTGATTTCCTACGCCGATTTCATTACCCTGCTGTTCGCGTTCTTTGTGGTGATGTATGCCATTTCCGCGGTCAACATTGAAAAATACAAGGTGTTCAGCGAGGCGCTGACGACCGCATTCGGCAAGCAGGGAACAACCCGGCAGGAAGCGTCAGAATCCGGCGGCGAACAGGATACATTGCTGAAGTCGCTGGTGGATCGCAGGAATGCGCGGCTGCTGGAACGGATGCGCAAACAGCAGGAGTACATGCAGGGAGTCGCCAGCGACTTCGGCCAGGCCATGGCGGCCCAGATCGCGAGCGGCCTGGTCAGCATCACCCGCACCAGCCGGGGAGTGGTGCTGGAAATCAATGCCAGCGCGCTATTCAACCAGGGAGAGGCGGAGCTGCAAAGCGGCTCGATAAAAACCATGGCCAGGGTGGCGCAGATACTGGGGCAAGGAGATCAGAGCATCGAGGTCGAAGGGTATACCGACGACACGCCGATCAGAAACGCGCGCTTCCCTTCCAACTGGGAACTGTCTTCGGCTCGCGCCAGCAGCGTGGTGCGGTTGTTCATCGAGCACGGAGTGGCGGCATCCCGGTTGACCGCAGTGGGTTCCGCCGCCAACCGTCCGATTGTATCCAACGATACCGCAGAGGGGCGCGCCCGCAACCGCCGGGTCACCGTAACCGTCTTGTCGCCCGCAGTCGAGCCGCCCGCGCAATAGCTTTTCCTTCAGACGCTGCCCAGGATGCGGCCCGTGGTTGCCATGTGCGGTTGCCCATCCGGGCCATACAGACCGTTGGCGTTGCGGGCGGCATTTTGCAATACCACCAGCGCCTGCTGGTTATGGCGCAACCTGGACTGAATCAGCGCACCGTTGGTGCGGTTCAGGTGTCGCGCTTCTCCGGCCAATTGCTTGATGCTGCGCCATGCCGGCAGCAGGTTTGCGGCGTGGGCCTGCAACCATGCCGCCGCGCCGTCCGCTCCCATTGCGGCACCGCACGCATGCAGATCATTTCTGCGCGCCTCCGCCAGTTTGACCAGTTCGCCGGTCGCGCGAACCTTGCTTTCCGATAACGCCAGCAGACGCTCGGTATCTCCGCCGAGCAAGGCTTCCTGTTCGGTTTCGAGCAACGCGATGAACGAACCCAGGGCATCGCGTTCCGCATACAGACGGGAAGATAGATCTGCCATTGCGGGCGGTGAGGCCTTGCCCATCCGAAGCGGTGTCATGGTTTCTGCGAGGCGATCAGGTCTTTCACCGTCTCGATCAGGCGGTCTGCCACCACCTCGGAGTTCACCTGAAAACGGCCATCACTGATGGCCTGTTTGATTTCCGCAACTTTCGTCGAATCCACCACGGGCGCGTTCGCCATGCTGGCTTCCATGCTCAACAAATGCGCGGAGGTGGTGCCCAGATGCACGCTGGTGCCGCTGGCGGCGGAAGGCTGCGGGGAAGCGGCGGCAGGTTTCGCGGTCGGTGCGCGCGCCTGCCCCTCCCCGGTTGGGGCAACAGGCAGCGGTTTGGGGGATTTCTCGATTTTCACGGCTATCACCTTTCCTCACTCGGTTGGCATTGACTTCGGCAGCCCGGTGCGAAACTTTAACAAGGCACGCGGCCTTTATACACCAGCACCCCCACTCATACAATACGCGGCATGGCAGTCAAAAGAGTAGTGGGTCTGGCATGGCCATCCGCTGTATCTACATGAAATTACACCGCAAAACCTGGTGCCTCTGCTTTGCTTCCCCTTTGCGCAGAAATAGCCGCAGACAAGCCGTGCATTGCCCGGAGGCGAACAGGCCCTCACATCGGCCCGACCGCTGGTTGGAGTATCTCTACGCTGCCATCCGATCTTGCCATGCCGCTTATCACCTGGCCGGACACCGCTTTTATGCGCAGGCTCTGCCCTTCCGCCGCGTTGTTCAGCGCCTGCCCTTCAGAGTGTATCCGGTAGCCGCCCCCTTCAATCTGGAGTTGCACCGTCTGGCCTTGCGACACGACGTAGGGCGCGCGCAACATGTCCCGATTTAATACTTGGCCGGTCCCGACGCCGAATTTGAGCACCTTGCCGACAGCCTGCGCCGGATCGGTGAGAGTGCCCGGTTGCGACAGTTCGCCGTTCCGGCCGACAAGGTCTTCGGCGCGCAACATCTGTCCCTGCTGCAACGGCCTGACGGCGATGAGCAGATTCGCTTGAACTTTGATCTGCACCGGCACGAACAGTGTCCAGCCGTTTACGGTCGGACAGCGTATTCCCACCGTAATGTTGCCGAGCAACCGCCCGGCGGGCGGGAGAAACGGTTCCAGTTCCGGGCAGGCAGGCAGCGCGATGCGGCGGTCAATTTCGCCTGTTTTGACGGTAACCTGCCCGGGCAGATCCAACGTCTGCGCGCGCGCAAAATCGGCTATCGCCGCGCGTATTCCGGCATGGCTTTGCTGCGGCGCCGCCCACGCGGTCAGCGCCCAGGTGGTCAAGGCGGCGAGCAGCCAGACGGGCGGAGCCAGAATAGATTTTTTCATGATCGTATTGTCTGCTTCCGGCGGCAAGGATGGAAGCTTTTCAAGGCGGGAAATAACGCGGATTTTCACGCCCTAATCGCTCGTTCGACGTGGCGCATTTGCGCTTAGCATGTGCGTCATGGCGATAGTGGGGCGGCAAGCGGAGGAAAAAGATGAGCGGAAAAATTGACGGCATGCTGCAGTTTCACCGGGTTGCGCTCGGCCTGCGCGCGGCACGGCAGGAACTGCTCGCTTCCAATATCGCCAACGCCGACACCCCGAACTACAAGGCCAGGGATATTGATTTTGCCGGCGCCTTGCAGGGCGCGCTGTCGGGAAGCGCCGCGAAGCTGCCGCTGGCGGCAACCGCGCCGCGCCACCTGGGCGGAACGAGCGGCGAAAGCGTGCCGGGCGCGCCCGTGAGGTACCGCAACGCCGTGCAGCCCAGCGCGGACGGCAACACGGTGGACATGGACGTCGAGCGCGCGCAATTTGCCGAAAACGCCATGCGCTATGAAGCCGGCGTGCGGTTTGTCAGCGAAGAAATCAAGAGTGTGCTGATCGCGGTACAGGGGTGATCGCCATGTCGCTATTCAACATATTCAACATCTCCGGTTCCGCCATGACCGCGCAGGCGCAGCGGCTGAACGTGGTGGCGAGCAACCTGGCCAATGCCGACAGCACCACCGGCGCGGACGGCAAACCCTATCGCGCCAAACAGGTGGTGTTCAGCGCCACGCCGATGGGCGGGCAGGCGGGAGCGGGCGTAAAGGTGGCGGCGGTAGTGGAGGATGCCGCACCGATGAAAGTAGTTTACGACCCCAAACATCCCATGGCCGACGGGCAGGGCTATGTCACGCTGCCGAATGTCAACGTCGTGGATGAAATGGTCAACATGATTTCGGCTTCGCGCTCTTATCAGAACAACGTGGACGTGATGAACGCCTCCAAGAGCTTGCTGCTCAAGACCCTGACCATCGGCCAATAACGGAAGGAGCGCCATGATTACCGCAACCCGTGATACCGCTTCCCCCGCGCAGACGATTGATGCGCTCAACGCGGCAAACAGCTCGCTGGCAAAGAAGCCCGCCAGCACCGCGGACGACACGCAGGACCGGTTCCTCAAGCTGCTGGTCACGCAGATGAAAAACCAGGATCCGCTGAACCCGATGGACAATGCCCAGGTCACCTCGCAAATGGCGCAGCTCAGCACGGTGAGCGGCATTGACAAGCTCAATTCCACCTTGCAGGCGTTGAGCGACAGCATGGCGGCGGAGCAGTCCGTGTCGGCTGCCGGCATGATCGGACGCGGCGTCCTGGTTCCGGGGGCCACCCTGAATCTGGCCAACGGGCAGGCGCTGGGCGGGATCGAACTGGCATTGCCCGCCGACAGCGTGACGGTGAAAATCCAGGATGCCGCAGGCAGTCTCGTGCGCACGCTGCAACTGGGGGCGCAGAAATCCGGCGTGCTGCCGCTGGGTTGGGACGGCATGACCGATGCGGGCGCGCCTGCCGCAGATGGGGCTTACCGCTTTACAGCGGAGGGGGTGCTGGCAGGAAACCGTTCAACCGCCGCCACCCTGGCATTCGGTGTGGTCAACGCCGTCATACCGGGCGCGAGAGGCGCGACTCTGGACGTCGGTGGAGCGGGCGGGTTCGCCTTGTCTGATGTCAAACGGGTCATGTGAAGAAACGTGAGGAGAACGCCATGAGTTTTCAGCAAGGTCTCAGCGGGTTAAACGCGGCAGCAAAGAATCTGGATGTGATCGGCAACAATGTTGCCAATGCCAGCACGGTCGGCTTCAAGGGTTCGCAGGCGCAGTTCTCGGATGTGTTCGCCAGCGCGATGAGCGGGTCGGTCGGGACGCAGTCCGGGCTTGGCACCCAACTGGCGATCATCGCGCAGCAGTTCGGGCAGGGAAACATCACCTCCACCAGCAACTCGCTCGACATGGCGGTCAACGGGCAGGGGTTTTTCCGCATGGACAAGAACAACTCGATTGTCTATTCCAGAAACGGGCAATTCCAGTTGGACAAGGATGGCTTCATCGTCAACAGCCAGGGCCATAAACTGACGGGTTACCCCGTGGATCAGATCACCGGCGCCACCCTGCCGCTCGGGCCGCTGTCCATATCCACCGCCGCCCTGGCGCCGCAGGCTTCGGCCGCAGTCACCGTGGGCTTGAATCTGGACGCGCGCTCGGACTTTCCTTCGGCATTGACTCAGGGCAATGTAACGGGCAGCGCAGCCGTGGGAACCCTGGTCATCGGGGCGGGCAACGATACGCTGAACGTGACGGTGGATGGCACCGCTTCCGGCGCGGTAACCATCCCGAACGCCACCTACGCTTCTGCGGCGGCCCTGGCTGCCGCCGTGCAAACGGCGGTAAACGCCGATCCCGCGCTGGTGGCCGCAGGCAAATCGGTGACGGTAACGGCAGCAGGCAGCGTCCTCACCGTGACATCCGCCTCTGCGGCGGGCGCCACTTCATCCGTGTCGGCCCCGGCCGGCAACGCCGCCGCCAACCTGTTCGGGGGCGCGCCCGTAGTGACCGCCGGAACCACGCTGTTCAGCCAGACCAACCCGGCAACCTTCAACAGTTCTACCTCGCTGACGACCTATGACAGCCTGGGCAACAGCCATGTGGCCACCCTGTATTTCCAGAGAATTTCCGCCAACACCTGGAACGTGTATCTGACCATGGACGGCGTATCGGTGCCGGTGGCGGGCACCGCCATGGGCACGCTGGGGTTCACCACTTCCGGCATCCAGTCAACGCCGGCGGGCGGCGTGCTCGCGGCGGCGTCTTATACGCCGCCCGGCGCCGCAACCATGAACCTGACTTTCGATTGCGCCACCACCACCCAGTTCGGCGCGTTGTTCGGCGTCACCAAACTGAGCCAGACGGGTTATACCTCCGGCCAGTTGAGCGGCTTCAGCACCGCTGCGGACGGCACCATCCAAGGGCGCTATTCCAACGGGCAATCCATGCCCATGGGCCAGATCGTGCTGGCAAATGTCGCCAACTTCCAGGGCCTGCAGCCGCTGGGCAACAATGAATGGGCGGACACTTCCGCTTCGGGCATGGCATTGGTGGGCACCCCCGGCGCCGGCAGCCTGGGCGTGCTGCAATCTTCGGCGGTGGAAGATTCCAACGTGGACCTGACCGGAGAGCTGGTGCAGATGATTACCGCGCAGCGCGTGTATCAGGCCAACGCCCAGACCATCAAGGCGCAGGATGCAATCCTGCAAACCATTACCAACCTGCGCTGAGGTTGAGGGAAGAATACTGACATGGACAGGCTGATCTACACCGCCATGACGGGCGCGTCCCATGTCCTGCAACAGCAGGCGACCGTGGCGCAAGGTTTGTCCAACATCGGCACTCCCGGCTACCGCGCCGCAGTACACACCTTCCGCGCCGTGCCGCTGGTTGGCGCAGGTTTGCCGACGCGCGCGTTCGTGGTGGATTCCACCGCAGGCGCAGACTTCACCCCAGGGGTGATGCAGCCGACCGGGCGCGGGCTGGATGTGGCGGTGCAAGGCCAGGGCTGGATCGCCGTGCAACTGGAAGATGGCGGCGAGGCCTACACCCGCAACGGCAGCATGCAGATTTCGTCCAACGGGATACTGCAAACCCGCAGCGGCCTCGCGGTTGCGGGGGACGGCGGCCAGATCGCCATTCCTCCGGACACAGAAATCACCATCGCCGGGGACGGAACGATTTCTACCGTGCCCAGCGGCCCCAAGCCCAGCCAAGTGGTGGTGGTGGGCCGCATCAAGCTGGTGAACCCGCCGCAGGAGCAGATGGTGCGCGGGGCAGACGGGCTGTTCCGCACCCGGGACGGCAACCCCGCCGAGGCGGATGCCGGAGTGAAGGTGGTGTCCGGCAGCCTGGAGAGCAGCAACGTGAATGCCGTGGAGGCAATGGTCAACATGATTTCGCTGGCGCGGCAGTTCGACATGCAGATGAAAATGCTGCAAAGCGCCGACAACAACGCAAAACAGGCCAGCTCGATATTGAACATCAGTTAAAGGCAGTCGCAAGTTATTAGTTGGTAGCTGGCGTTGTCCGCTGCGCGGGGTTTTGGTTTAACTGACAACTTACGACTTGCGTCTAACAACTGGAAGGGCTTAACCATGATTCGCTCCCTGTGGATTTCCAAAACCGGCCTGGACGCGCAGCAGACGCAGATGGATGTGGTTGCCAACAACCTGGCAAACGTCAGCACCACCGGTTTCAAGCGCTCGCGCGCAGTATTTGAAGACCTGCTGTACCAGACCCTGCGCCAGCCGGGCGCGCAGTCGTCGCAGCAGACGCAGATACCGTCGGGCTTGCAGGTCGGCACCGGGGTGCGGCCCATTGCCGTCGAGCGCATCCATACCCAGGGCAACCTGCAACAGACCGGCAACAAGCTGGATGTGGCGATCCAGGGGCCTGGTTTTTTTCAGGTGCTGATGCCGGACGGCACCACCGCCTATACGCGCGACGGCTCGTTCCAGACCGACAGCCAGGGGCAAGTGGTTACTTCCAGCGGGTTCGTGGTGCAGCCCGCCATGACCATTCCGGCCAATGCCACCAGTGTCACGATTGGCCGCGACGGAGTGGTGACGGTGACGCAACCGGGAGCCGCAGCCCCGGTACAAATCGGCAGCATGCAACTTGCCTCGTTCATCAATCCGTCCGGCCTGCAAAGCCAGGGAGAAAACCTGTATGTCGAAACGGCTTCCTCCGGTACGCCCGGCACCAATGTGCCGGGCACAAACGGCACCGGCGGATTGAGCCAGGGTTACGTGGAAACCTCCAACGTGAACGTGGTGGAGGAACTGGTGAACATGATCCAGACACAGCGCGCCTACGAGATCAATTCCAAGGCGATTACCGTTTCGGATCAGATGTTGCAGAAATTGTCGCAGATTTAACCCGCCGGGGAATTTCATGCGTAACTTGTCTGGCTTGCTTGCATGCGCGGCGCTGGCGGTACTGGCGGGATGCGCCAGCACGCCTTCCACGCGCATCCTGCAACCGATGTCGGCGTTGCCTGCCGCGCAGAAGCAGGCTGCGTTCCAGAACGGTGCCATTTTCCAGGCGGGGGTGAATGAGCGCCCGCTATTCGAAGACAGGCGCGCGCGCAATGTGGGCGATACCCTGACCATCGTCATTTCCGAGGCAACCTCGGCCAGCGAAAAAACCAGCAGCAACGCGGAGCACAGCGGCAGCGTTTCGGTGACGACCCCGAACATTACGGGGAACCTGCACGGAAGCAGCGCAACGGACGCCACGCCAGCCGTGCTGCTGGGTTCCCTCGGAACAGCCGGAAAATCGAGCGGCAAACTGGCCAAAAAGAGCGATGCCGCCGGAAGCAACACTTTTACCGGAACCATTACCGTCACCGTGACCGATGTGCTGCCCAACGGAAACCTGATGGTTGGCGGCGAGAAACAGGTGGCGATCGGCCAGTCGGACGAATTCATCCGGTTTTCCGGCGTGGTCAACCCCGCCACCCTTACCGGCAGCAATACCGTACAGTCCGCCCAGGTGGCCGATGTCCACCTCGAATACAAGGGTGCCAGTAACGTGGATCACTCCGCGATCCTGAGCATGTTCGGGCGGCTGTTCCTTTCAGTGCTGCCGTTCTGACAGGGGGCGGGTAACAGGAGACAGGGATCGGAGATGTTGTCGCGGCGCTGCCGCGCTTTTAATAAAAGCGCCCTGCAAAGGAGTTTGTCATGAAAAAAATACTTTTTCTGTTCGCGCTGGCCTTGCTGTTTCCTGCGGCGGCATCCGCCGAGCGCATCAAGGAACTGACCAGCATCCAGGGGGTGCGCGACAACCAGTTGATCGGCTACGGCCTGGTTGTCGGCCTGGATGGCAGCGGCGACCAGACCACGCAAACGCCGTTTACCGTGCAGAGCGTGGTCAGCATGCTGTCGCAGATGGGCGTCAGCCTGCCGCCGGGCACCAGCCTGCAACTGAAAAACGTGGCGGCGGTGGTGGTGACGGCGACATTGCCGCCATTCGCGCGCGCCGGGCAAACGATAGATATCACGGCTTCTTCCATTGGCAACGCAAAAAGCCTGCGCGGCGGGACGCTGCTGATGACCCCGCTGAAGGGTGCGGACGGTCTGGTGTATGCGATGGCGCAGGGTAACATGCTGGTCGGCGGCGCGGGGGCGTCGGCGGGCGGCGCCAAGGTGCAGGTCAACCATTTGAGCGTCGGGCGCATCCCCGGCGGCGCGACAGTGGAGCGCGTCGTGCCGACCGTGTTGGGGCAGGGCGAGTATATCTATCTCGAACTGAACACTTCCGATTTCACGACTGCCACGCGGGTAGTAAACACCATCAACGAGAAAGTCGCGCCGGACACGGCATCGGCGCTGGACGCGCGGATGATCCAGGTACGCGCGCCGGGAGGGAATGCGCGGGTGGCCTTCCTGTCGCAGATAGAAAATCTGCTGGTGGAGCCGGCGCCGGGGCTGGCGCGCGTCATCATCAACGCGCGCACCGGCTCGGTGGTGATGAACCAGGCCGTTGCGCTGGACAATTGCGCGATTTCGCACGGCAACCTGACGGTTGTCATCAACACCGATACCGCAGTCAGCCAGCCTAACGCCCTTTCCGGAGGCAAGACAGTCAAGACAGAAAAAACCACCATCGATGTTCAGTCCGACAAGGGGGGCGTGGTGATGCTGAAAAAAGGGGTGTCGCTGAGCGAAGTGGTAAAGGCGCTGAATTCCATCGGCGCAACGCCGCAGGACTTGCTGGCAATTTTGCAGGCAATGAAATCTGCCGGCGCGTTGCGGGCGGAACTGGAAGTTATCTGAACGCACATGGCGCAGGCCACCCCGAATGATGAATCGTCTGCGCCATGTGCATTTCCCTCACCCCCGTTCCCCCTCTCCCGGAAGGAGAGGGGTACGGTATGCCCTCGCTGCGCGAGATCCGCGTTAATGATTGCTCCGACGGGGATTTCCGCAGGTTTGGCGGCCAGCGCGCAAAGTTTGGACCAGTTGCGCGCACAGGCCAGAGATTCGCCAGACCAGGCCCTGAAAGCCGCCGCGCAACAGTTCGAGGCGGTGTTCATGGGCCTGGTGCTGAAGAGCATGCGCGAAGCGACCCCGCAGGAAGGCGCGTTCGATAGCGAGCAGACCCGGATGTTCACCGGGATGCTGGACCAGCAACTGGCGCAGAGCATGGCCAACCGTGGCGTCGGGCTGGCCGACCTGATGGTGAAACAGTTGAGCCGGTCACGGGAGCGGGATGCCGCGAATGGCCCGCTTCAAACCGGTGCAATGCAGCTTCGCCGCGCCGATGCATTACCCGCGGCGTACCGCGAGAATCTGCAGCAGGATTTTGTGCGCCGTCTGATGCCGTATGCCGACCAGGCGAGCCGCGAAACCGGGGTTCCCGCATCCCTGATACTGGGGCAGGCAGCATTGGAGAGCGGCTGGGGCCAGCGTGAAATCCTCCTGCCGGATGGCGGCAACAGTTTCAACCTGTTTGGCATCAAGGCCGGCTGCAACTGGAACGGCAAAGTGGCGCATGTGAGGACCACCGAATACCGCGATGGGGCGCCCGTCAAGCAAACAGAAAATTTCCGCGCCTATGGTTCTTACGCCGAGGCATTCGGCGATTATGCGAGGCTGTTAAGCGATAACCCCCGCTATGCCCAGATGTTGCAGGAAGGGCAAACCGCGTCCGGCGCGGCTTATGCCTTGCAGCGCGCCGGATATGCGACCGACCCGGATTATGCCGGTAAACTGGTGAGGGTCATGCGCATTATCAATGCGTTAACATGAAGCTCGCGTTATGTCGCATCTGTAGGTGCGAATTTATTCGCACCTACAAACCCATCAACCGAGGAATTCAGGATGAAACTAAAGTAACCCGGCTGGTTGCCGATAACAAAACCAGTTCGTACTGTGTGTCGAGGAAGAAAAAATGGGAAGCGGCATTTACGGGATCGGCGTCAGCGCGCTTAATGCAGCCCAAATCGGGCTGCTGACGACCGAGCATAATATCGCCAACGCGAACACTCCCGGCTTTAACCGCCAGGAAGTCGAGATTGGCGCACGCCTGCCCCAGCAGACCGGCTCCGGATTTCTCGGCCAGGGCGCGGACGTGGTTACGGTCAAGCGCGTTTACAACGAGTTTCTTGCCGGGCAGGTTCTGGCGGAACAGGGTCAGGCCGCGCATCTCGATACCTATTTCACCCAGGTAAAACAAATTGACAACGTGCTGGCGGATCCGAATTCCGGCATGTCGCCCGCGCTTCAGGATTTTTTCAATGCGGTAAACAATGTATCCAGCACGCCGGAATCTGTGCCCGCGCGACAAGCCATGCTCAGCAGCGCACAGTTTCTGGCAACCCGGTTCCAGTCGCTTAACCGTCGCTTGAGCGACTTGAACGACGGCGTGAACAGCCAGATCGGCAACAGCGTGACGGCCATCAACAGCCTTGCCAGGCAGATTGCGGCGCTCAACAGCAACATCCTGCTGGCGCAGAACGCTACCGGCCAACCCCCCAATGACTTGCTGGACCAGCGCGACCAGCTCGTCACCCTGCTGAACAAGGAAATCAAAGCGGGGGTCATCAAGCAGAACGACGGCACCTACAACGTATTCATCGGCAACGGGCAGTCGCTGGTGGTGGGGTCTCAGTCGTTCAGCCTGCAAGCCATCCAGTCGCTCACCGATCCGACCCAGCTCGACGTGGCCTATAGCGATGCCGCTTCCGGATCAATCATCCGCCTGCAGCAGAGCGCCCTGCAGGGCGGCCAGCTCGGCGGCCTGATCGAGTTTCGCGACAACACGCTGGACGCGGCGCAGAACCTGCTGGGCCGCGTGGCGATTGGGGTGGCGGGCACGTTGAACACCCAGCACCAGTTGGGCCAGGACTTGAACGGGGCGCTGGGCGAAAACCTGTTTGTCCAGCCGGTACCGGCAGTAAACCCCAGCACCAATAATGCATTGAACGGCAGCACCGCAGTTGTCAGCGCCGGCGTCGCCAGCTATTCCGCGTTGACCGGCAGCGATTATTCGCTGCAATACAACGGCGCCGCAGCCGGCTACACCCTGACGCGCCTTTCGGATAATACGGTTACCACGTATGCCACGCTGCCGCAAACGGTGGACGGTCTCACGATCAGCTCCACTGCGGGAGGCGTGGCGGGCGATGTGTATGCGATACGCCCCACGGCCAACGGGGCGCGCGATTTTGCCGTTGTCATCGGCGACCCCACCAAGATTGCGGCGGCTGCGCCCGTTCGCAGCAACGCCACGCTGGCCAATACCGGCACGGGAAAAATCAGCGTCGGCGCTATCAATCCAACCCCGGTCACAGCCGATCCGATCCACCCGGCCACAGATCTGAACCTGCAACAACCGGTAACGATCGCATTCACCTCGCCCACCTCCTTTACCGTGACGGGTACCGGCGTGCCCGGCTCCCCGGTTACCGCAGCCTATACGGCGGGGGCGAACATTTCCTACAACGGCTGGACGGTTCAGATCAGCGGCGCACCGGCAGCCGGGGATACCTTTACGGTGGGGCCCAATACCGGGGCGACGACGGACAACCGCAATGCGTTATTGCTGGCCGGCCTGCAGACACAGAATACTCTCGCGGGAGGAACCGCTTCCTATCAGAGCGCGTACAGCCAACTGGTCAGCCTGATCGGCAACAAGACACGCGAACTGGAAGTGACCAGCCTGGCGCAAACCAGCATGGTCAATCTGGTCGTCAAGGAACAGCAATCGCTTTCCGGAGTAAATCTCGACGAGGAAGCCGCCAATTTGCTGCGCTACCAGCGCGCATACCAGGCTGCCGGCAAAGCGATGCAAATAGCCAACGACATGTTTGACACGATAATCAGCCTGGGAAGGTAGGCCTGCCATGCGCATCAGCTCAAGCACCATTTACGAGTCCAACGTCGCCGCGCTAAACCAGCAGCAAACGCAGCTCCTGCATACCCAGCAGCAGGTCGCCACCGGGCGGCGCATACTGACTCCCGCCGACGATCCGGCAGGCGCCGCGCGCGCGCTGGAAGTGGCGCAGTCCGACGCCACCAACACGCAATATGCCGCCAACCGGAACGAAGCGAAACATCTCGTTTCCCTGTCCGAAGGGACACTGCAAAGCGTCACGACATTGCTGCAGGATGTCAGAACTTCGGCGATTCAGGCGGGCAACGGGGCGCTAACCGCCGCTGACAGGCAGGTGCTGGCGACGGATTTGCGTGGACGCCTGGACGAATTGCTGGGCCTGGCAAACAGCACGGACGGTACCGGCAACTATCTTTTTTCCGGTTTTCAGGGCAAAACGCAACCCTTTGTCCTCGACACTGCGGGTTTCCAGTACATGGCGGATGACGGCCAGCGCCTGATCCAGGTCGGCAGCACCCGGCAGATGCCCGCCACCGATTCGGGTGCGGATATTTTCATGCGCATCAGGAACGGCAACGGCACATTTGCCACGCAGGCGGCAGCCGCGAACACCGGCAGCGGCGTTATCGGCCAGGGCGACCTTGCGAGCCCGCCCCCTACCGCCGCGCAACTGGGCAATCACTATACCCTCACCTTCAGCGTGACGGGCAGCGTGACGACCTACTCGGTGACGGGGGCGGATGCGTTGGGAGCCCCCCTTCCAACGGCGGGACAGCCTTCGCCGCCCCTGCTGCTGCCCGTGGCAGCACCCTATGCCAGCGGGCAGGCCATCAGCTTTAACGGCATCCGGTTCGATATTTCCGGCAGCCCGGCCAACGGCGATACCTTCACCGTTGCCCCCAGCACGAACGAGAGCATCTTCCAGACCATTTCGGATCTGGTCTCGGCGCTGAATGGCGGAGGGTCGGCGGCGCAACTCACCAACAGCCTCGGCAGGGCGCTGAACGGCCTAGAGCGCGGGCTGGAAAACGTACTGACCGTGCGCGCATCGCTGGGCTCCCGCCTGCGCGAACTGGACGCCCTGCAGATCACCGGGGAAGACATGGGCCTGCAGTTCAAGCAAACCTTGTCGCAATTGCAGGATGTGGATTATAACCGGGCGATCAGCGACCTGAACCAGCAGCAGATCATCCTGCAGGCATCGCAGAAATCCTTCAAGCTGGTGTCCGACATGTCACTGTTCAACTACCTGTGAGGCCGTGGCATCCGGCAGCGTCAGCGGCAATCAGAAGTTTGCGTTTTGGCACTGCGCATTTTGGTAATTCCTCCCGCCGCCCCGGCATGGCTGATGCTATTGAAGGCAAACGGAATATTCTCCCCCAGGCGACACCACATCTACCGGTTGCCCAACTGTTGCATGATACGCAGCGCGGTTTCCATGCTGGCTTGCGTTATGTTGCCCAGCAGCGGAGCAAGGTAGGGTAGCGCCAGCGCCAGCGCGGCGAATCCGATGGCCAGGGTGACAGGAAAGCCGATGGCGAAAATGTTCAGTTGCGGCGCGCTGCGCGCCAGGATGCCGAGCGCCATGTTGGCGATCAGCAATGCTCCGATCAGCGGCATGGACAGTTGCAGGGCATACAGAAATATACTGCCGCCCCAGGCGGCGAGGGTATGCAGCCCCGCCGCACCTGGTGCGGCGGGGCTGATGGGGAAAGCGCGAAAGCTCTCGCTCAACGCGGCCAGCATGGTTAAATGCCCGTCCATGCCGAGAAATACCAGCGCGGCAATGATGCCGAGAAATTGTGCGATCACCGGCGTATAGGTCGCGTTCTGCGGGTCATAAAAACTGGCGAAACCGAGCCCCATTTGCATTCCGGCAATATCCCCGCTCATTTCCACCGCAGTAAAAATCAGGCGCATGGCAAAACCCATTGCCAGGCCGGCCAGCAACTGCTGCGCCAGCATGAAAAGACCCAGCGCAGAATCCGCTTCAATATCGGGGGGAACCGCCACGGTCGGCGCGATGATGAAAGTCAGCAGCAGCGACAAGCCGATCTTCACGCGCACCGGAATCTGGCGGTTGCCCAGTATGGGCGCACTGGCAACCAGAGCCAGGATGCGCGCGAACGGAAAGAGGAACAGGGCGAGCCAGGCGGATAACTGCGTGCTGGTGACGCTAATCATGGCGGGGCCGGGCACCCGGATTCCGTTACCCGATCAGCCACGGGATGCTGGCGAACAGGCGCTGGATGTAGTCCACCATCATGCCGGTCATCCACGGGCCGGCAACGATCAGCATGACGAACATGCCAACCAGTTTGGGAATGAACGTCAGGGTCATCTCGTTGATCTGCGTGGCGGCCTGGAAAATGCTGATTACCAATCCGATCACCAGCGCCGCCAGCAACGGCGGGGCAGATACCAGCAGGGTCAGTTCCAGCGCCTGGCGGCCAAGTGTGATTACGCTTTCCGGGGTCATAAATTATTTGGTCGTAAGTCGTAAGTCGTAAGTCGTAAGTCGTAAGTCGTAAGTCGTAAGTCGTAAGCCGTAAGTCGTAAGTCGTAAGTCGTAAGTCGTTAGCCGGCAGGGGGCGGTAATTAACTACCCGCTAACGACTTACAACTGTTTTCAAGTGTAAAAACTTTGCACCAGAGAGCCGATGAGCAGGTTCCAGCCGTCGGCCAGCACGAACAGCATGATCTTGAACGGCAGCGAAATGATCGCGGGCGACACCATCATCATGCCCATGGACATCAGCACGCTGGCCACCACCATGTCAATGATGAGAAAAGGGATAAACACCACGAAGCCGATCTGGAAGGCGGTTTTCAGCTCGCTGGTCACATAGGCCGGAACCAGTATCTTGAGCGGCACCTTGTCCGCGCTTTCCGGCGGCTCAGTTTCGGAAATCCGCACGAACAGGGCCAGGTCCGCTTCGCGCGTCTGCCGCAGCATGAAGGCTTTGAGCGGCGCGCTGCCCTTGTCAAACGCCTGTTCCGGCGTGAGCTTGTTCTCGCTGTAGGGCAGGTAGGCGTCGTTATAGATTTTATCGAGCACCGGCGACATCACGAAAAAGGTCAGGAACAAAGCCAGACCGACCAGCACCTGGTTGGACGGGGAAGAAGGCGTGCCGATGGCAGAGCGCAACAGCGACAGCACGATGATGATGCGGGTGAAGCCGGTCATCAGCAGCAACACGGCCGGCAAAAAACTCAGCGAGGTGAGCAGCAGCAGGGTTTGCAGGCTGAGCGAGTACGTTTGTCCGCCGCCGGGAGCCGGAGTGCTGGTAAGGGCGGGCAGGCCGGTGTTCGCGGCATATGCCGCCGGAACCAGGGCAAGCAGCAGTGCCGCCGCTATCCGCTTGTCAAACCGCATTGCGCTTCTCCATCACCTGCTTCAGCCAACTCTGGAATTTGCCGTCGGCAACGGTCGGTGCGTCTGTTTGCAGGGCTGGCGCCTCCGCCTTGGGCATGCTGTGCAGCGCGCGCACTTGGCCGGGAGCCACGCCTACCACCAGCCAGGTGTCGGCGATTTCCACCAGCACGATGCGTTCGCGCTGCCCTACCGCCACGCCGCTGACCACCTTGAGCAGATTGCCGCCGCCATGCTGCGGCATATTGATGCGTTTGAGTATCCATGCGACCAGCACGACCGCCGCCAGCACCAGCAGCAAACTGATGACGACTTGCGCCACATCACCGGAAGATACCGCCGCCGGGGGAGGGGTGTAGGCGGGGCGCGCCGCCTGTTGCGCCGCAGCCAGATGAGGTGCAACCAGGAGGGCGGCCAGACAGTAACGGGTAACCCGCGAATTGGCTGGATATTTCATTTCAGCGGCTGCTGAGGCGGCGCAAGCGCTCCGAAGGGGTGATGACATCGGTGAGCCGGATGCCGAGCTTGTCGTTTACCACCACGACCTCTCCCTGCGCGATCAGGAAACCGTTAATCAGCACGTCCAGGGGTTCGCCCGCCAGCCCGGACAACTCGACCACCGACCCCTGCGCCAGTTGCAGCAGGCTTTTGATCGGCATCTTGGTGCGCCCGAGCTCCACCGTGAGCTGCACCGGTATGTCCATGATCATATCGAGATCGTTGTGCGCTGCCCCCTGCCCGCTTCCGCCGCCGAACTGTTCGAAAACATGGGGCTGCGCCTGCGGTGCGGTTGCAGATTGCTCGGCCATTGCGGCGCTCCAGTCGTCCGCGCTGATTTCCGTGCTTTCATCCGCCATGTTTGCCTCCATCGCCCGCAGTTGCGGCCAGCATTTTTTCCACCCGCAACGCATACTGGCCGTTGGACACCCCATACTTGCATTCCATGATGGGCACGCCGTCAACCTGCGCCACGATATTCTCCCGGACGTCCAGCGGGATGGTGTCGCCGCTCTTCATCTTCAGCACCTGATCGAAGGTGACGCGCGCCTCCCCGAGGATCGCGTTCAACTCGACATCGGCGGACTGGATCTGCCTGGACAGCATATGCAGCCAGCGCTTGTCCGCCACCAGGTGGTCGCCCTGCATGGCGCTGTAGAGCAGCTCGCGGATGGGCTCCACCATGGCATACGGCAGGAGTGTATGGAACGACCCGCCCGCGCCGCCCAGCTCGATCTCGAAAGTGGTGACCAGCACGACCTCGTTTGGCGTGGCGATGTTGGCGAATTGCGGGTTCATTTCGGAGCGCACGAACTCGAACTCGACCGGATAGACGGCCTGCCACGCTTTCCCGTAAGACTCGAACACCGCGCCGAGCAGCTTCTGGATGATGCGGTGTTCGGTCTGGGTGAACTCGCGCCCCTCGACGCGGGTGTGGAAGCGCCCGTCGCCGCCGAACATGTTGTCCACCACCAGGAAAATCAGGTTGGGATCAAAAATGAACAGCGCGTTGCCGCGCAGCGGCTTGGGCTGAACCAGATTGATATTGGCGGGCACCGGAAGGTTGCGGATGAAATCGCCGAACTTCTGGATGCGGACGGACCCCACCGAGATTTCTGCCGTGCGCCGCATCAGGTTGAACAAGGAGATCCGGAACAGGCGCGCAAAGCGTTCGTTGAGGAGCTCCATCGTGGGCATGCGCCCGCGCACGATCCGTTCCTGCGTGGCGAGATTGTAAGGCTGGATGCCGCCTTCCGGTTCGGCGGGCCGAGCCGGCTCGTCGCTTTCGCCCGAGACCCCCTTCAGCAGCGAGTCCACTTCCTCCTGTGAAAGAAAATCCTTGCTCATGGCTTCGTTACTGGATGATGAAAGAAGTAAACAGCACGTCCAATATGTCGGCCGCGACCGGCTCTTCCGCAGGTTCGGCGGGAGCTTCTTCTTCCGCCGCCGCTTCTTCCGCAGGGGCGGAAGCGGCGTCCTGATGCGCGTCATCCGCGCCGTGTTCCTCGCTCTTGGGTGCGGCGGCCTTTTTGGGTTTTGCGGGCGCTTTGCGCAGCCCGAGAGCGCCGTTGACTTCCGCGATGACTTCTTTGGCTAGTTTTTTCTTGCCGTCCACCGGCGCCAGCTCCGAGGCGCGCTTGCCGGATAGCAGCAGCAGCAGGCGGCTGCGGATTTCCGGCATGGCCAGCTTGATTTTTTCTTCCAGGGTGGGATCGTCAATTTTCAGCGTGATGCCGACTTGCAGAAACTGGTCTCCTTCTTCGCGCTGCAGGTTGACCGTGAACGCATCCAGCGGAATGAATTTCGGCTGTTCCAGTTTTGCGGAAGGCGTTTTCTTGGCAGAATCGCCGTGGCTGCTGTTGCCTTTGGTGAAATACCAGCCCGCACCGCCGGCTATCGCCAATACCAGCACGCCGGCGGCGATGAGCAGCGGTTTCTTGCTTTTGGGTTTCGCGGCGCCTTCTGCTGCGCCCGCGTCCGCGCCCTTGCCATGGCTGGCGGGTGCGGGTTTTTCAGTTTTGGCCATTGCTGTTCCCTTGTTGTTCGATCTGGATTATCGGAGAAACCCCGCCGGGATGATAACCGGAACAATGCGGGGAATTTCCCCCACCTTACTGCTTGCGGCAAGACCGGTCAGACAAAGGTATCCACCATTCCTTCCTGGCGGCGCCCGTGCCAGGCCGCCAAGCCGGACTGGGTGCCGCCAGCCGGAACAGCTTCCGCGCCGTGCCACACTTTCTGCTGCCCGCCCGTCCCCGCATGACGCTCACCGGGTGGCTGGTCGCCCACCGTGGCGTTGCCCAGCATAATTCCGTTATCGGCCAGCATCTCGCGAAGTTTAGGCAGCGCCTGCTCCACGGCGCTGCGCACCGCCGCATGCGGCGAAGTGAACAGGGCGGTGGCCTGATCGCCGCTGACGCTGAGCACCACATCCAGCGGCCCCAGATCGGGCGGATTGAGGTGCAGCTCGGCAGTGTGTTCCCGCTGCGTGACCATCCAGATGATTCTCTGGCCGAACTCTTCTCCCCAGGCAGGGTTTGCCAGCGGTGTGCCCATGCGGTTCTGCGCTGCCCCGATGGGGCCGCCGGCATTTGGCGACGCTCCGGTTTGTGGCGGTGCGGTCGCAGCCGCCGCATCGGGCAGTGTGGTCGGCGAGGTAAACCGCTCGCTGGAATCAGCATGGAGCAGCCAAGGGGGGGCAGCATCGCTGCCGGGCATTCCCGGCGCCGCCGGGAAGACCTCGCTCCGGATGGCGCCTGGCCGGGAACCGGCAAATGCGGCGCCGCTGTAGTCCTGAGCGCGGAAATGCGGCGGCGCGGTGTATCGCGTCCCGCCGCTCCCGATAGACGCCTCCGGCTTGAACGGCAGGGCACCCGTCTGTGCCGGCGGTGCTGCGGTCTGCAACGCAGCCAGCACGGCGTCTGCAAGAATGCCACCCCGATCCGCAGCGCGTTCGGGCAGGCTCGCTCCTTCGACGGTCGCCGCACCGGCATTTATGCTGTCGGCGACCGGTAATGGCGTTGCCAGCCTATCGCCGGTTACGTCCGGCACATTGCCGGAATGGTTATCGCCGGAACCGTTTGCGGCGGATGTGCCGCCCGTCGGGGAAGGCGCAATCGCTCCACCGTCTGCAGATTCCTGGCAGCGGGCCAGCACGCTGCCAAACGGCTCCGCCGGGCGGTCAACGACACCGTCCGGCTGGGCCGATGTTTGCGGGGCGGCGGATGGGGCGCCGGAAACGGGCAGGTTTTGCATGAGTGCTCCGGTGGTCAGCTTTCGTTTTGTGCGGAGGTGGCCTTGAAAGTGGCATGGCGACCGGTGTGCTCGTCCTGGAGGCGCTGTTCGGATTTTGCCGCAAGTTTTTTTTCGCTTTCCGCATGGCGTTGCGCCAGTGTGTCGAAGGATTTCATTTTGCGCTGGGTGTCTTCCAGCTCGTCGCGCCCCGCCTGCATCGAGCTGAGCGCCCGCTCGACAGTTTCCCGCTGCTGGGCGATGGCTTCGTCCAGGCGCAGGATGAAATTCTGGAAATTGCGCAGGTCGGTTTGGCCCATGCCGGTTTGCACCGCCTCCTGAAACTGCGCCTGATAGTCCCTGCGGTATTGCAGCAATGTTTCCAGCCTGGCTTGGGCGGCCTGCTGCTGCTGGTTGAGTTTGCCGAATTTGCGCGTGGCGGCATCGTTCTTCTGGTGCGCCAGATGCACCAGCGGTTGCAGGGGGAAGGGTTTGGTCATGATCTATGCGCCTCGGAGCTTGTGAAAAATTCTACTGCGCCCGGCATCATGGATGCGGGTGGTGCTCGCCATCCTCATGTATTTCCCTGACCATTCCGGCGGCTGCGCTCCAGCCGCATCCAACCCGACTTCGCTCGCGTCGAATTTTTCACAAAGTCTCAGCGCGTTTTGTCAAACAGCCTGTTGAACGACGCCACCCCGTTGCCGAACTCCTCGCGCTCGAACATGCCCTGCTTGAGGAACTGTTCCATCTGCGGATACAGCGCGATTCCCTCGTCCAGCAAGGGGTCGCTGCCTTTGACATAGGCTCCCACGCTGATCAGGTCATGGTTGCGCTGGTAGTGCGCGTACAGGTGCTTGAAATATTGTACCAAGTCGAAGTGCTGTTCGGAAACCAGATGATTCATGGCGCGGCTGATGGAGGCCTCGATATCTATGGCGGGATAATGGCCTTGCTCGGCCAGGCGGCGCGACAGCACGATGTGGCCGTCCAGGATGGCGCGCGCGCTGTCGGCGATGGGATCCTGCGGGTCGTCGCCTTCGGTCAGCACGGTATAGAACGCGGTAATCGAGCCGCCGCCTTCCGCACCGTTGCCGGCGCGCTCCACGAGTTGCGGCAGCCTGGCGAACACGGAAGGCGGGTAACCCTTGGTGGCGGGCGGCTCGCCGATCGCCAGCGCGATTTCGCGTTGCGCCATGGCATAGCGGGTGAGCGAATCCATGATCAGCAGCACATGCCTGCCCCGGTCGCGGAAATATTCGGCGATGGTGGTGGCGTAGGCGGCGCCCTGCAAGCGCATCAGCGGGCTGGTGTCGGACGGGGCGGCGACCACCACCGAGCGCGCCATGCCCTCGCGGCCCAGAATGTCGGTGATGAACTCCTTCACTTCGCGCCCGCGCTCGCCGATCAACCCGACCACGATAACATCGGCGCCGGTATAGCGCGCCATCATGCCGAGCAGCACGCTCTTGCCCACGCCGCTGCCGGCGAACAGCCCCATGCGCTGGCCGCGCCCGACGGTGAGCAGATTGTTGATGGCGCGCACGCCGACATCCAGCGCCTCCTTGATCGGGGCGCGTTCCAGCGGGTTGATCGGGCGGCTCTGCAGCGGCGCGGAGTCTTCTTCCGGCACCGGGCCGAGCGGGTCCAGCGGGCGCCCGGCGCCATCCAGCACGCGGCCCAGCAGCATGTCGCCCACCGGCAGGTGGCGCGTGCGATCCGCCGCGCGCCGCCGCGTGCGGCGCTTGCCGCCGAGCACCGGAACGCGCGCCGGTTCCAGCGGCACCACGCGCGCGCCGGGTATCAGGCCATGCACGTCATTTTCGGGCATGAGAAACAATCTTTCGCCGGAAAAACCGACCACTTCCGCTTCGACGCTGTGGTTGGGCAATTCGATAACGCAGGTTCCGCCCACCGCCATTTTCAGGCCGACCGCCTCCATCACCAGCCCGGTCACCTTGGTCAGGCGACCGCTGACCAGCAGGGATTTGCACTGCGCGACCGCTTCCCGGCTGTCCTGCAAACAGGCCCACCAGCGCCGGGCGTGGCCCCCGGAATCTGTCAGGGCGCCAGCCATGTGCTGTCCTGCCCGACGGACGCGGCCACCCGTTGCCAGCGCGTGGCCAGCGTGGCGTCAATCTGGCTGTGCGCGGTTTCCAGGCGGCAGCCTCCCCGTTCCATTTGATCGTCCTCGATGATTTTCCAGCCGGTGTGACCGAGCTGCTCGCCCATGCGTGCGCGCACCAGCTCCGCATCGTCCGGGTGCAGCACCAGATGGGCGTGCTGGTTGAAAAGCGGCAGTTCGCTGACGGCCCTGCGCACCACGTCGAGCAGCAGTTCCGGTTTGACCTTGAGCGCCTGCTGCAGCACTTGCCGGGAAATTTCCAGCGACAGATCCAGCAGCCCCTGCACGACCTGCTGGTCTATCCGCTGCAATTCCAGGTTCAGCGCGTCCAGCATCTGCGACATGCGTTGCGCTTCCTTGGCTGCCCGTTGCCCGCCCTCGGCGTAGCCCTCCCGGTAACCTGCTTCGTGCGCCTGCCGTCGGGCTTGCTCCAGCTCGGCTGCGGTGGGCATGGGGGCGGCGGCGCTTCCGTTTCTTGCTCCCGCCGCGTCAAAGGCCGGCAACTCCCAGCGCTGGTAGGCGGTGAGCCGCTCCTTGGGTGTTGCCAGATCAGACATACGCCTCCTCGCCGCGTCCGCCTAACGAGAGCTGTCCTTCATCCGACAGGCGGCGCACGATCTTGAGAATTTCTTTTTGTTCCGCTTCCACTTCGCTGACCTTGACAGGGCCTTTCGCTTCCAGGTCTTCGCGCAACATTTCGCCGGCGCGCTGCGACATGTTCTTGAAAATCTTCTCGCGCAATTCCTCGCCCGCCCCCTTGAGCGCGACGATCAGGGATTCGGACTGTACCTCGCGCAGGATCATCTGGATGCCGCGATCGTCAATATCCAGAATATTCTCGAACACGAACATTTCGTCAATTATTTTCTGCGCGAGATCGGCATCGTAGCCGCGCACCGATTCGAGTATCGCTTCCTCCTGGGTGCCGCCCATGAAGTTGAGAATTTCCGCTGCGGTGCGCGTGCCACCCTTGATGCGTTTCTTGCTGACGGCGTTACCGGTCAGCAGCTTGGTCAGCACGTCGTTCAGCTCGCGCAACGCCTCGGGCTGCACCCCGTCCAGCGTGGCGATGCGCAGCAGCACGTCGCTGCGGGCGCGCTCGCCGAGGAGGCCCAGAACGCCGGCGGCCTGGTCCGCTTCGAGGTGTACCAGGATGGTGGCGATGATCTGCGGATGCTCGCTGGCGATCAGTTCGGCAATCGCGCCCGGCTCCATCCATTTCAGGCTCTCGATGCCGCTGGTATCGCTGTTTTGCAGGATGCGGTCTATCAGGCTGACGGCCTTGTCGTCGCCCAGCGCCTTGGTCAGCATGTTGCGGATATATTCGTTATTGGCGATGCCGACGGTGGTGCGGTCCGAGGCGAACTGGTGGAACTCGTCGAACACGCTGGCGATTTTCTCGCGCGAAACATTTTTCAGCGCCACCATTGCGGAGCTGATTTTCTGCACCTCCTTGGGTTCGAGAAACTTGAGCACTTCTGCCGCTTCGTTCTCGCCCAGCGACATGAGCAGAATCGCGCTCTTTTCGATGCCCGCATCACTCATCGCCGCCCACCCATTGCTTGACTACGCTGGCCACCAGCTTGGGATCCTGCTGCGCCAGTTGCTTTGCCCCGGTCACGCCGTCCTGACGAGAGGGCGCGCCCTGTTCTGCTGCTGCGGCAACCGTAGTCGCGCTTTCTCTCGCGGCGGCATTTTCCGCTTCCATGCGCTGCAGCGACGCCACAATGCTGTTGAACGACGGGCGGAGAATCTTGAGCGCGATGAACAGCAGCAGGCCCGCGATCAGCAGATACTTTACCAGTTCCTTGGCAAGCGCGATATTTTCCGGCTGCTTCCAGGCGGGGATTTCTGCGGCAGGCTCTTCCTTGTCCACATTAAACGGGCTGTTCAGCACATTCAGCGTGTCGCCCCGGTTGGCGTCAAACCCCATCGCCTCCTTGACCAGCTCGATGATTTGCGTTTTCTCGGCATCGCTGAGCGGCTTGGAGCTGGTTTTGCCGCTCTTGTCCGCGACGGTGCGATGGTTTACCACGACCGCAGCGGAGAGACGCTTGATGCTGCCCACCGGCAATCTGGTGTAGCGGATGGTGCGGTCCACCTCATAATTGACGGTGGATTCCTTGTGCGCGCCGGTGCCGGGAGGAGCGCCCGAAGCGGGCGCTGTCTCGCCTGCCGCCGCGACGATGGGAGCGGTGGCCGGAACCGGAGGCTGGTTCGGCAAGGCGCCCGGCACACCGGCGGCGTTCTGGTCGCCGCCATTGAGCGATTCTACTTTCTGCTGGCTGCGCACGGAGGAGTCTTTCGGGTCCTGGTTGGGCTTGTAAATTTCGGCGGTCTGCTCGGTTTGCGCGAAATCAATATCGGCGGTGATCTGCGCGCGGACATTCCGGGCGCCGACCAGCGGCGCGACGATGGCTTCGATGCGGCGGATGTAATCCTGCTCGATTTGCCGCACATACTTGAGCTGGCTGGCATCCAGCGGCGCGCCGCCGCCCTCCCTGGCCGAACTGAGCAGCGCGCCGCTCTGGTCCACCACGGTCACGTTTTTGGCCGGCATGTCCGGCACGCTGCTCGATATCAGGTGAACGATGCCGTTGATTTGCCCCGGATCCAGCGCGCGGCCGGGATAGAGCGCCAGCACCACGGACGCGCTGGGTTTTTGCTGTTCCTTGGCAAACACCGACGGTTTCGGGATGGCCAGATGGATGCGCGCGCCCTGCACGGCGGCCAGCGTCTGCATCGAGCGAGCCAGTTCGCCTTCCAGCGCGCGCTGGTAGTTCACCTGTTCGAGGAACTGGCTGGTGCCGAACTTCTGGTTTTCCATCAGCTCGAACCCGGTCGCGCCACCCCTGGGCAGCCCCTGCGAAGCCAGGCGCAGGCGCACCTCATGCACCTGGTTGGCCGGAACCAGCAGGGCGCCGCCGCCCTCCGCGAACTTGTAGGGCACGTTGAGCTGCTGCAGCGACTCGATGACCGAGCCGCCGTCGCGGTCGGAAAGGTTGCCGTACAGCACGCGGTAATCTGGGGTTTGCCCCCACAGCCATATGCCGGCAAGCAACGAGACCGTGGTGGCGACAGCGACCATCAGCACGAGAATCTGCCGGGCGTTGAAGCCCCCGAGCGTTTGTGTCATAGGGGGAGCGAAGTTGTTTTCAGCCATGTTTGCCGCCGCGATTTTCGAGACATTTACCCACGGGTATTATCGTTGTGCAAGCCGCAAGCGGTGCCGCGAAAAGCGGCGGATTCCGGTTGCTTTTCCCGCGTTAGCTTTTCCGGGCTCCTGCTAAGGTGCAACCTGCGAAAACGGGGGTAGCCATGAGTGTTTCCGGAATGGGAGATTTGCTGGGCCAGATGCGCGCCGCGATGGCCGCCGCGCAGGGCGGAGCGGCGGCAAAGATAACGGCGGGGACGGCAGCGGAGCCGACCGCCGGCACGGATTTCGCCGCCGCGCTGAAATCCTCGCTGGATAGTGTGGCGCAGACGCAAAACCGGGCCGCTTCCGCGCAACAAGCTTTTGTGCTGGGCGACGACAAGGTCAGCCTGAGCGATGTGATGATAGACATGCAGAAAGCCAACCTGGCCTTCCAGACCACCGTGCAGGTGCGCAACAAGGTGATTGCCGCCTATAACGACATTATGAACATGCAGGTATGACCTTTACCGCTGATCGGGAATGCCGGTTTGCAGCCCGGTAATGTAACGCTGCAACAGTATCGCCATCCTGCCATCCAGGTGAAGAAACTCGCAGCCGGCGTGCCTGTTGACCGTGCCGTCGCGCGCGGTGATTTCCATGACATTCTTTACGCGTATGGTGGCGGTCAGCATGCCGGCACCGGGCAGGAAAATCTGGCAGCCGGGGTAGGTTTTCCCCGGCTGCAACCCGGTTTCGCGCTCCGCGCACACCAGCGCCACTCCCCCCACGCTGATATCCATGATGACCGCTTCGCGCCGAGGCGCGGGCGCGCCCGGCTTTGCCGCAGCGGCCGGAACTACGGGTATGACGCATTTGAGAGGGTTTCTGGCGGGGGCGAGCAGGCGGTAGTAATCGCGCCGCTGCAGGCGCAGCAGCGCTTCCGGCGGCGGCAGGCGAAATGCTTCGCGGCCGTTGAACGGCGCGGCTTCGATGCGGTGCGCCTCGAATTGCACTTTCACCTCCTGGTGCGAGCTGACAAAAATGATCTTGTCGCTGTGCAGCGCGCGCCGGTTATCCTGCGCGTTGGGCCCCGGCTCCAGCCAGATACCCCGTTCGCCGACGTCGAGCAGAGTGGTCAGGATGAAATCGTTCCCCGCGTCATAATACAGCGCAGAGCGCGTACCTTTCCGGGCGATTTCGTGCAGGATGAAATGGATTTCCGTTTTTGATCGGATGAGAAACGGGCTGTCCTCGCCGCCGGAAAACAGCTCGATTTTTAGCGGGATTTCTTTTTTTCCGAACATGTACAGCCCCAAGCCGGACGAGCGGAACCAGGAACGGGAAGCCGCTCTCTCGATGCGCTACATTTTTTATGTTACCGTCATTTTTCTTATGGGGTATTCACGTAATTACGGTAATGCTACAATTAAGCAGTGGAATCAACGCACACCTCCAAACAAAAGAGCCATCCCAAAGCCGGGGCCGATTACCCGCGCAACTACGCCGAGTTTCTGGCGTGGT
>JACRPU010000122.1 GCA_016223025.1 Nitrosomonadales bacterium | reverse complement strand
TGGTTAAGTAATGTTCCACTTTGGCACATCGATGCCGTTCCGGAAAGCGGGCGTCCATTACATTATTCGACTAGGCGAGCCAACAACGCTCGCCAAGTCGCTGGTTATGGCGGAGCCAGCCGCTTGCGGGAGCGGGTGTGACCCTCGCTGCGCGAGATTCACGTTAACCGAATTAGCGGTTGCTTCCCGCCACCATCCGGTACTCGAACAGCCTGCACTCGATTGCCCCGTTGAACAGCGGCGTGCGGCGCGAAGCCGACAGGCGGATGAGCTTGGGCAGGCGCAAATCGGAAGTAAACAGATAGGCGTTCCAGCCGCCGAATTTCTTCTTCAGCACATCGCCCAGTCTGGGGTACAGATCCTCCAGTTCATCGAGTTCGCCCATGCGCTCGCCGTAGGGCAGGTTTGCCACCAGCACGCCGTGATCGGCGGGCGCGAAAATCTCCAGCGCGTTGGCCTGCTTCAACTCGACCGTTTGGCGGATTCCCGCTTCTTCCAGATTGCGGTGCGCGGCCTTGAGCGCGTCTCCGTACAGGTCGCTGCCGAAAATCGGCAGCTCCGTCACCGGCAGTTGCGCGGCTTGCGCTTCGGCGCGGATGGTCTGCCAGGCGGAGGCATCAAAATTCATCAGCTTCTCGAAGGCAAAGCTGCGGCCTATGCCCGGCGCGATGTTGAGCGACATCAGCGCCGCCTCGATCAGAAATGTGCCGCTGCCGCACATCGGGTCGAGCAGCGGGGTGCCGGGCTGCCAGGCGGCGAGTTGCAGGATGCCGGCTGCCAGGTTTTCGCGTATCGGCGCGATATTGGTGTGCAGGCGCAGGCCGCGCTTGAACAGGGCATCGCCGGAGGTATCCAGATACAGCGTCATACGGCTGTGTTCGAGAAAGGCGTGGATGCGCATATCCGGCGCACGGGTGTCCACATCGGGGCGCTTGCCGGCAAGCTTGCGAAATTTGTCGCATACCGCGTCCTTGATTTTCAGCGTGGCGAAATCCAGGCTTTTCAGCGGGCACTTGATCGCCGCCACGTTGACGCGGATGGTGCGCGACACATCGAACCAGCCGCCCCACGGCAAGGCATAGGCAACATCGTAAATGCCCTGCTCGTCGCGGTAATCGCTCGTTGCCACGCGCCACAGCACGCGGCTGGCGATGCGGCTGTGCAGGTTGACGCGGTAGCACAACGGCCACCCGCCGGAAAAATGCGCGCCGCCCTCGGTGGCGCGCACTTCCCGTGCGCCCAGGCCGTTCAACTCCTCGCTTAAAACCGCTTCCAGGCCGCGCGGGCAGGAAACAAAAAAAACTTCGCTCACAGCGGCTTGACCGTCACCAGGATCACCACCGCCATCAGCAGCAGGACGGGAATCTCGTTGAACCAGCGGTACCAGACATGGCCGTGGGTGTTGCGCCCCAGCTTGAATTGATCGAGCAGCCTGCCGCAATAAAAATGGTAGGCGACAAGGAAAACGACCAGCAGCAGTTTGACGTGCATCCACGCGCCGGTAATGCCGTAACCCAGCCACAGCCAGATGCCGAACAGCAACGCCAAGGCCCCGATGGGGGTCACGAAACGGTACAGCTTGTGCGACATCAGCAGCAGCCGGTCGCGCTCGGCGCCTTCCTTGGCCATCGCCAGGTTCACAAAGATGCGCGGCAGATAGAACAGGCCGGCGAACCAGCTGGTGACGAAAATAATGTGAAAGGATTTCACCCACAACATGATAATTTCCTTGATTTAACCTCTACCGAGACAGGCGACGCCGGAATAATACCAGCGACACGTAAAATCCGGCGGCGGCATATCCGGCCAGCGCCGCGATATGCAGCGTTGCCCCCGGCGGCAACGCGCCATTCAGCAGAGGCCTGGCGATATCCACCGCGTGCGACAGCGGCAAAATCGCCGACACGGTTTGCAGCAGGGGCGGCAGTTGCGTGACCGGAAAAAACACGCCGCATAATAGCATCATGGGCGTAATCACCAGCGTGAAGTAGTACATGAAAAAATCGTAGCCCGGCGCCAGCGCGGTCATGATCAGGCCGATGGAGGCGAAGCACAGCCCGGCCAGCAGCGACAGCGGGATCAGCCACAGCGACAGCGGCGAATGCGACAGGCCAAGCAGCCAGATCACCAGAATCACCGCCATCCCAGCCATCAGGCTCTTGCTCGCCGCCCACAGGATTTCCGCCAGCACGACATCGTCCAGCGTGACCGGCGTGTTGAGAATGGCCTCCCAGGTGCGCTGTTCGTGCATGCGCGCGAAGCCGGAATACAGCGCCTCGAAACTGGCGCTGTTCATGGTGCTGTAGCACACCGTGCCGGCGGCGAGGAACACCATGTAGGAAGTGCCGCCCATCTCCGGCAGCAGGCTGCCGAGACCGTAGCCCAACCCCAGCAGGTAGATGATCGGGTCGGCCAGGTGGCCGATGATGGAAGTGGCGGCCACTTTCTTCCACACCAGAAAATGGCGCCGCCAGATCGGGATGAAACGCAGGCTCAGGCGCGGAAGGGAGAAGTGATTCATATTTATCTCAAGGAACAGTCGAAGCAAGATCAAGGCGGCAAGGTTTGAGGCGACGATGACAGCACTGATAGTGCGGCGAGGAGCCGAAAACCGCAGCCAACACGGGTATTGAGATGAATGTGCCTTGAGATCATTCCCGCATCTCCCTGCCGGTCAACTTCAGAAACACATCCTCCAGGTTCGCCGGACGATGCAGGTAACGCAACTCGCCATGCCCCTGCAAGTGCGCCAGCAGCGGCTGCGCATCGCTCACATAACAGAACGCGGTCTCTCCGCTTACCTCGAAGCGCCCCGCGTAGTGCGCCGCATTTTCCCGCGCCCACTGCCCGGCGCGCTCGCCGAATACCTCAACCACCTGCGGCTCGATATGTTGTGAAATCAGAGCGCGCGGCGAGCCTTCGCTGATGATGCGCCCCTGATCCAGGATGGCGAGGCGGTGGCACAACCGCTCGGCCTCGTCCATGAAATGTGTGGTGAGCAGCAGGGTCTTGCCTTGTTGCGTCAATTCGCGCAGGCGCTGCCAGATAAGGTGCCGCGCCTGCGGGTCCAGCCCGGTGGTCGGCTCGTCGAGAAAAATGATTTCCGGGTCATTCACCAGCGCGCGCGCCAGGGTGAGGCGGCGCTTCATGCCGCCGGAAAGGGTGGGGATTTTTGCGTCTTTCTTGTGGGTGAGGTTGGCGAATTCCAGCAGCGCGGGAATGCGCGCCTCGATCTCGGAATCTTTCATGCCAAAGTAGCGCCCGTACACCAGCAGGTTTTCCGCCACCGTGAAATCCGGATCCAGGTTATCCATCTGCGGCACCACGCCCACCCGCAGCCGCGCTTCGCGCGCGTGGCGCGGCACGGGCTCGCCGAGCAGTTCAAGTTCTCCGCCATCCGGCGCAATCAGGCCGAGCAGCAGGCGCAGCGTGGTTGTCTTGCCCGCCCCGTTCGGGCCGAGCAGGCCGAAGCATTCGCCCTTGTTGATGGTGATGCTGACGCCGCTCACCACTTCCTGCCTGGCATAGGATTTGCGCAGGTTTTGCGCCGAGATGACTGCGCTCATAGCGCGTGACCGATAAAATGGTCATGCACGATGGTTTTCAGTTGATGCAGGCGACCGTGAAAAAAATGTCCGGCCTCCGGCAGCACGACGACCGGCAAATGCTGAGGGCGCGCCCATTGCATTATGTCGGTCATTGGCGCCACTTCATCCTGTTCGCCATGAACCACGAGAGTAGAGTGCGGCACATGCGGCATCTCGAAGCGACCGACCGCAGGCGCGATCAGCACCAGGTGGCGCGGGCGCAGTTGCTGTGCAACGCGCGCCTGCACGCAAGCACCGAAGGAAAAACCGGCCAGAACCAGCGGCAGATGACCATATTCCAGTTGGGCATGCCGTGCCACGGCCAGCACATCCTCCACTTCGCCCTTCCCATTATCGAAGGCGCCGCCGCTGTCTCCCACGCCGCGAAAATTGAAGCGCAGCGCAATCATGCCCAGCCCGGCAAAGGTTTTCGCCAGCGTCGTGACGACTTTGTTTTCCATGGTGCCGCCCAGGGTGGGCAGCGGGTGCGCCACCACCGCGATGGCGCGCGGCGTGCTATCGGGAAGGTGTGTGATGCCTTCGAGGTTTCCGGCTGTGCCTGTTATGGAGAATTTTTTCAGGGTGGGCATTTATGTTTGGGTATTTGCAATTCAGTGAGAAGTTTCAAGAGTGGGTGCGGCATGTAGGACTGCTTTCGACACGTTGCAGACCTTCAACTCGGGATTCGATGTGCGAAATAAGGAGTAATATCATTCATAACTCGCCATGGCGCGATACTGAAACCTTGTCTGTTTCACTTCCTCATAAAAAAGACTTGATAAGAGCAATAGTTGATACGATGAAAGCAGAGAAAGCGATGATACTTGTGCATTTGGAAAGAGCAATTGTTTTCTTGGTATTCAATCTACGCTCAAGCTCTGCTTCAGACCCGACACCTCGAAGTTCGGCATAGATACCAGCCGACTGCTCCGTCGGATCGTCGATGTAGATTGAAACTTCTTGTCTTTTGCACTCCTCAATCAGGCGTTGTTTGCGTGTTTGAGGTATGCCGGACATAAATACAGAAAAGCCTGTATCTTTTGATTTTGGCTGAAAGAACCTCAACGCTTCAAATATCTGTTTAATGAATTTGTTGAATTTGTATGACCTCATGGCGTTACTCTCCTATTTAACGATTAGATTACTAGAGCGTAAATGTTATACGGCAGGCCAGACTGTCTTCAATCGGGGCGGCTGTATTTTTCTGTAGTTAAGAGGGCAAAATCACGAGATAGTTAAAATACCGATTTACAACATGGCAGTTTCTGTCTGTTCACTATTCTGGCAGTTGCTGCCCGTTCACAACTTGGTAGTAACTGCCTTTTTGGGCGTATGTCAGTAACGCTGGCGCGGCACTTGCGACCAACTTTGTTGGCCTATAATATTTTCATACTGGCTGAGTAAGGTTTTTGCCGATAGATTGCGGGGCGATGTACTTGTAGCCGCACTTACTCAAACGGGGTAGTGGAAACTTTGCTTTTATTGGGTCTTCGTGAAAGAGTGTGGGTGAAATTTAGCATGAGCACCTCTGCAAGCCATATGGTATATGGCAGAATCCGGTTTGCCCCCTTGCTAGAAAACGGGAGGATTTTCCGATGGCCATCTCGCCCAAGCGCAAG
>JACRPU010000004.1 GCA_016223025.1 Nitrosomonadales bacterium | reverse complement strand
GAGCGGGCAACGCGGCGACCCCGCAAATCCGATGTCATGTCAAGTGTTTTTTGCATTTTTATTTCAATTTTTTGAAATATTTTTCGTGCGGTTCGGATGCATGCGGTGTCGGGCAAAGGCCGCGAGTGTCTAAACTTCAGGCTATTCCACTAAGCCGCCAAGAAACGGCGGCCAAACGGCTGGGGTTGCTGCGTGACGGGAAAAATTTCTTGCTTACATATCAACCATATGCGGCGCGCTATCATTCTTTTCACGTCTTGCCGGGCTTAGGATTTTGAATTTTTAGAGGTACCCGCTATATCTTGATGCGCTTCAGATTCTTGCGCCGGCCTTGCGGATTTCGCTATCGAGCTCCGCATAGTTCAGGGTAACGGGAAATTGCGGGAATTCGCGGATCACGTTTTCCGGCGGGTGGAACAGGATGCCGGCATGCGCTTCGCCGAGCATTGCCGTGTCGTTGTACGAGTCGCCGACGGCGATGGTCTTGAAATTGAGCTCCTTGAAGCGCTTTACCGCTTCGCGCTTCTGGTCGGGCATGCGCAGGTGGTAATTGACCAGCGTGCCGCCGGCATCGGCTTCCAGCTTGTGGCAGAACAGCGCGGGCATGCCCAGTTGCCGCATCAGCGGCATGGCAAACTCGTAGAAGGTGTCGGAAAGAATGATGACCTGGAAGCGCTGGCGCAGGTCGTCGAGAAAATCCCTGGCGCCGGCCATCGGCCCCATCGCCGCGATCACTTCCTGGATGTCCGGCAGGCCGAGCTTGTGCTGCGCCAGGATGGCCAGGCGGTATTTCATCAGCTTGTCGTAATCTGGCTCATCGCGCGTGGTGCGGCGCAGTTCCGGAATGCCGGTACGCTTGGAAAACTCGATCCAGATTTCCGGGACGAGCACGCCTTCGAGGTCGAGACAAACGAGTTGCATGGATACACTCCATCACGCGGAAATGCCGCAAGACGCGCATTTTATCACTTCCGGAATTTGGCATTTCCGGGAATTGGCCGCCACCCGCGCGGGGCGCTCATCCGAGCGGCGAGAGTTTGGCGTATTCCAGCGCCAGCCATTTGGCGCCCGCCCTGCGGAAGTTTACCTGCACCCGCATGTCTGCGCCGCTGCCCTCGATGTTGAGGATCACCCCATCCCCGAACTTGGCGTGATGCACCGCCTGGCCGATGCGCCAGAGCGAGGGCGGCTCCGGGCGGGAAACAGGGGGGGCGGCCACCCGCTGCTGCGGCGCAAATGGCCCCGGTTGGACAAAGGTTCGCGGGCCGCGCGTTTCCGCGCGCGGCGTGATCCAGCGCAGCAACCCCTCCGGCAGTTCGTTCAGGAAGCTGGACGCCAGGCTGTGGTTCACCTGCCCGTGCAACATGCGGCTCTGCGCGAAGGTGAGGTACAGCCTGCGCCGCGCGCGCGTGATGGCGACGTACATCAGGCGGCGCTCCTCGTCCAGCCCGCCGTCAGCCATCTTGCTGTTCCGGTGCGGGAACAGTCCCTCCTCCAGCCCGGTGATGAACACGCTGTGGAATTCCAGCCCCTTGGCGGCATGCACGGTCATAAGGTGCAGCGCGTCTTCGCTGGCGCCAGCCTGGTGTTCGCCCGCTTCCAGCGAGGCATGGGCGAGGAATGCGGTGAGGCTGTCGTCTTCGTTCTCGTGTACGAACAGCGTCGCCGCGTTGATCAGTTCGTTGAGGTTCTCCAGCCGCTCTTCCGCTTCGCGCTTCTTCGAGGCGACGGATTTCTCGCCTTCATAATGCGCGATCAGCCCGCTGTGCTGCAACACATGATCCGCGATTTCGGGGAGCGGCAATCCGCGCGTGGAGCCGCGCAGCGATTCGATCAGCCCGGTGAATGCGGCCACCTTGCCGCCCGCGCGCGCCACATCCCGCGACACGTTACTGATAGAACAACTAGCCATTCGACTAGGCGAGCCAACAACGCTCGCCAAGTCGCTGGTTATGGCGAAGCCAGCCGGTTGCGGGAGCGGGTGCGAGGCGGCTTCTCCCGCCCCGGATGCTTCGCAACGCCGTGTCAAAGCCGCCGCCGCATCAAACAGCGAAGTGTTGAATTGCTTCGCCGCTTCCTGCAACTGCTCGACGCTGCGCGCGCCGATGCCGCGCGCCGGGAAATTGATGATGCGCAGCAGGGCGTTGTCGTCGTCGCTGTTTTCCATCAGGCGCAGATAAGCCAGCGCATGCTTGATTTCCTGCCGCTCGAAAAAGCGCAGCCCGCCATAGACGCGATAAGACAGCCCGGCGGAAACCAGGGCATGTTCGATGACGCGCGATTGCGCGTTGGAGCGGTACAGCACTGCCATCTCGGAAAGCCGCACGCCTTCGCGGTTGAGCTGGCGCACTTCCCCGGCGATGAACCTGGCTTCTTCCGCATCGGTCGGCGCTTCGTACACGCGCAGCGATTCGCCCTTGTGTTCCGCCGTCCACAGGTTTTTGCCGAGACGGCTGCGGTTATGCTGGATCAACGCGTTGGCGGCATCGAGGATGTTGCCGTGCGAGCGGTAGTTCTGCTCCAGCTTGATGACGTTCCGCACATGAAAATCGCGCGTCAGTTGCTGCATGTTGCCGACGTTCGCGCCACGGAAGGCGTAGATGGACTGGTCGTCGTCGCCCACCGCAAACAGCGCAGAAGTCGGAGAATGATCGTGCGGCGATACGTTTGTCCCTTCTCCTCCCTCACCCCAGCCCTTTCCCGGGGGGAGAGGGCTGGGGTGAGGGAGGTGAGGGCACCCCGCCAGCAGCTTCAGCCACTGGTATTGCAGCTTGTTGGTGTCCTGGAATTCGTCCACCAGAATGTGGAGGAAGCGCGCCTGATAATGCTCGCGCAACGGCTGGTTGCGCGACAGCAGTTCGTGGCAGCGCAACAGCAGATAGGAAAAATCCACCACGCCTTCGCGCTGGCACTGCGCGTCGTATTCGGCAAAGATTTCCACCTTGCGCCGCGT
>JACRPU010000125.1 GCA_016223025.1 Nitrosomonadales bacterium | reverse complement strand
GTCGCGGGATGTGAGGGAACGATCATGGCGCAGACGATTCATCATTCGGGGTGGCCTGCGCCATGTGCGTTAGATCCGCCAGAAACAGCAGGGCTATCCGGCAAGCCGGATGCGGTGTTGACGCCCGCCGCACTCCAGCACCGCGTAGCGCACCGTGGCGGAGCCTTCCCCTGCTGTGGCATAATTGCAAGCTCTAACGGGCATGGCAAAGCACCACCCCTGAAAACGAAGCGAAGTTTCGAGCTTGCGGCCAAATGAAACTCGCAATGCCCGTTCCCTCACCCTGACCTCTGGTGGAACTACTAGCCATTCGGCTAGGCGGCAGAGCCGCCAAATCGCTGGTTATCCCGGAGGAGAGGGGATGGAGTCTGATGGAACTACTAACCATTCGACTAAGCCCAGCAAAAACGCTGGGCAAGTCGCTGGTTATCGCTACACGAGTTTCACGTTAACGGCGGCCTGACAGCAATGAGCGCAAAAACCTTATACAGCAAGCTTTGGGATAGCCACGTGGTGCGCCAGGAAGCGGACGGCACCGCGCTGCTCTACATTGATCGCCATCTGGTGCATGAAGTCACCAGCCCGCAGGCGTTCGAGGGCTTACGGCTGGCCGGGCGCAAGCCCTGGCGCACCGCTTCCATGCTTGCCGTGGCGGACCACAACGTACCGACCACGGGTCGCGCGCAGGGCATCGCCGACCCCGTTTCGCGCCTGCAAGTGGAAACGCTGGGACATAATTGCGATGAGCTGGGTATCACGGAATTCAGGATGCCCGATTTGCGCCAGGGCATCGTGCATGTCATCGGCCCGGAGCAGGGCGCGACCCTGCCGGGTATGACGGTGGTGTGCGGCGACTCGCACACCAGCACGCACGGCGCATTTGCCGCGCTGGCGTTCGGCATCGGCACTTCCGAAGTCGAGCATGTGATGGCGACGCAGTGCTTGCTGATGAAAAAATCGAGGGCGATGCAGGTTCTGGTGGAAGGCGCGTTGGGCAACGGCGTGACGGCCAAAGACATCGCGCTGGCGGTGATCGGCAGGATCGGCACGGCGGGCGGCACCGGATATGCCATCGAGTTTGCCGGCAGCGCGATCCGCGCGTTGTCCATGGAAGGGCGCATGACGCTGTGCAACATGGCCATCGAGGCCGGTGCGCGCGCCGGCATGATCGCTGCGGACGACACCACAATCGCCTATCTCAAGGGGCGGCCATTCGCGCCACAAGACGAATGGTGGGACAAAGCGTCAGCCTGCTGGCGCACGCTGCACAGCGATGAGGGCGCGCAATTTGACCGGGTGGAGCATCTCGACGCCGCCGCAATCAGACCCCAGGTGACCTGGGGCACTTCGCCGGAAATGGTGGTGGCGGTGGACGGGCGGGTGCCAGACCCGGCCGACATGGCCGATGCGGTGAAACGCAACGACGCAGAACGCGCCTTGCGCTACATGGGGCTGCAAGCCAACCAGCCGATAGAGGATATCCGCGTAGACAAGGTATTCATCGGTTCCTGCACCAATGCGCGCATCGAGGATTTGCGCGCGGCAGCGGCGATAGCGCGCGGCAAACATGTCGCCGCGAGCGTGAAGCTGGCGATGGTGGTGCCGGGCTCCGGGCTGGTCAAGCAGCAGGCCGAGCGCGAGGGGCTGGACAAGATATTCCTCGCGGCGGGTTTCGAGTGGCGCGACCCCGGTTGCTCCATGTGTCTGGCGATGAATGACGACAGGCTGGAAGTCGGCGAGCGTTGCGCCTCGACTTCCAACCGCAATTTCGAGGGGCGGCAGGGGCCGGGCGGTCGCACCCATCTGGTAAGCCCGGCGATGGCGGCGGCGGCGGCAATTGCCGGACATTTTGTGAACGTGTCTCAATCTTGAAAGGAGCAAGCATGAAGAAGATTGCGTTTTTGTTGGTGGTGCTGGGCGTATTGGCGGGGTGCAACACCATGGAAGGCTTGGGCAAGGATATCCAGCAAGGCGGCCAAAAACTGGAGAAGTCGGCCAAATAATGCGGAAATTCACCGTGCTGGATGGGCTGGTTGCACCATTGGATCGCGCCAATGTGGATACCGACGCAATCATTCCGAAGCAGTTTTTGAAATCCATCAAACGCTCCGGCTTCGGGCCGAACGCGTTCGATGAGTGGCGCTATCTCGATCACGGCGAACCGGGCATGGACAACTCCAGACGCCCGATCAACCCGGATTTCGTGCTGAACCAGCCACGCTATCAGGGCGCGCAAATTCTGCTGGCGCGCGAAAATTTCGGCTGCGGCTCGTCGCGCGAGCATGCTCCGTGGGCGCTGGAAGACTATGGCTTCCGCGCCATCATCGCACCGGGTTTTGCCGACATCTTTTTCAACAACTGTTTCAAGAACGGTTTGTTGCCGATCAAGCTGGATGCGGGCAAGGTGGATTCCCTGTTCAAGGCGGTGGAAGCCAATACCGGCTACCGGCTGAGGGTTGACCTGGAACGGCAGAGCATCACCGCGCCGGATGGCGCGAAGCTCAGTTTCGAGGTGGATGCTTTCCGCAGGCATTGCCTGCTGAACGGGCTGGACGATATCGGCCTTACCTTGCAGCATGTGGACGAAATCAGGGCATTCGAGGCGAAGCACCGCGCGGCGCAGCCGTGGTTGTTCGCCTGATCGAAAAGCGTCTGCGGATAAAATGGCTTTATAAATTGTAATTTTGACTGGAAAAGCAAATGAAGATCGCAGTATTGCCCGGCGACGGCATCGGCACGGAAATCGTGGCCCAGGCAGCCAGGGTGCTGGAAGCCTTGCGCGGCGACGGCCTGAAAATCGAACTGGAATACGCGCACATCGGCGGCGCGGGCTACGACGCGGCGGGAGATCCGTTTCCGGCCGCGACCGAAAAGCTGGCGCTGGCCGCCGATGCGGTGTTGCTCGGCGCGGTGGGCGGCTATCAATACGATACGCTGCCGCGCCCGATGCGCCCGGAACAAGGGTTGCTGCGTATCCGCAAGGGGCTGGGCCTGTTTGCCAACCTGCGCCCGGCGCTGCTCTACCCCGAACTGGTAAATGCTTCCACATTGCGACCGGAGGCGGTGTCCGGCCTGGACATCATGATCCTGCGCGAACTGACCGGCGACATCTATTTCGGCCAGCCGCGCGGCATCCGCACTCTCGACAACGGCGAGCGCGAAGGCTTCGACACCATGCGCTACAGCGAATCGGAAATCCGCCGCGTGGCGCATGTCGGCTTCCGGATCGCGCGGAAGCGCAACAAAAAAGTATGCTCGGTGGACAAGGCTAACGTGCTTGACACCAGCATGTTCTGGCGCGAAATCGTCACCGGGGTGGGAAAGGAATACCCGGATATCGGACTGTCGCACATGTATGTGGACAACGCCGCGATGCAACTGGTGCGCGCGCCCAAGCAGTTCGACGTGATCCTGACCGGCAATATCTTCGGCGACATCCTGTCGGACGAGGCCTCAATGTTGACCGGCTCGATCGGCATGTTGCCGTCGGCCTCGCTGGACGCCAACAACAAGGGCATGTATGAACCCTGCCACGGCTCGGCGCCGGACATCGCCGGCAAGGATATCGCCAACCCGCTGGCGACGATTCTGTCCGTGGCGATGATGATGCGCTACACTTTTGCGCGCGAAGATATCGCGCAGCGCATCGAGGACGCCGTGCGCAAGGTGTTGCGGCAGGGCCTTCGCACCGCCGACATATACGAAGACGGGATGCGGAAAGTGGGTTGTGCCACGATGGGCGATGCGGTTGTCAAAAGCTTGTAGCTTGCGGCCTGTAACTGGTAGCCGACCCGGTTTTGCTACAGGCTACCAGCCACGAGCTACAAGCTTGTTTCAGGAGGTTTGCAATTGAGAGCAGGTTTAGTCGGCTGGCGCGGGATGGTGGGTTCGGTGCTCGTCCAGCGCATGCGCGCGGAGCGCGATTTCGATCTGATCGAGCCGGAGTTCTTCACCAGCTCGCAGGTTGGCGGCAAGGCGCCGGACATAGGCCGCGACACGCCGCCGCTCCAGGATGCGAAGGACATCGCCGCTCTCTCGGCAATGGACGCCATCATTTCCTGCCAGGGCGGCGAATACACCACCGACATCTTTCCCAGGCTGCGCGCGGCGGGCTGGCAGGGCTACTGGATTGATGCGGCTTCCACGCTGCGCATGGACAAGAACGCGGTAATCATTCTCGATCCGGTCAACCTGAACGTGATCGGGGATGCGCTGGCGCAGGGCAAGAAGGATTTCATCGGCGGCAACTGCACCGTGAGCCTGATGCTGATGGCGCTGGGCGGCCTGTTCCAGGCCGGCCTGATCGAGTGGATCACTTCGATGACCTACCAGGCCGCTTCCGGCGCGGGCGCCCAGAACATGCGCGAACTGCTGAGCCAGATGGGCGAGGTGCATCGCGCGGCAAAGAGCCTGCTGGACGACCCCGCTTCGGCGATCCTGGACATAGACCGCGAAGTGGCGGGCATCCTGCGCGACGAGAAATTTCCCGCCGCCAATTTTGGCGTGCCGCTGGCGGGCAGCCTGATCCCGTGGATAGACAAGGATCTCGGCGACGGCCAGAGCCGGGAAGAATGGAAGGGCAAGGCGGAAGCCAACAAAATACTCGGGCGCGAATCCGACCCCATTCCGGTGGATGGTTTGTGCGTGCGCATCGGCGCGATGCGCTGCCACAGCCAGGCGCTGACCATCAAGCTGAAGAAGGATGTGCCGCTGGATGAAATCGAAGCGATGCTGGCCGAAGCGAATGACTGGGTGAAGGTAGTGCCCAACCAGCGTGAAACAACCGTGCGCGAACTGACGCCCGCAGCGGTAACCGGCAAACTGGACATACCGGTCGGGCGTTTGCGCAAGATGGATATGGGCGGCGAATACCTGTCCGCATTCACCGTGGGCGACCAGTTATTGTGGGGCGCCGCCGAACCGCTGCGCCGCATGTTGCGCATTCTGACCGATAGATAATTCCTTTGGAATTATGCTGTTTAGCAAACAACATTAGGCCGGGAATGAGCTTGCATCACTAACTTC
This sequence comes from Nitrosomonadales bacterium, assembly GCA_016223025.1. Lineage (GTDB taxonomy): Bacteria > Pseudomonadota > Gammaproteobacteria > Burkholderiales > Gallionellaceae > VIKH01. The sequence continues at coordinate 14,125 of JACRPU010000125.1, read as the reverse complement.
ATGATGTTAATCTGCTTGCAACTCAAAAAGCTGAAGGGGATCGTGTGCTGAAATCACTCGTCAAAGCGTTCTGGCTAATTGCCGGTTTAGCCATATCTGGCGCGGCTTGTGCCGTAGGCATGGGCGGCATTACCGTGGTTTCCGCCCTGGGCGAGCCCCTGAAGGCGGAAATCGAACTGGTGGCGGTAGGCAAGGCCGAGAAAGGCAATCTGGCTGCACGCCTGGCATCGCCCGATGCATTCAAGGGCGCGGGCATGGATTATCCGGCAGGGCTGCCCAAGCTGAAATTCCAGATCGAGACGCGCGCCAGCGGCGAACCGTATCTCAGCGTGACTTCCGCGCAGCCGCTGAACGAACCTTTTGTCAGCGTGCTGATTGAATTGAACTGGTCTTCCGGCAAACTGCTGCGCGAATACACCTTCCTGCTGGATCCGCCGGAATTCCGTGCGGAACAACCAAAGGCCGCAGAAGTAAAACCGGTCTTGGGTAAAGCTGCGGAACCCGCCGAGCCAGCCGCGCCGCCCATGCAGATGCGCGCCACTGCACCGCTGGATGAAAAAGCTTTTGCCGAGGCACCCTCCCCGGCCAGAAAGCCCGTTGCAAGCGCTCCTGCCGCGAAAACCTCCGAAAGCACCCATGTTGCCACGGGAACCATCAAGGTAAAGCGCGGCGACACCTTGAGCCAGATCGCGCTCGGCACCAAACCAGCCGACATCAGCCTGGAGCGCATGCTGCTGGCTTTGTACCGCGCCAATGGCGATGCGTTCGACGGCGCTAACATGAACCGCCTGAAGACCGGAAAAATTCTGCGCCTGCCGGAACAAGCTGACTTGGCCACGCTGACGCAGGTGGAGGCGGTGAAAGAATTCCGCGCGCAAGTCGCCGACTGGGACGCCTATCGCCAGAAACTCGCTGCTGCTGCCGGCGGCACCGCAACCGGGCAAACCTCCAGACAGGAAGCATCCGGCAAGATCAGCACCGCGATTGCCGACAAATCCGCTGCCGCCCAGGAACCTGCCAAGGAGGTGGTGCGGCTGTCCAAAGGCGAAGCTCCCGGCGACAAAGCGGTGGTGAGCGGAAACGCCAAGGCCATGCAGGAGAAGATACACACGCTCGAAGAAGAAGCGACCGCGAGGAGCAAGGCGCTCAAGGAGAGCAACGAGCGCGTCGCGATGCTGGAAAAGAATATCGGGGAAATGCAGCGCCTGCTCAAGCTAAAGGCCCAGCCGGCAACACCGGCAGCGCCGCTTCCCGGCAAAGCTGCGGCCCCAGCCGAAGCCAAGCCTGAAACCGGGCCGCTGCCGCCCAAGGCCGAGGCAAAACCAGCCGCACCGGCGCCCGTTGCCGCCTCTCAGCCGCCGTCTGCTTCCGCTGTTGCAACCCCCGCAGTAGTTGCGGAGGCATCCAGCGCGGTAAAACCGGCCAAGCCCGCCTCCAGATCCGCAGCGGCGCCCAAGGTTGCTCCCCCGCCGCCTTCGCTGCTGGATGAACCGCTCTATCTGGCAGGAGGCGCGGCTGCCCTGCTGGCGCTGGGCGGGATCGGCTGGATGCTGGCCCGGCGCGCCAAAGGCGGCAAGATCGGGAAAAAGGCGCCTGCCGCCGCCGTCGCGGCGGCAACTGATGCGGGCGGCGCGACCGGCCAGATTTCCACGCCGGTCGCGCCTTCTCCGGAAACGGGCGATTTCACCCAGGTAGCCGCTGCTGCGCCTGTCAGCCCGGCAACTCCGGAAGACGTGGATCCGATCAGCGAAGCCGAACTGTTCCTGAATTTTGGCCGGGATGCGCAGGCCGAAGAAATCCTGAAAGATGCGCTGGCGAAAAACCCCGCAAATAACCAGGTCAGGCTCAAGCTGTTGACGATTTACGCGAACCGCAAGGACACCAACTCGTTCTCTGTCATCGCGCGCCATATCGAGGCTTCCGGCGATTCGGCTGCGTGGGCGCAGGCCGCTGAAATGGGCCGCAGCCTCGAACCCGGCAACCCGACGTATGGCGGCACCGGCGAGCCCGCTGCTGCCGCATCTGCGGAAACCGGCAAGAGCGAACAGGCCGCATCCGCCCTCGATTTCGATCTGGGTTTTGGTGCGCCGGAAGCTGCCGCTGCGGCAGGCTCTGCTGCGCCTGAAAGCGGAACATCACCCGCCGGCCTTGATTTCGACCTCGGCGCCGACGAGTCGGCCACTCCGGCAACTTCAGAGTACACCAGCACCCTGGTGCTCAATCTGCCTGCCGACAAACCTGCCGGACTGGATTTCGATCTGGGCGCCGACGAGTCGGCCACTCCGGCAACCTCAGAGTACACCAGCACCCTGGTGCTCAATCTGCCTGCCGACAAACCTGCCGGACTGGATTTCGATCTGGGCGCCGACGAGACGGGCGCGTCGCCGGCTCAGGACTATACGAGCACCATGGTGCTCAATCCACAGGCGGGCAAAAAAGCGGCTACCGATCTGTCGTCCGAAATTACCGTAATCAACACGTCCGCAGACTTGCGTGCCGCACAGCAGGAAGCCGCGATGGATTTTGATATCTCCGCCAGCTTTCCCGCCATCGCAGCAGAACCGGAAAAATCAAACCTGGATGATCTGGTATTTGATGTCACTTCCAGCCAGCCGGTTCTGGCGGCGCCGGAAGACAAGGCGGCAGAAAACCTGCCTGCGGGCAGTGACGACAAGACCATTGCGTTCACGCTGGATTTCCCCTCTGACAGCAAACCCGTTGCCGCGCCCGCGCAAGCCTCCGCCAAGGAAGCGGTGGACTTTGATCTGGGCAGCATAAGTTTGGATCTGGGGGCGCCTCCCGCTTCCGCCCCGGCTGCTCAAACAAGGGACGCGCATTGGCACGATGTCGCCACCAAGCTCGATCTCGCCAAGGCCTACCAGGAAATGGGAGATAACGCCGGCGCGCGGGAAATTCTGGAAGAGGTAATGGCGGAGGGCGATGAAGAGCAGCGCGCAACCGCCGACGCAATCCAGCAACAACTGCTCGCCTGAGTTTGCCAGGCAGCCAGTCCAGACGGCAGCTTGTAATTTCAATTTGCGTTACAGGCAATAGGCGCCTCAAAAAATTCGCCATTCCCGCAAATGGCGCGGGGCGGGAATGACAGCGCTTTTGATTGCCTCCATACCACTCCAATCAACAACCCCTCTGATGAAACTACTAGCCATTCCGCTAAGCCGCCAAAAAACGGCGGCCAAGCGGCTGGTTATCCCGGAGGGAGAGGGACTTTGCTCCCTTTCCCCTCCGGGGGAAGGGCTGGGGATGGGGGGCTGCTCTCGGATGGCCCACTTCCAACTGGGGTTTTCAGGATCAAAAGTCTCATCATGCCGCATCCTGCCACACTGATTTTCCTCTGGGGTTGCCTCGCTCTCGCCATGCAATCGTTGCAGGCGGCAGCGTTGCTGCTCGCCGGTTTGCCGCTGCTGGCGGTTGCCTGCCTGCGCTCCACCGATCGCCTGTTTGCGCTGGTGCGCCGCACGCGCTGGATCATGCTGTCATTGCTGCTCATCTATTCTTATGCCACACCGGGCGAGGCCGTGTGGGTTTCGCTTGCCCAATTCAGCCCGACCCATGAAGGCCTGAACGATGGCCTGCTGCAACTGTGCCGCCTGCTTTTCATGCTAGCCGGCTTGTCCGTCCTGCTGAACCTGTTGCCGCAACCACGGCTCATCAGCGGTCTCTACGCGCTGTGCTATCCATTGCGATATGTCGGCCTGTCGCGCGAGCGGCTGGCTGTTCGCCTGGCGTTGACGCTGCACTATGCCGAGTCCGCCATGCTGGATGTCTCCGGCAATTGGCGCGACCGCATCGGGAAGATGGTGGCAGCGGAAAACTCGCAGCGCTGCGGCGGGCACTCCGCCGATACCCCCCTTGCGGGGGCTGCGGCAGCGGCGGAACAGCATGGCATCGAACTGCACGATCCCCCTTTTACCCGGCAAGACAGACTGCTGCTGGTCATGGGCTGCGCGGCGCTCATGCTGGCGCTGCCATGAGAATTGCCCTGGGGGTGGAATATGATGGCAGCCTGTTTTCCGGCTGGCAGAGCCAGCCCGATGCCCCCAACATACAGGATGCCCTGCAAGCCGCCCTGAGCGACATCGCGGGAAAGCCGGTCTCCGTTGTTGCGGCCGGGCGCACCGATGCGGGCGTGCATGCGCTGGAACAAGTGGTGCATTTCGACACCGGCGCAGAGCGCCCGCTTTCCGCATGGGTGCGCGGCGCCAACGCGCTGCTTCCTTCCAGTATCGCCGTGCTGTGGGCGCAACCTGTACCGGATGAATTCCATGCGCGCTTTTCCGCTCAAGCGCGCAGCTACCGCTATTTGCTCATCAACCGCCCGGTGCGCATCGCCTTGCAGCACGGCAAGGCGGGATGGTTTCATGCGCCGCTGGATGTGGCGCGGATGCGCGAGGCCGCGCAATACCTGCTGGGCAAACATGATTTCAGCGCCTTTCGTTCGTCGGAATGCCAGGCCAAGACGCCGATGAAGAACCTGGCGCAAACCGAAATCCGCAAGGATGGCAACAGAATCGTTATTGACCTGACCGCCGACGCTTTCCTGCATCACATGGTGCGCAACATCGTCGGCTGCCTCGTGTATGTCGGCAAGGGCAAGCACCCGCCGCAGTGGCTGCGCGAAGTGCTGGAAAGCCGCAACCGCAGTATGGCCGCACCGACCTTTGCGCCGGATGGCTTGTATCTGCGGCGCATTGCCTACGATCCAAAGTGGGAGTTGCCGTTTTTTTGAATCTCTTCTGGTTGAATTTCCCGCCGCTTGCTGCTCCAAAACACCCATGTTGTTTCTCGTGCAAGCCGGATACTCTCAACTGCGGAATCCAGGCTCATTCGCTACGCGGACGCGGCGGTCAGTTACCGTTTTCGCAGCCACTCATCGTTTTTCGTTGGGGCAATGTCAACACGACCGCTACCATACTCAAATTCCTGCAAATCGGTGCTGCGCCGGTAATTGCGTGGCCGGATCTGGATGCCGCAGGTCTGCTGAATGCGTCGAACCTGCCGCGATTGGCCGGAAACATTGGGCCGGAGAATCCGCAAGAATGCCTCTCCCTCCATGGGCGGGACGATCCTTACCTCGGCCAACTACGGGAACTTGACGCTCTACGCCTACGGGGCGAGAGCATCGCTCTGGAGGGTTCGATTCGGAAAAGCAGAAAGAGACTCGATCAGGAACGGATGATTTCGGCGGCGATTCCGCTCATCCTTTGGACGACATAATGTGCTCCAGATACGGGTATGCCAGCTTTCTCATTCAAGCAGTCAGGCCGTCACAATATGAAAGCCTGTCGCCTTGGCAATCGGGCGCACATGGTTTTTTTCGCGCCTCATTTCGACGATACCGTAGTTGGACATGGTTTTAAGTGTCCGGGAAAGATTGCCCGGTTTGCGTCCGGTCATTTCCGCCAAAGACGAAATGGACTCCGGCTGCGAGTCCTTGATCACATGGAGCAGCGCACGATTGTCATCACTGAGCACTTCGGCCAGCGACTTCATGGAAGTAAACCATATCTTGGGTTCGCTTGGCTTCGGCTTGTACTCGCCCTTGGCAATCGCGTAGATGCGTTCACGAATCTTGTCTTGAGGCATGATGCCTATCATGATGCTTTTCATTTTTCCGTCTCCTTCAATATTCGATCTACGTCCGCGAAGAAATTCCGCAACAGTTGATAGGCATCCTTGAATTTGTAAGGCACACCTTTATCGGAAATGTGCCGATGTTTGTGGTCATAAGGCAATATTTGTCCGGCAAACTTGAAACGGCTGGACGGCTGGACCGCGTGCGCGTTGTCATAGCCCATCACACGCTCGCCGCTTTGCTCGTGCAGCGTTAATGCATAGCGAATGCTGAGGTATCAAAACAGTGGGATCAACGCGCCATGCATGAATCTCAACCCAATAACCACGCTCCTGCTGAACGATGTTGCCGTTCAAATCAAGCAGCGCATCAATGCCGTTATCTGTCTGCATACGTTAGCGTATCAACTGATGATAAAGTTCGCCAGCCTATAGACCGAGGCAATGAAACACACTCACGTCATATTACCTGGCAGCCTCAGCCTGACTTCAATACCGAAACGGCTACAGACGGATAAAACTTTCCCGACCTGAGCGGTAGGTTTCCCCTGCTCCAAGCCGTTCAGAAAAGACAAGCTCACGTTGCACAGCGCAGCGGCATCACGTTGCGTCAGTCCGGATTCTTTGCGAACAAGCCGGAGAATTTTTCCAAGCTCTGCGATAGATGAAATATCAACTTCCCTGTGTGCCATAGCCACCTCATAAAAATAAACGAGCGTTGAATTTTTCCTTGCATTTGCTCTGAATGCAAGGAAAAATTCAACGCTCGTTTATTTCGATAAGTAGCAAATCGCGCCAAACGCTCTTCCCGTCTGGGTTGCAGCGATTTGATACCGCCTACTCATAAATTCCACCTGACGGTATCAGAAGCGATGCTCGTTGATGTTTGCTCTGATACCGTCAACGATACCGTCACCAGAAGAAAGCTGCGCCAATTTTTCACGTAAAATCAAGGTGGCGGTTTGCCGTATCTAATTGATTTCAAAGTGTTTTGCGATAGCAGTCGATAGATGCCGATAGATACCCGTCACTCCCACTCAATCGTCGCGGGCGGCTTGCCGGAGATGTCGTACACCACGCGGTTGATGCCGCGCACTTCGTTGATGATGCGGTTGGAGACCTTGCCCAGCAGCGCATAGGGCAGTTCGGCCCAGTGCGCAGTCATGAAATCCTGCGTCTGCACCGCGCGCAGCGCCACCACATATTCGTAGGTGCGACCATCACCCATCACGCCTACCGATTTCACCGGCAGAAACACGGCGAAAGCCTGACTGGTGAGGTCGTACCAGGTTTTTCCCGCCCCCTCTTTGATGGAACTACCCGCCACTCGACCAGGCTGCCCCAAAACGTCAGCCAAGTCGCTGGTTACCGCAAGGGTAGAGAAGGTGTTGCGTAGTTCCTCGATGAATATCGCATCGGCGCGGCGCAACAAATCGGCGTATTCCTGCTTCACTTCGCCGAGGATGCGCACCCCCAGTCCCGGCCCGGGAAAGGGATGGCGGTACACCATGTCGTGCGGCAGGCCGAGCGCCACGCCGAGCTCGCGCACTTCGTCCTTGAACAATTCGCGCAGCGGCTCCAGCAGTTTGAGGTGCAATGTCTCCGGCAGGCCGCCCACGTTATGGTGCGACTTGATGGTGTGCGCCTTTTTGGTCTTGGCGCCAGCCGATTCGATCACGTCGGGGTAAATGGTGCCCTGCGCCAGCCATTTGGCCTGCGGCAATTTTCCCGCTTCGCTCTGGAACACCTCGACGAATTCGCGGCCTATGATTTTGCGCTTCTGCTCCGGATCGGTGACGCCAGCCAAATGCCGCATGAACTCGGCGCTGGCATCCACATGCACCACCTTGATGTGCATGTTGTCGGCGAAAGTCCGCATCACCTGTTCGGCTTCGTTGAGCCGCAACAGGCCATTGTCCACGAACACGCAAATCAACTGGTCGCCGATGGCGCGGTGCAGCAGCGCCGCCGCCACGGAGGAATCCACCCCGCCGGAGAGGCCGAGGATGACTTCTTCGTTGCCAACCTGCGCACGAATTTTTTCCACCGCTTCGGCGATGTAGTCCGGCATGTTCCAGTCTTGCCCGCAACCGCAAATGTCATGCACGAACCTGCCCAGCAATGCCTTGCCCCGATGGGTATGCGTCACTTCGGGGTGGAACTGCACCGCATAAAAACGGCGCGCTTCATCGGCCATGCCGGCAATGGGCGTCGCCTCATTGGAAGCGATCACGGAAAAACCCGGCGGCAGGCGCGTCACCTTGTCGCCGTGGCTCATCCACACATCCAGCAGGCCGTGGCCTTCGGCGTTGCTGCGATCCTGGATGCCGCGCAACAATCCGGAATGGCCGCGCGCGCGGATTTCCGCGTAGCCGAATTCGCGCACCTTGCCGCTCTCGACCGCGCCGCCCAGTTGCGCCGCCATCGTCTGCATGCCGTAGCAGATGCCCAGCACCGGCACGCCCAGTTCAAAAACAAGCTGCGGCGCCTTGGGCGTTTCTTTTTCATACACCGAGTTCGGCCCGCCGGAAAGAATAATCCCCGCCGGGGCAAAGGCGCGGATCTCGGCTTCAGGCATGTCCCACGGGTGCAGCTCGCAATACACCTGCGCTTCGCGCACGCGGCGGGCAATCAGTTGCGTGTACTGGGAGCCGAAATCGAGGATGAGGATTTTTTTGTGCATAGTTAGCTGGTAGCTGGTTGCTTGTAGCGGGTAGCCAGCGTCGCAGGCCGCCGGGATTCAGTTCATATTGTTCAATGTTTTGTGCAGGCCGCGCAGCATCTTTCCAATCTCGTCAGCTTGCTCTGTAGCAACGCGCCAGTCGGCTTCATTCAAATAATCCAGCCGCTGTGCAACGAGGAGTTGAGTTTCTACTTCTGCCAACGAGCCCGACGCAATCGCAATAAACCTGGCGAAATCGCGATCCGACTGGCGCTCTTTACCTTCTGCTATATTCGAGGGAATCGAAACTGCCGCTCGCTGCATCTGAGCAGCAATGCCATATAGTTCCTGCTTGGGAAACACACCGGTCAAGCGATAAATCAGCACAACAAAATCCACTGCCTTCTGCCACACCACCAGCGAACGGTAACTTTCAATCGGCATACCCACCTAATCTGCAGTTGGCTACTCGCTACCAGCCACAAGCTACCAGCCAGCGTTAGTCCACATGATAATTCGGCGCTTCCTTGGTGATCTGCACGTCGTGTACGTGCGACTCGCGGATACCGGCGGCGGAGATCTGCACGAATTCTGCCTTCTCGTGCATGGTGGCGATGTCCGGGCAACCCAGATAGCCCATGCTGGCGCGCATGCCCCCCATGAGCTGGTGGATCACCGCCAGCGCGCTGCCCTTGTACGGCACGCGCCCTTCCACGCCTTCCGGCACCAGTTTGTTCTCGTTGCCGATCTCGTTGTCCTGGAAGTAGCGGTCGCTGGAGCCCTCCTGCATCGCGCCCAGGCTGCCCATGCCACGATACGATTTGTAAGAGCGGCCCTGGAACAGCTCCACTTCGCCGGGCGCTTCCTCCGTGCCGGCAAACAGGCCGCCCAGCATCACCGAGTGCGCGCCCGCCGCAATCGCCTTGGCGATGTCGCCGGAATAGCGCACCCCGCCATCGGCCACCAGCGGCACTCCGGTGCCGCGCAATGCCTCGGCCACATTCTGGATGGCGCTGATCTGCGGCACACCCACCCCCGCCACGATGCGCGTGGTGCAGATCGAGCCGGGGCCGATGCCCACCTTGACGCCGTCCGCGCCATGATCCATCAGCGACTTGGCCGCTGCGGCGGTGGCGATGTTGCCGCCGATCACATCCACACCGGGAAAATTCTGCTTGACCCATTTGACCCGGTCCAGCACGCCCTGGGAATGGCCGTGCGCGGTATCCACGATCAGCACGTCCGCGCCCGCCTCCACCAGCAGCGAGGCACGCTCTTCCGTTCCCGCGCCCGTGCCGATGGCGGCGCCTACGCGCAGGCGCCCGAGATTATCCTTGCACGCTTGCGGGTGCGCGCTGGACTTGAGAATGTCTTTCACGGTCATCAGCCCGCGCAGTTCGAATGCGTCGTTCACCACCAGCACCCGCTCGATGCGGTGGCGGTGCATCAGCCCGCGCGCCTCTTCGAGGCTGGCGTTTTCCCTGACCGTAATCAGCCGCTCGCGCGGCGTCATGATGTTGCGGATAGGCTGATCCAGATTGTTCTCGAAGCGCAAATCGCGGTTGGTGACAATGCCGATCACTTCCCTGCCCTGCACCACCGGCAGACCGGAAATCCTGTGCCGGCTGGTAAGATTCAGCACGTCGCGCACCGTCATTTCCGGCGTGACGGTGATGGGATCTTTCACCACCCCGCTCTCGAAACGCTTGACCTTGGCCACCTCCTGCGCCTGCGCCTTGGGGCTCATATTCTTATGCACGATGCCGATGCCGCCTTCCTGCGCCAGGGCAATCGCCAGGCGCGCCTCGGTGACGGTATCCATCGCGGCGGACAACAGGGGAATATTCAGGGTGATGTTGCGGGTAAGCTGGGTGCGCAGGCTGACATCGCGCGGCAGCACGCTGGAGTGCGCCGGAACCAGCAGGACATCGTCGAAAGTCAGCGCCTTCTGGGTGATACGCATGGGAAACATCCTCGGTATAACCAGCGACTAAGCTATCGTTAACCGGCGGTTTATGTCACCGTATTTTGGTGGCTTAGCCGAATGGCTATGCAAAGCCTTTTGATAGCCTAGTCGAATGGCTAGTAATATTATCAAAGCGCGCATTATAACAAAATCGCGGCAGCAAACTTCCGTTTGGCCTCCCTCAAAGAACTCGGGGCAAGCTCAGGCAATCAGATTGACTTCCGTGCCAGCCGGAACCAGATCAAACAGCTCGATCAGGTCGCTGTTGCGCATCCGCACGCAGCCTTTCGAGCCTGGCTTGCCCAGGGGCGTTTCATCCGGCGTGCCGTGGATATAGATGGTGCGGCGCATGGTGTCGCACGAGCCGAGGCGGTTGTAGCCCGGCTCGCAGCCGGACAGCCACAGGATGCGCGTCAGTATCCAATCGCGCCCCGGATGCTGCGCGCCCAGTTGCGGCGTATAGATTTCTCCGGTCGGACGGCGCTCCACAAACACCGTGTTCGGCGGCTGGCCCGCGCCGATTTTGGCGCGGATGATGTGCCGCCCGCGCGGCGTGCAGAAACTCCCGCTCTCCTCCCCAGCGCCGTTCGCTCCGGTGGAAACCGGATAGCGGCGCAGCAACCGCCCTTCATCATCGAGCAGTTCGAGGGTTTGCGCAGGAATGGAGATATTGTTTTTCATGCCCGTTGCTGCGCCCTGCGCGCGGCAAAAAAATCGCTCAGCACCTTGCCGCACTCCTCCGCCAGCACCCCGCCCTCGATGCGCGCATGATGGTTCAATTGCGACGTTGTGAACAAATTGAACACACTGCCCGCCGCCCCCGTCTTCGGGTCGCGTGCTCCGTACACCACGCGCGCGATACGCGCGTGGAACATTGCCCCCACGCACATCACGCACGGCTCCAGCGTGACGAACAGCTCGCACCCCACCAGCCGGTAATTGTCCAGATTCAGCGCCGCATCGCGCAGCGCCATCATCTCGGCATGGGCGGAAGGATCGCGGCGCGAGATCGGCGCATTGAAGCCGCGCCCGACGATCGCGCCCTCCTTAACCACGACAGCGCCCACCGGCACTTCGCCCGCCGCCTCGGCCTGCCGCGCAAGTTCCAGCGCCGCGCGCATGAAGGAAATATCCCCCTCGCCGTGCGTGGTTGTTGCTGCTTTAGCAGCTTTACAACCACGGCCTGCCCCTTGCGGGTGCACCGGGAGAGGGGATAGGGGTGAGGGTTGGTTTTGCTGTTCCGTCATCTGTCCAGCGGGCTGATAACGCCCTTGCCGCCCTTGTTCAGCACATGGGTGTAGATCATCGTCGTCTGCACATCCTTGTGCCCCAGCAATTCCTGCACCGTGCGGATGTCGTAGCCGCTTTGCAAAAGATGTGTGGCAAAAGAATGGCGCAAGATATGCGGCGTGACCGGCTTGGCGATTTCCGCCAGCCTCGCCGCTTCGCGCACCGCGCGCTGCACGCTGGCCTCGTAGAGATGATGCCGCCGCTCGATGCCGCTGCGCGGGTCAACCGAGCGCACCGCAGACGGAAACACGAATTGCCAGCCCCAGGTGCGCGCCGCCTTCGGGGATTTCCTGGCCAGCGCATCCGGCAGATACACCTCGCCGAAACCCGCAGCCAGATCGCGCTCGTGCAGCGCCTTCACCTTTTCCAGGTGCGCCTTCAACGGCAGAATCAGGTTTTCCGGCAACACCGTCACCCGGTCCTTGTTGCCTTTCCCCTCGCGCACAATGATCTCGCGCCGCTCGAACTCCACATCCTTCACGCGCAGGCGCAGCCCTTCGAGCAGGCGCATCCCGGTGCCGTAAAGCAGGCTCGCCACCAGCCCCATCGTGCCGGACATCGCATTCAACAAGCGCCGGGTTTCGGTCGGCGTCAGCACCACCGGCAGCCGCCTGGCCGCCTTGGCCGCGATCACCTCATCCAGCCAGGGCAACTCGATATGCAACACCTCGCGGTACAAAAACAGCAGTGCCGACTTGGCCTGATTCTGCGTCGAGGCCGAAACATTGCGCTCGGTCGCCAGGTGTGAAAGGAAATCGCGCACCTCCTCCGCCCCCATCTCCTTCGGGTGCCGCTTGTCGTGGTGCAGGATGAAGCGCCGCGCCCAATCCACATACGTCTCCTCGGTGCGTATGCTGTAGTGGCGCAGCCGGATTTCGGCGCGCATCCGGTCGAGCAGCTTGGGGGAATCCTGAGAAACAGCTTTAGCTTCCATCCGCAGAATTTTAGGTTCCCCTAAAACAAAAGTCCAGCGCGGGATGAAACGGTAAGGCACTGAAAATAGTGCGATGCACGGCTGGCTATTGACAACAATGCTGAACATGGGCAGCATTTCAAAAAGTTAAAGTTGTTTTCTATATCACGTTCGGCGATACGGCAGCGCCTTTTCTGCCGTAATGACCAAGGAGACACGTCATGTTCCCATCATTACGGCAAGTTCTGGCCGTTGGTTTTATTGTTGCTGTTCCGCTTGGCCCGGCGAAAGCAGCCGGTGATCTTACAGCCCAGGAACCAGTCGAGATCAAGGTGCAACTTGGAAACGAAAAAGATGCCCTTCGGTTTTTTCCTGAAACGATCAACTTGGAAACGGGGAAGCTCTATCGGTTGATTCTCTCTAACCCGAGTCCTCAGAAGCATTATTTTTCTTCCGAGGCAATGGCACAGGCAGTCTTTACGCGAAAGGTTCAGGTTAACGGAGCCGATGGCAAGCCGATAGCTGAAGTGAAAGGACAGATTCGCGAGGTCGAGGTATACCCCAAAGGGATAACTGAATGGTGGTTCGTACCCATTAAGACTGGCAATTTTGGTGACCTAAAGTGCACCATTCCAGGCCATAGCCAAGCGGGTATGGTCGGCAACATTAGCATCAAATAGCCATTGGTTACGTTTTGGCCGAACTAGGCGTTGCAAGGGACGCGGCGAAGAACTGCCGCGCCCCTGAACTACGACGTTAGCGTGAAATACATTTACGAAAACAGCCGTATGTTGCATGGAATCAATCTGTTACTCTGTGGATAAGTTCAGGCCCAGTAGAACCTATTTCATAATCAGGGGCGCTGCGCTTCTGCTGCATGAAAGTTAGGCTAAGAAAAGCAGGGGAGTCATGCCTTACAAAGAAATTTTAAGCGCTGCTGCTATCGTGCTTACTTTCGCGGCATTTGTTCCCTATATCCGCACAATTCTAAGTGGCGCAACCAAGCCCCATGTTTTTTCCTGGGTCATTTGGGGCGCAACAACCTTTGTGGTTTTTCTTGCACAACTCGAAGGCAAGGGGGGTGTGGGCGCTTGGCCCATCGGGGTTTCAGGAGGCATTACGATATTTGTTGCGTTCTTGGCCTACGTGAAGCGTGCTGATATTGCAATCACCAAAACAGATTGGTTGTTTTTTGCCTCTGCAATGTCTTCTTTGCCGCTTTGGTATCTTACGTCTGACCCATTGTGGGCAGTTGTCGTTCTTACAACCGTCGATATTCTCGGGTTCGGGCCAACGGTCAGGAAGGCGTATAGTTTCCCGCATTCAGAATCTTTGCTGTTCTTTTCCCTGTTCGCAGCTCGCAATCTCCTAGTGATTATGGCGCTTGAGAATTACTCGGTTACAACAGTATTGTTTCCCGCCGTTATCGCGGCGGCGTGTATGCTGTTAATGGCAATGGTAGCGTATCGAAGGCGAGCAATAGCAACGTGAGCGCACAAAACAAATCGCCTAACCCGGCAGTCGAGAGGGACTGCGCAAAAGCGCGCAGCCCCTCACTTTTACGTTGGACACCTCTAATTCAGCTATCAGCTTTTCAATTCCAGCCTTGTTCAAAACCGATAGCTCCCATGCCGCATGGTTCAATTCTCCGATCAGGTCGATCAATTCAAGATCGTACTTTTCGAGGAGTGGTAAAACCGCT
>JACRPU010000124.1 GCA_016223025.1 Nitrosomonadales bacterium | reverse complement strand
TTCGGCGACAACGTCGAAGGCGTCATCCACCACGTAACTGTCGTCCCCCGCCCCGCCCGCCATCGCATCCGCGCCCGCCCCGCCATCCAGCGTGTCGCTGCCTTCTCCGCCGTTCAGCGTAGTCGCCCAGGTTATAGAATCGCTCGACAACCAGCACTCGACCATCACGCAGTTGCACTTCTTCTTTCCAACCTTTTGTGTGGTTGAACAACCCCGCATCCGCGCTCATGCTCACCCCCATCATCAACAGCAATCCAAGTTTCGTAATTTGCTTCAGCCACAGTTGGATGGTTCTCATGCCGCGACCCTCCATGCGTGGGTTGCTTCATCGTTCGCCGCCTCTTGCCATTGCATCTCGCCCACCAACGCATCATCCTCGGCATATCCCGTCAAGGTGTCGTTGATTACCACTTGACAGTACATATCTTCGTGCATACGATGGCGGCATGAAAATCGACTTCGATCCAAAGAAAGCCGCGAGTAATTTGCAAAAGCATGGTGTGTCTTTTGAAGAAGCGGCAACGTGTTTGCTTGATCCGTTAGCTTTGGTGCGCGATGACCCGGATGCACGTGGCGAGGCACGATTAGTCTTGCTGGGTATGAGCCATGCCGGCCGGTTGTTAACGGTGTGTTACACCTTGCGCGACGAAGAAGTCGCGCGCTTGATTTCTGCACGTCCAGCGACAAAAAAAGAGGAGAAAAGTTATGCGTAAAGAATATGATTTTAGCCGCGCCAAGCGCGCCAAAGACGTGCCTCATCTGGCGAAGCTGCAAGCCGAAATGGTCGGCAAGACACGCATTACCATGCGCGTGGATAACACGGTGCTGGCGGCATTCAAGGCGCGTGCCGAGACCAGCGGCGGCAGTTATCAAACCATGATGAATGAGGCGTTGCGCCAATACGCGATGGGCTTGTCCTTGGTTGATGTGGTGCGTGAAACCATCCGCGAGGAAATGCACTCGGCCTGAGGAGGCTACAGCCCCGCCCAGCACCGTGTCGTCGCCCGCCCCGCCATTCAGCGTATCATCCCCGGCCAGCCCGTTGATGCGGTTGGTGGTGTTGGTGCCGGTTAGGGTGTCGCTCCCCACCCCCCCGTCGAGGTAGTCGCTGCCGGGAGCCGCCGGGGCGGCGCTGTTTTCCGGGGTGTCTCCGTAGAGGGTGTCGTTGTTGTCCCCGCCCAAGAGCACGTCGCCGCCGCTGTTTCCTTCGAGGATGTCGCTCCCGCCTTCGCCGAATATCGTGTCGTTGCCGTAGCCGCCGAAAGCGAAATCGTCGCCTTCCCCGGCGTAGATGACATCGTCGCCTGAGGCCGCGGGGTCGGGCGGGATGCTGTACAGGATGTTTTCGAGGATGATGCTTTGCGAGGCGGGGTCGTGGTGCCAGGCCTGCGCCGGGAAGCCCCACGGCACGGCGTCGTTGTCGCCCATCAGGGCATCGTTCCCCGCCCCGCCGATGAGGAGGTCGGCGGCGCCGCCCCCGGCGAGCAGGTCGTCCCCCGCGCCGCCCGCGAGGGTGTCCGATCCCGCCCCGCCGTTGAGCCAGTCGCCGGTCGCGCCGCTGCCGGTAGCCTGTCCTGAGCCTGCCGAAGGATTGCCTTGGGCAATGGCGGATTCGGCGCTGATCTGGGTGTCGGCATACAGGCGGTCATCTCCGCTTCCGCCGTCCAGCACGTCGCTGCCGCCCCGCCCTTCGATGAGGTCGTTGCCCGCGCCGCCGTGGAGGGTGTCGGCGCGCCCCGCTTCGGGGGTGCCGGGGTCGGCGATGATGTTGCCGAGGCTGTCGGCCTGGGTCTGAACCCCTGGCGTGTTGGTGTCAAAATCTATCGGGGCGAGGTCGCCCGCGAGGGTGAGGGCCGGGGCGGGGTCGGCGACGGGGTTCGCGGAGAGGGCGAGGCCGAAGCTGCCGCCCGCACCGTAGTTCCGGATGACGATATTCCCGTCAACGATGAGGTTGCCTTGCCCGGCATCCACGTAGAGGTGCTTGCCATCTACGCTGCGGTGGACGCGGTTGTCGCCATATTCCGCACCGCCGTCCAGCACAACGTTATCCACCGCGAGGGTATTCTGTCCGCCGGTATCGAAAATGGTGTCGAGGCCGTCGCCGGTGTTGTATTTGTAGGTGTCGTTGCCCGCCCCGCCCAGCAAGGCGTCGTTTCCGCCCACCAGCGCATCGCTGCCGTTGCCGCCCAGCATGAAGGCGCCCCGGTTAGCCTGTGCTGAGCCTGTCGAAGCATCGGTGGCGTTCATGCCCGATGCGCCTGCCTGGATGTACCAGTCGCGCAGGCCGGAGAGCGCGCTCAGGATTCGGTTTTTGTCGGGGCTGGTGGCGGGGTAGCCGTCCGCGTCCGGGGCGGTGTAGTACTCTTTCAGGAAGAGCGCGAAATCGGCGTAGCCTTTGGCGGCGGTGATTGACTCGCCGTCACCGGCCACAGCCGCCGTGTCGAACCGGATGCCGCCCCCGCCGCTGACATCCTGGAACAGGGTTGCGCCCACCCCCGCGCTGCCTGTTTTTTCGTCGTAGGGCTGAAAAATAAGGCAATTAGTTGACTTCTGTCAGGGTTTTATTAGCTCTTATAGCTGACACTTAAATGTGTGTTTAATGTGTGTTTGTCGAAAAAATTCACTTGGATAACTAACGGATTTACTTAGGAGAGAAGCATCATGCTCAAACAAACTTTGATTGCAGTAGCCATAGGCGCTTTAGCGTGAAAGACACCACTCACGGGACGTAACAAATTCTGGCCTGTCGCAAGCCAGAGCGAAGGGAGGCGAGTGATGTGAGCGATTAAGCGGTGGCCGTGGCCGGCATAAAGCCGTGCTTGACCAGCATTTTTATCCA
>JACRPU010000131.1 GCA_016223025.1 Nitrosomonadales bacterium | reverse complement strand
GTGATCCCGGATGGTTGCGACATGATTTCGCCCTATCTCCTTGCTGTCAAATGAATTTCTCTAATGGAATCCATTAGAAATGTGCCTGAACCCAACTCGCTCAGCATACTTCAATTCGGCTAATGGATTATCTGGGTTTAAGGTAACGAGCAAAGCGGCAATCGAATTCAGGGTACCTCTATAAATTCAAAACCCTGAGCCAGACAAGGCGCGAAAAAATGGTAGCGCGCCGCATCTGTTTGATATGTAAGCGTTAAAATTTTTTTAGCCGCGCAGCATCGCGGCGGAGTTTGGATTTATAAAGGCGCCCTTCAGTATCCAAGCATGCGCGCCGTCTGGTAGAAGATGAGGCTGGTTACCCAGGCCAGCGCAAGCGACCAGGCGATGGAAAACAGCGTAAAACCGGCGTTCTTGGATTCGCTGCGCAGGGTGGCGATGGTGGACAGGCAGGGGGTGTAGATCAGGGTGAACAGCATGAAGCTGTATGCCTGCACCCAGTCCAGTTGCCGCGCCAGCGCGCCGCTCAACGCCTCGCCGCCCAGGCCGTAAATCACGGCGAGCGAGCCGATCACGATTTCCTTGGCAACGAAACCGAAGATCAGCGCGATGGTGAGCTCGGAAGTGATGCCGACCGGATCGAACAGCGGATGCAGCCAGGCGCCTATCATTCCTGCCAGGGTGTCGGCGCTGGCGGGAGCGGCGGAGGGCGGCAGGTGGGTGAGCAGCCACACCAGCACCACGCCGGCGACGATGAATTTGGTGGCGCGGCGGAGGAAATGCTGCACTTCGTGCCAGCCGCGCAGCGCCATCTGGCGCAGGGTGGGGAAGCGGTAAGGCGGCAGCTCCAGCAGGAACGGTTCGCTGCTGGGGAAGTAACGCTTGAACAACAGGGCGGTGAGAATGGCGCTGGCAAAGCTGAACAGATACAGGCTGAACAGCACCAGCGGCGCGGCCCTGGGCGAGAACAGCGCGGCGGTGATGAACACGAACACCTGCAACCGCGCGGAACACAGCGAGAACGGGATCACCAGCATGGAGAGCAGGCGCAACGGGCGCGAGCGCATCACGCGCGTGCCCATCAGCGCGGGCACGTTGCAGCCGAAACCCATCAGCAGCATGACAAAGCTGCGCCCGTCCAGCCCCATTTTGGCCATCAGCGCATCCATCAGAAAGGCGGCGCGCGACAGGTAGCCGGTGTCTTCCACTATCGCCATGAACAGGAAGAACAGCACGATCAGCGGCACGAAGGCGGCTACGGTGGCCACACCGTTGTAGATGCCGTCCAGCAGCAGGCCTTGCAGCATGGCGGGCAGGAAGGCGAGCAGCGGGGCGATGGCTGCTTCGCGCAGCCACCCGAACAGCGCGTTGACACCGGTTTGCAGCGGCTGGCCAAAAAAGAAAATGGCCTGAAACAGCAAATACATGATGCCGAAAAAAATCGGCAGCCCCAGCCACGGGTGCAGCATGAGGCGATCCAGCTGGCCGGTGAGATTGTCCGGCAGGCGCGCGGGCACCTGCACCGAATGCTGCAGCACGCGCGCCATCTCGTTCTCGATCTGCCCATCCTGCTTGAGCTGGTCGCGCAGGTTCTCCGCCAGACCGGGCGTGACGTAGCGCAACGCGCGACCGGACGCCTGCATGGCCTCGCTGTAGCCGGCGCCGTATTTTGCGCTGAGCAGGAAGACGGGGATGCCGAGCGCTTCGGTCATTCTGGCGGTGTCTATGGTGATGCCGAATTTTCTGGCTTCATCCGCCATGTTGAGCAGCGCCACCATGTTCAGGTTGAGCTGCTTGAGTTGCAGCAGCAGGCTCAACTGGCGCTCGATCTGCGTCGCATTGAGCACGATCAGCGCGAGATCCGGCACGTTGTCGCGCAGGAAATGGCGCACCACCTGCTCGTCGTCGGAAAAGCCGTGCAGGTCATAGATGCCCGGAAGATCAATGATCTCGACCATGTCGCCGCCGAGCAGAATCTTGCCGCTGAGCAGCTCCACGGTGATGCCCGGCCAGTTGCCCACGCGCGCGGCGGCGCCGGTCATGCGGTTGAACAGGGTGGATTTGCCGGTGTTGGGCATCCCCAGCAGGGCAATTCTTTTCATGGGCGGTGTACGGTTATTTTTTCCGCCTCGATTTTGCGCAGCAGGATGTCGGTGGTGCCGATGCGCACCTGCAGGGGGCCTGAAAAACGTCCTCGGCGGATCATCTCGACTTTCTTGCCGGTGCGGAAACCCATCGCCAGCAAACGCTGGTGCAGCGGTTCGTCGGCGTGGATCGAGGCGATAGTGGCAATTTCGCCGGGGTGAAGGCTGGACAAGGTGGCAGAGTGGGGTTGAGCGGTTTTCACAGTGGCCGAATTATTCCACAGCAGCGAGTGGTTTGTAACGCAATGTGACGCAGCAGGCATGAGTTTCGGTTAAAATGCGCCCTTTTGCGGCAGCGACAAACACTCATGATAAAAGGCAGTATCGTTGCAATAGTCACCCCGATGCACGAGGACGGCAGCCTGGATTTGGCGGCTTTTCGCGCGCTGATTGATTTTCACGTCGCGCAGTGTACGGATGGCATCGTGGTGGTGGGCACCACGGGAGAATCGCCCACGGTGGATGTGGAAGAGCATGAACTGCTGATCGCGGAGGCGGTGAAGCATTCGTCCGGCCGCATTCCGGTAATCGCCGGAACCGGCGCGAACTCCACCAGGGAAGCCATCGAACTGGCCGTTTTTTCCAGGAAGGTGGGCGCAGCCGCGTCGCTGACCGTGGTGCCGTATTACAACAAGCCGACGCAGGAAGGCTTGTATCTGCATTTCAAGACCATCGCCGAGACAGTGGATATGCCGCATATCCTGTATAACGTTCCCGGTCGCACCGTGGCGGACATGAACAACGACACGGTGCTGCGCCTGGCGCAGATCCCCAATATTGTCGGCATCAAGGACGCCACCGGAGGCATCGAGCGCGGCAGCGATCTGTTGCAACGCGCACCCGCAGGCTTTGCCGTATACAGCGGCGACGACGCCAGCACCCTGGCGCTGATGCTTCTCGGCGCGCAGGGCACGGTTTCGGTCACCGCCAACGTGGCGCCAAAACTGATGCATGAAATGTGCGCCGCCGCCCTGAACGGTGAAGTCGCCAGGGCGCGCGAGATCAACTTCCGCTTGCTGGGATTGCATCGCCACCTGTTCGTCGAGGCCAATCCGATTCCTGTCAAATGGGCGGTGGCGCGTATGGGAAAAATAAAGAACGCCCTGCGCCTGCCGCTTACGCCGCTGTCCGCTGCGGCGCAGGACGCAGTGGAAAGCGCGATGCGCCAGGCGGGGGTAATTTGAGAATGCGCGAGTTGAAACCGAGAATATCCCGTCTTGCCGCACTGCCGCTGGTACTGCTAGTTTTGGCCGGCTGCGGCACCATGGACATGGAAGGCAAGCGGGTTGACTACAAATCTGCCGTGCTGAAGGTGCCGTCGCTGGAAGTTCCGCCCGATCTGACCACGCCCGGCGTAGAAGACCGCTATACCATTCCCGGCGGCGGCGATGAGAACGTGGCGAATTATTCCGATTACGCCCGGAGCGGCATGTCGCCGCAGGCGCGGGCCGCAGCCGTGCTGCCCGAAACAAGAAACGTGCGCCTGGAACGCAGCGGTTCGCAGCGCTGGCTGGTGGTGGCTGACCGGGCGGAAAACGTGTGGCCGCTGGTCAAAGCCTTCTGGCTGGAAAAAGGTTTCCTCATCAAGACAGAAAACCCCCAGGCCGGCATCATCGAAACCGACTGGGCGGAAAATCGCGCCAGCATCCCGAAGGGCGGCCTGCGCAGCATGATCGGAAAAGTCTTCGACGGCATGTATGACTCCGGCAAGAGGGATATGTACCGCACCCGCCTGGAGCGCGGCAAGGATAGCGGCAGCACGGAAATTTATCTCACCTATTATGGCAGGGAAGAAGTTCTCGACAAGGACGGAAACACTTCCAAATGGCAGTCGCTCCCGAATGATCCGGAGATGGAAACTTCCATGCTGCAAATGCTGATGGCCAAACTGGGCGGCGACGCGGAAGCGGCAAAGGCGCGCGAGGCATCAGCCGCGCAGGCCGGCGGAACGGCAAATGCACCCAGGCTGCTGGAGATGGACAATGGCGTGCGGGCTATTCTGCTGGACGAGCCGTTCGACAGGTGCTGGCGCAAGACGGGGCTGGCGCTTGAGCGCGCGGGTATTCCGGTGGAAGACAAGGACAGGGTCAACGGCGTGTTTTTCGTGCGCGTTGCGGAAGCCGCCAAGGAAAAGGGCTGGCTCGACAAGCTGTCGTTCTGGAGCAAAGAGGACGGCGGCAAAATGCAACGTTACCAGGTAACCGTGCAGGAATCTGCCACGGGCTGCCAGATAGCCGCCACCTACGGCAAGGGCGAGGCCAACCCAGCCACGCAACGGATCGTTGACGCCCTGTACGACAACCTCGGCAGATAGCCCATGCGCTTCGCTTCACTGGGCAGCGGCAGCGAGGGCAACGCGCTGGTGGTGCAGGCTGGACCGACCTGCGTGCTGATGGATTGCGGCTTTACCCTGGCAGGCGCAACTGTGCGGCTGGCGCGTCTCGGCCTGACGGCAGGCCAGATCGGCGGCATCGTCGTGACGCACGAGCACGGCGACCACATTGCTGGCGTGGCGCATCTGGCGCGCAAGCATTCCATTCCGGTATGGCTGACGCACGGCACTTTGCAGGCGCATTACCGCGCACTGGGCGGCTTGCCCTATCTGACGGAAATTGATCCCCATCACGCCTTTGCCATCGGCGGGTTGCAGGTACACCCTTATGCCGTGCCGCACGACGCGGCGGAGCCGGTGCAATACGTGTTCGGCGATGGGGTAAAACGGCTGGGGGTGTTGACGGATGCCGGCAGTTCCACACCGCATATCGAGGCGATGCTGGACGGCTGCGACGCGCTGGTGCTGGAAAGTAACCATGAATCTTCCCTGCTGGCCAACGGCAACTATCCGGCCAGCATCAAGCAGCGCGTGGGCGGTCGTTTCGGCCACTTGAGCAACGCGGCGGCGGCGGCGCTGCTGGCGCGGCTGGACAACCGCCGCCTGCAGCACATCGTGGCCGCCCACCTGAGCCGCAAAAACAATACCCGCGAACTGGCGGTCGGCGCACTGAGCGCCGCGCTGGGTTGCGCGGCGGAGTGGGTCGCCGTGGCAACGCAGCAGGACGGTTTGGGCTGGCGCGAAATTATTTGATGCAGAAGCAAAAAGGTCGGCTTGCGCCGACCTTTTTGCTGTACGAAACCCGCGTATTACTTCTTCGCCGGTTCAGCGGCAGGTGCGGCAACCGGAGCAGGAGCAGGAGCCTCGGCAGCCGGAGCAGAAGCCGGAGCAGGAGCAGGAGCTTCAGCAGCCGGAGCTGGCGCCGGAGCAGGAGCCGCTGGGGCGGGAGCAGGAGCAGGAGCGGGAGCGGGGGCTTTTTTTTCACCGCCGCAAGCGGTTAAAGACAGTGCCAGCACGGCAGCAGCGAGAGCATAGTGTTTCATTTATTTTCCTTTACTATTAAATTTAGGGATCAAAAAACTGTGGGATCTTGGCACACCGCAGCTATCGCCACGGTGAAGCGGCGGCATTCTAGCAACTTTTCCGGAAAAATCCAGTGTTTTGTTACAGCCCTGTTGTGGATGCCGAAACCGACGGGCGGGAGGATGCCCACATCTCGGCAAACAGCGACTTGAGCGTGCGCGCGCCTTCCGCATCGTTCTGCGCCAGAATGCCGCGCGGGTCATCAAAATGGAAACGCCGCACATAATGCGATTCGTCCGCCACCGCGAAGGGTTCCGTCAAGTGCAGCAAGTGCATGGGGGTTTGGTAGATGTGCATGTTGTGGCCGAATTGGCGCAACAGCATCATCAGGCGCGGGCAGTGCTGCGCGATCGGGCGCGTGTCGTGCGCGAGCAGGTGCAGGCGGCTGGACGGGCCGGAAAGCAGCAGGCGGCGCAGGGAACCGTAGCGTGTTTCGGAATTGAAGCCGATTCCCTCGAAGTTTTTTTCAAAGATAAACAGGCTGTGCTGCGCCATGCCGCATAACGTATCCAGTGCCGCGATGTACTCCGCCATTCCGTCCAGTTGAGTGTGCTGCGGGCCATCGCTCATGGCATCGCCTTTCGTTTGCCTCCGACGGGAGCAAATATAGACGTTTGCGCGGCAGCGGTAAAGCATATCCGGCGGAGGAGGCGATGCGGGTGGCAACATTTCGGGCAAGATCACCGGCACACGGCGTGATTAACGATTGCGCCCTGTCCGGGTTATGCTTTCCGCCACTGGAATCCGGTAAACACGGCTGGGTACGCGGCTTTGGTTTTAACCGTAGCCATTATTCATGTTTCGATACGGCCTTCGGCCTGCTCAACACGAACGGCCTTAACCCAACCTACGAAAACATTACCTCACGAAATTTGTTGTCTGCCCGTGATGTGCATGGGAAAATCCGCGCCAATCAATAATTTCCGACTTTTTGCATAGTGAGCAGCACACCCATCGGCATTCTCGGCGGCACTTTCGACCCCATCCATTTTGGGCACCTGCGCCTGGCACAAGAGGTGCTGGAGCAGTGCAATCTTTCCGAAATCCGTTTCATTCCGTGCGGCACACCGCCGCACCGCAGCGCGCCGCATGCCGGCGCGCCGCATCGTTTAAACATGACCCGCCTGGCGCTGCAAGGGAATCCGGCATTTGTGCTGGACGAGCGCGAAATCCGGCGCACCGACCCTTGCTACACCGTGGATACGCTTGCAGCATTGCGCACCGAGCTGGGTGCGCAGCGGCCGTTGAGTCTGCTGATGGGTGGCGACGCTTTTCTGTCCCTGCATACCTGGCACGAGTGGGAGAAATTGTTCGGGCTGGCGCATATCGTGGCCGTGCAGCGCGGCGCCTGCTCGACACACAACGGGCGCCCGCTCGGCAATGCGATCAACGAAGCCAATGCCGCGTTGCGCGACGCGTACCACGCGCGCCTGGCCCCATCGCCGCGCGCCCTGCACGAATCGCCCGCCGGGGCGATCGTGGTGGTGGATATGCCGACTCTGGAAATATCCGCTACCCGCATCCGCAGGCGCTGCGCCGAAAATAAGGACATCCATTACCTGCTGCCCGACGCGGTGGCCGATTACATCCGATCAAACCAACTCTATATCCAGCCATGCTGACAACCGAAGAAAAAACCCGTGCCGTCGTGGCTGCGCTGGAAGATATCAAAGCAAACGATATCGCCGTGATAGACACAAGCAAATTAAGTTCGCTGTTCGAGCGCATGGTCATCGCCAGCGCGCAATCCACGCGCCAGACCAGGGCGCTGGCCGGGCATGTGGTGGAAAAGTTGCGCGAGCGCGGCGAGACGGCGCTCGGCATCGAGGGCGAGGATTCCGGGGAATGGGTGCTGGTTGATCTGGGCGATGTGGTGGTGCATATCATGCAGCCTGCGGTGCGCGCCTATTACAACCTGGAAGAGCTGTGGAGCATGAAACATCTGCCGCGCGCGGCGGCTTAGCCATGAAGCTGCTCATCCTCGCCGTCGGCACCAGGATGCCGGAGTGGATCACCGCAGGCTTCAACGAGTATGCCAAACGCCTTCCGCGCGAGGCGAAGCTCGAACTGCGGGAGATCAAGCCGGAGCCGCGCACCACCGGCAAGATCGCCGCGCAGATCAGGGAAGCGGAAGCGGGGCGCATCCTCGCCGCGCTTCCGGCGGATTGCCTGCGCATTGTGCTGGACGAGCGCGGCCCGCATTTGACCACCAGGCAGTTGTCGCTGCAAATGCAGGAATGGATGCGCGGCGGGCGCGACGTGGCATTCGTTATTGGCGGCGCGGACGGGCTGCACGAGCAGGTGAAGAGCGGCATCCGGCAACACCTGGCGCTTTCCGCCATGACGCTGCCGCACGGCCTGGCGCGCGTGCTGCTCGCCGAGCAGTTGTATCGGGCATACAGTCTGTTGCACAATCATCCTTATCACCGCGAATAGCCGGCAGGGTTGAGCGCAGCGATACCAGTCATTTTTATGGATTAAATGTTTTTATGAGCATTACCCATCCGCGCATCTACCTTGCATCGCAAAGCCCGCGCCGGCGCGAATTGCTGAAGCAGATCGGGGTCAATTTCGAAATGTTGCTGCTGCGCTCGGATCCGCGCCGCAATGCGGACGTGGACGAAGCTCCGCGCGATGGCGAGCTTCCCGAAGCCTACGTGAAACGGGTGTGCGCGGCCAAGGCAAGCGCCGGCTGGGCGGCGCTGAAAAACCGCAACCTGCCCGCTTTCCCGGTGCTGGCCGCCGATACCAGCGTCATCCTGGACGGCAATATCCTCGGCAAGCCGCGCGACCGCGAGGATGCCGCCGTCATGCTGCGCCAGCTTTCCGGGCGGCAGCACCAGGTGTTGAGCGCCGTGGCCGTGGCGTTCGAGGAGCGCATGGAAACGCGGGTGTCGGTCAGCAATATTGTTTTCGACACGCCAGGCGAGGAGCGCATCCTGCGTTATATCCTCACCAACGAACCGCTGGACAAGGCGGGCGCATATGGCATCCAGGGCTACGCCGCAGCCTTCGTCCGGCACATGGACGGCAGCTACTCCGGCGTGATGGGCCTGCCGCTGTTCGAGACCGCCGAGCTGTTGCAGATATTCGGGTATCCGGTATTGTGAGCGACGAAATCCTCATCAACGTCACCCCGCAGGAAACGCGCGTCGCGGTGATGCAGCAAGGGGCGGTGCAGGAGCTGCACATCGAGCGCGGCAGCCATCTGGGCATGGTGAGCAACGTCTATGTCGGGCGCGTGAAGCGCGTGCTGCCCGGCATGCAGTCCGCTTTCATTGACATCGGGCTGGAGCGCTCCGCCTTTCTGCACGTCGCCGACATCTGGGAAAACCGCTACAGCGGCGAAGCCGCCAAGCCTATCGAAAAAGTGCTGCACGAAGGGCAGAGCCTGCTGGTGCAGGTCATAAAGGACACCATCGGCAGCAAAGGGGCCAGGCTGTCCACCCAGATCAGCATCGCCGGGCGCCTGCTGGTGTATCTTCCGCAGGAATCCCACATTGGCGTATCGCAGCGCATCGAGAATGATGTCGAGCGCGAGGTGTTGCGCGGCAGGTTGCAGCAGTTGCTGCCGGACGGGCACGGCGGCGGCTACATCATCCGCACCATGGCGGAATCTGCGTCGGACAGGGATTTTCTTGCCGATGTCGAGTATCTCGACAAGTTGTGGAACAGTTTGCGGGAACGGGCAAAAACTGCCCCCGCCCCCTCGCTGCTGTATCAGGAACTGGACATCTGCCTGCGCGTGCTGCGCGATTTCGTCAACGAGGACACCGGGCGCATCCTGGTGGATTCGCGCGAAACCTACCTGCGCATGGCAGCTTTTGCGCGCGATTACATTGCCGGTTCGGCGGAACGGCTGGGGCATTATGCGGGAGAGCGCCCGCTGTTCGATCTGTACGCCGTGGAGGATGAAATCGAGCGCGCGCTGTCGCGCCGCGTGGACCTGAAAACCGGCGGCTATCTCATCATTGACCAGACCGAAGCGCTCACCACCGTGGACGTGAATACCGGCGGCTTTGTCGGCGGGCGCAGTTTTGACGACACCATTTTCAAGACCAACCTGGAGGCCACGCATGTCATCGCGCGCCAACTGCGCCTGCGCAACCTGGGCGGCATCATCATTTGCGACTTCATTGACATGGATTCGCCCGATCACCGTTGCGCCGTGCTGGAAGAATTCAAGAAGGCGCTGGCGCGCGACCGCACGCGCATCACGGTAAATGGCTTCTCCGCGCTGGGGCTGGTGGAGATGACGCGCAAGCGCACGCGCGAGAGCCTGGCGCACGTGCTGTGCGAACCCTGCCCCACCTGCCAGGGGCGCGGCGAGGTGAAGACCGCGCAGACCGTATGTTACGAAATTCTGCGCGAGATCGTGCGCGAAGCGCGCCAGTTCAACGCGCGCGAATACCGCATCCTGGCTTCCCAGCAGGTCATTGATCTGTTTCTCGACGAAGAATCGCAAAGCCTGGCGCAGCTTTCCGATTTCATCGGCAAACCGGTGTCGCTACAGGTGGAAACCCTGTACAACCAAGAGCAGTATGACGTGATCCTAATGTGATATTTCATTTACAGCAAAACTTTGCTACACTCCCTTCGCGTTGCGGTTACGCAGCACTTACTCAATCTATTCAATCTCAAAGGAAATTTGATGAAAAAGCAATTGGCATTCCTGTTGGCTGCGGCTTTTCTCGCCGCGCCCGCCTTTGCCGGCGATCATGCCCACGGCGACGCGGCGGTAGCCCAGGCGTTCATTAAAGAGATACGGGCCGACAACTCCGCTTATATCGGCACGCACAAGGCGACATTTTTCCAGGAACTGGCCAAGGGCCAGCATCCGCGCGCAACCGTGGTCACCTGCTCCGATTCGCGCGTGCATACCAACACGCTGGACAAAACTCCCGAGGGTGATTTGTTCATGGTGCGCAACATCGGCAACCAGATGGACACGGCCCTGGGTTCGGTGGAATACGGCGTGAACCACCTCGCTTCCTCGCTGCTGCTGATCATCGGCCATTCCAAGTGCGGGGCCATCGGCGCGGCCAGCGGCGACTATTCCAGCTTGGAACCCGCTATCAAGCGCGAGCTGGATACCATCAGGATCAGCAAGGGCGCCGCCAATATTGACGGGGTGAAAGCCAACGTGAACAACCAGGTTGCCACTGCGGTCAAAGAGTTTGCCGATAAGGTCAAGGCAGGCCACTTGCTGGTAGTGGGCGCGGTGTATGATTTTGCCGACGATATGAAGCAAGGCGCCGGCAAGCTCAACGTCATCAATGTGAACGGCGAAAGCGACCCGACCAGGCTGGAACAAGCCTTGTCGGGCAAGGGCGCAGATCCGCACGGATCGCACCACCATTAGCCGACATGCCCGTTGGCGGTCCAGCCGCCCTTAACTAACGCGAAACCAGCGTTATGCAGCTTACCCGATACACCGATTACTCCTTGCGGGTGCTGATTTATCTTGCCGGGAAAAGCGATGGCTTGACCACCGTTTCCGAGATTGCCGAGTATCACGGCATTTCGCGCAACCACCTGGTCAAGGTCATCCATAATCTCGCCGGCAAGGGTTTTATCCTGACCGCGCGCGGAAGGAATGGCGGCATGATGCTTTCCCGGTCGCCGTCGGAGATCAACCTGGGAGACGTGGTGCGCAACACCGAACCCAATTTCGACATCGCCGAATGTTTCAACGCTTCGAGCAACTGCTGCGTCATCACCCCTTCCTGCGGCCTGAAATCCATCTTCCGCGAAGCGCACAGAGGCTTCATCAAGGCCATGGACAAATACACGCTGGCCGATGCCGTGGCCCGCGACAGGCAGCACAGCCAGTGAAGCAGGCGGCGCATGACCGCATGAGCACGGGCATTATCCCGCGCACATTGCCGCGCAACCTGGCGCGACAGACGGGATATGCAAAAATGGGCCGAAAAATCAGCTTGACCGTGCCGCATATTTCGCTATAATCCGCGCTCCCAAAACCTTGCTCCACCGTAGCGCATGACGGGGGGCACTATCCACAAGGAGATTCGATGCGACACTACGAGATGGTATTTATCGTGCATCCCGACCAGAGCGAGCAGGTGCCCGCGATGGTCGAGCGATACCGCACCATGGTGACAGCCAGGAAAGGCTTGATCCACCGCCTGGAAGACTGGGGCCGCCGCCAACTGGCGTACCCGATCCAGAAAATCCACAAGGCCCATTACGTGTTGATGAACATCGAGTGCGACCAGGAAACGCTGGACGAGCTGGAACACGCATTCAAGTTCAATGACGCCGTGCTGCGCCACCTGGTTATCAAGACCAGGGCGGCGGTGACCGCCCCTTCCGCGATGATGCGGGAAGAAAAATCGCGTTCGCTGACCGGCGATGCGCCTTCCCCCGCTCCCGAAGTTGCGCCGGATGCAACGGTCGAGGCCGGGGCTGCTTGATCGAGCCGGGCTGTAACCGGTTCGCGGTAGATGGCGAGCTGGCCGATCTGGATGGCTTGCGGTACACCCCGGCCGGGCTGGAAAGGGTAGCGCTGAAAATCCGCCATGATTCAACCCAGCGGGAAGCCGGGATGCCGCGCCGGGTGCAATGCGAAATTCCGGCTCTGGCTCTGGGCGCCGCCGCAAAACAGGCAAACGCCCTGAGGCCGGGGCAGCGGGTGAGGGCGGAAGGGTTTCTGGCGCAGCGCAGTTTGCGTTCCACGCAACTGGTCATGCACATCGAAAACATTACTACTTTGGAATAAGGGGCAAAACATGGCTCGTATCGTAAAGAAAAAAGATGACAAGAAGGGCGGCTCTTCGCGTTCGCTGTTCAAGCGCCGCAAGTTTTGCCGTTTCACGGCGGAAAAAATCGCGGAAGTGGACTACAAGGATATAAACATCCTCAAGGAATTCATCAG
Organism: Nitrosomonadales bacterium; assembly: GCA_016223025.1. Classification (GTDB taxonomy): domain Bacteria; phylum Pseudomonadota; class Gammaproteobacteria; order Burkholderiales; family Gallionellaceae; genus VIKH01. Next base: position 7,795 of record JACRPU010000131.1, on the reverse strand, counting down.
CGAAAACGGAAAGCTGATTCCGGCGCGCATCACCGGCACCAAATCGCGCTATCAGCGCCAGTTGAGCACCGCCGTCAAGCGCGCACGCTTCCTGGCACTGCTGCCATACACCGACCTGCATTAAGGAGCTGACATGCAAGTGATACTGATGGAAAAAATGACCAACCTCGGCCAACTGGGCGATGTGGTCAAAGTGAAGAACGGCTATGCGCGCAACTTTCTGATCCCTCAGGGCAAGGCCAAGCGGGCGACGGAAAGCAACAAGGCAGAATTCGCGTCGCGTCGCGCCGAACTGGAAGCCGCCGAACAGGCCAAGCAGGCAGATGCGCAGGCGCGCGCGGGAAAACTCAATGGGCTGACCGTGCAGATCGCGCAGAAAGCCGGTGTGGACGGCAAGCTGTTCGGCTCCGTGACGAACGCCGACATTGTTGCGGCGCTGGCGCAACTGGGGTTTGCCGTGGAAAAATCGCAAGTGCGCATGTCGGCAGGGCACCTCAAGCAGATCGGTGACTATCCGGTCAGCATCGGGCTGTATACCGATGTGGCGGCCATGATTACCGTGTCGGTGCTGGGAGAACACTGAGCAACTGCCTGAACGGGGGTGGCAAACATGCCACCTCCCCGATGATGAAATCTGCCATGTCCGCTGGCTGACTCCCGAAGCTTGCCGCATCCGGCCCGTGTTCCCGCCTCCGCCTCCCGAAGTATCAAACCGCGTCACCAGAAGCACTTCCAGCCATCGCGACCGCCGCGCATCCGGGCGGCGGCTGCGTTCTTTCTCAACCCGTGCGACAGCATGGCGGCGAGGTTTGGGAAACCGTGAAAATTCGCGTATATTGGCAGGTCGTTTTCACTCGCCAGAAGGTTGCATGGAGCAGATACGGATACGCGGCGCGCGCGCGCATAACCTGAAGAACATCAACCTGGATTTGCCGCGCCACAAGCTGGTGGTGATTACCGGCCTGTCGGGATCGGGCAAGTCTTCGCTCGCCTTCGACACGCTGTATGCCGAAGGGCAGCGACGCTATGTGGAGTCGCTTTCCGCTTATGCGCGGCAATTCTTGCAGTTGATGGAAAAACCCGACGTGGATTTGATCGAGGGCTTGTCGCCCGCCATTGCGATCGAACAGAAAGCGGCCTCGCACAACCCGCGCTCCACCGTCGGCACCGTCACCGAAATCCACGATTACCTGCGCCTGCTGTTCGCGCGCGCGGGCGATCCCTTTTGCCCGCAGCACGATCTGGTGTTGCAGGCGCAAAGCGTGGGGCAGATGGTGGATCACGTGCTGCAACTGCCGGAAGGCACGCGCGTGATGGTTCTTTCGCCCTTGGTCGTGGCGCGCAAGGGCGAGCAGATCGAACTCTTCGACGAGCTGCGCGCGCAGGGCTTCGTGCGCCTGCGCGTGAACGGCGCGGTGGTCGAAATGGACAGGCTGCCCAAGCTGCACAAGCACCATAAACATACCATCGAGATCGTGGTGGACCGGATCAAGGTCGGCGCGGACGCCAAGCAGCGGCTGGCGGAATCGTTCGAGACCGCGTTGCGCCACGCCGAGGGGCGCGCGCTGGCGGTGGAGATGGATTCCGGGCGCGAGCACCTGTTTTCGGCCCGGTTTGCCTGCCCGATCTGCAATTACTCGCTGCCCGAACTGGAGCCGCGCCTGTTCTCTTTCAACAATCCGATGGGCGCCTGCCCAAGGTGCGACGGGCTGGGCAACATCAGCTTTTTCGACCCGAAGCGCATCGTCGCCTTTCCCCAGCTTTCTTTGAGCGGGGGCGCGATCAAGGGCTGGGACCGGCGCAACCAGTTTTATTACCAACTGCTGGACAGCCTGGCCAAACATTACGATTTTGATCTGGAGCGGCCATTCGAGAGCCTGCCGGAAAAAATCCAGCAGACCATCCTGTACGGCAGCGGCGGGGAGGCCATCGCCTTCCGTTACCTCAGCGAGCGCGGCAAGCCCGCGTTGCGCGAGCACCCTTTCGAGGGCATCGTCAACAACCTGGAGCGGCGCTACAAAGAATCCGCCTCGCCCACCGTGCGCGAGGAACTGGCCAAATACCTCAACACCTGCCTTTGCCCGGAATGCAAGGGCGCGCGCCTGCGCCTGGAAGCGCGCCACGTTCGCGTTGCGGGGCATACCCTGCACGAACTCGGCACGCTGCCGCTGAAACAGGCGCTGGCTTTCTTTCAGCAAGTGAAACTGGCCGGACACAAGCAGGCCATCGCGGAAAGAATCGTGCGGGAAATTGCCGGTCGCCTCACCTTCCTCAACAACGTCGGGCTGGATTACCTGTCGCTGGATCGGTCGGCGGAGACTTTATCCGGCGGAGAATCGCAGCGCATCCGCCTGGCCTCGCAGATCGGTTCCGGTCTGACCGGCGTGATGTATGTGCTGGACGAGCCTTCCATCGGCCTGCACCAGCGCGACAACGACCGGTTGCTGTCCACCTTGAAGCGCCTGCGCGACATGGGCAACACCGTGATCGTGGTGGAGCATGACGAAGAGGCCATCCGCTCCGCCGACTACGTGGTGGACATGGGGCCGGGCGCGGGCGAGCACGGCGGCAGCGTCGTCGCGCAGGGCGCGCCCGCAGAAATCTGCGCCAGCAGACAATCGCTCACCGGCGATTATCTTTCCGGCCGGCGCAGCATCGCCGCGCCGAAGAAATACCGCGCGCCCGACCCGGAGCGCATGTTGCAAATCACGGGCGCCTGCGGCAACAACCTGAAACAGGTTGCGCTGGATTTGCCGGTCGGCCTGCTGGTATGTATCACCGGCGTATCCGGCTCCGGCAAGTCCACACTCATCAACGACACCCTGTACCACGCCGCCGCGCAACACCTGTACGGCAGCACCGCCGAACCCGCGCCGTTCGCCGAAATCGGCGGGCTGGAATTCTTTGACAAGGTGATCGCCGTGGACCAGAGCCCCATCGGGCGCACGCCGCGTTCCAACCCCGCCACCTACACCGGCCTGTTCACCCCCATCCGCGACCTGTTCGCCGGTGTGCCGCAAGCGCGCGAGCGCGGCTACGGGCCGGGCCGCTTTTCGTTCAACGTCAAGGGCGGGCGCTGCGAGGCGTGCCAGGGCGACGGCGTGATCAAAGTCGAGATGCATTTCCTGCCAGATCTCTACGTGCCGTGCGACGTGTGCCACAGCATGCGCTATAACCGCGAAACGCTGGAAGTGCAGTACAAGGGCCGGAACATCTACCAGGTGCTGCAAATGACGGTGGAGCAGGCGCGCGAATTTTTCGCGCCGGTGCCTGTCGTCGCGCGCAAGCTGCAAACGCTGCTCGATGTTGGCCTGGGCTACATCACGCTGGGGCAAAGCGCCACCACGCTCTCCGGCGGCGAGGCGCAGCGCGTGAAACTGTCGCTGGAACTGTCCAAGCGCGACACCGGGCGCACGCTCTACATTCTCGATGAGCCCACCACCGGCCTGCATTTCCACGACATCGCGCTGCTGCTGAAAGTGCTCCACAATCTGCGCGACCAGGGCAACACCGTGGTAGTGATCGAGCATAATCTGGATGTCATCAAAACCGCCGACTGGATCATTGATCTGGGGCCGGAAGGCGGCGAGGGCGGGGGGCGCATCATCGCGCAAGGCCCGCCGAGAGAAATTGCGGATAACCCGGAGAGCGCAACGGGGGAATACTTGAAGCAGGTGCTGGGCAAGAAAGAATTGACCCTTAAAAACTCAGTTGTCCACGAAAGCCACGAAAATACACGAAACAATTCAATATGACTGGAAGTGTTGCTTTGCCACCCGAAAGATGAATAGTTGCACGCAAATAAGATTTATGATTTATTTTCGTGACTTTTGTGGTTTTCGCGGATGAAAATTGTTTATTAACGTGAAACTCGCGTAGCGAGGGCTTCGCCCTCTCTCCCTCTGGGAGAGAGTAGGGTGAGGGAACGGGCATGGCGAGTTTCATAATCAGGGGTGGCTACTCGCCATGCCCGTTAGGTTGACCCCACTCATAGCTCCAGAATCATGAACACCAAAGCATTCCTCCGCAACAGCGCGGCCAAACTCCTTTTTCTGGCGGGGGCAACCGCCCCGCAACGGCGCGCTGCCGGGCGCTTCTCGATTGCGACCTTTCACCGGGTGCTTCCCGATGCAGAACGCCAGGCCTATCCCCTTCCCGGCCTCGCAGTAACGCCGGAAGAACTCGATGCATTTCTGGCGTATTTCACCGAACATTTCGATTGCGGCGCGCTCGCGGTTCAGCACGAGCGCTACCTGAGCGGCGAAGCCCCGGCGCGCCCGCTGCTCGCCCTCACTTTCGATGACGCCCAGCTCGATAACTACCGCAATGCGCGCCCGGTGCTCGCACGCCACCGGGTCAAGGCTACTTTCTTCGCCCCCGTGGTGGCTGTCGAACGGCAGGAATTCCTGTGGCACGACCGCCTCGGTTTCGCGCTTCTCGAACTTCTCCGGCAACCGGATGCCGGACGGGAACAGTTGATGAAAGTCTTGAACAAGGTGGGATTATCGGAAAGCGGCCCGCTCAGCCTGGTGAGAAACGTGGTGCATGAAGCGAAGGGGCTCTCGCTGGATGCGCGGCTGCGCCTGATTGAAGAGCTTGTGGAAGTCTCCGGCGTGCCTCAACCGCCCGAATTCGCGCGGCTCATGACTTTCGGGGAACTGGCGGAACTTGCCGCCGACGGACACGAAATCGGCTCGCACAGCATGACCCACTGCCTGATGACGGAATGCGATGACCGCGCGCTCGCCTACGAGGTCGCGGAGTCCCGCCGGACACTGCAAGCGCGCCTCGGCCTGCCCGTCGAGTCGTTTTGCTATCCGAACGGCAACGCCGACGAGCGCACTGCGCTCGCGGTTGCCGAGGCGGGCTACCGGCGGGCGGTGACCACCGCGTGGGGCAGCAACGGGCAGGAAGCCGACCCATTCCGGCTGCGCCGCTGCGACATGGTCGCCGGGTATGCGCAGGGTTCCGGCGGAAAACTTGACCCCGCCCTTGTCGCCTTCAGGATGAGCGGTTTCTATCCCGGCCTGAAATAGCGCGTTGTGTACGCTCCGCTTTGCCCAACCTACGAGGAGACGGCTTCCCGTTTTTTGGTTTCGGCTCGCCCGGCTTAAGGGTACCTCAAAAAATTCAAAATCTAAGCCAGGCAAGGCGTGAAAAAAATTTAGCGCGCCGCATCTGTTTGATATGTAAGCGTTAAAAATTTTTGAGCAACGCAGTATCGCGACGGAGTTTGGATTTATAGAGGCGCCTTAAGATGAACCGAAAAATCTGGTAGAATGAATGCCGCCCGATGGAAGACGATTATCGTGGGAAGTTCGCCAGGCCGATTGGCAAACCCAAGGAGTGGCCGTAATGAGCAGAGCCGTAACTGGAACCGCGAAATTCTGCCCGCGCCGGCAACGCGGTGCGGCACTGATGGTGATGCTGGTGATTGTGGTAATGGGCATCGCCGCCGCGCTGGTTGGCTCGCTCAGCGCAACCGCGCTGAAAACCGCGCACCAGGAAACCACGGCCGCTGCGCTGGCACAGGCGAAGGAGGCGTTGATCGGGCGCGCCGCGAGCGATGACAACATGCCGGGCAGCCTGCCATGCCCAGATACAAACAATGACGGATCAGCCGAGATGTTGAGCGGAAACGAATGCCCGATCTATATCGGCAGGCTCCCGTGGCGCACCCTCAAACTTCCCGACCTGCGCGACGGTGGCGGCGAGCGGCTATGGTATGCATTGTCGGGCAATTTCCGCGACGACAATTCGGCACGCCCGCTCAACAGCAACACTCAGGGGCAATTTACCGTCAAGGATGCACCCGGCAATACCCTTGCAACCGGTGTCGTCGCGATTATCTTTGCGCCTGGCGAAATAACATACGGTCAATCCAGAGGCGGCGCGGATGCCAATATCGCGGCAAATTTTCTGGAAGGCGAAAATGCGAACGGCGACTCGATTTTCGTGTCTGGCCAGACGACGGATACCTTCAACGATCGCATGACGGCCATTTCCGGCGACAGCCTGTGGCCGACGGTTGAAAAGGTCGTCGGAAAGCGGTTCAGGGGCTTGCCGCTTCTCGGTACTTATTATGCGGCATCGGGCGCGTTCCCGTTTGCCGCGCCCTTTACCGACCCTTCTCTGTCGTTCACCAATTCGTCCCGGCCATTCATTGGCGCCGCCAGCGTGTATAGCGGCCTGTTGCCCATGGGCGCGACGTGGGCAGGCATTCCGGCCTATTCCATCGTTGGCGGCAGCGCCGATGTGGCGTGCGAATTGCGCGATGGATATAACGACCTTGTTAACGCGCGCGCACGCTGTAATATCAGCAACATCTCCGACGCACCAGTCATCAGTATTACGGGAACTCTTACCGGCTTGAGATTGTGGCGTCCCCATAATTTGAGCGATGCCAACCAGGTACGGGTTCGAGTTAACGGCATTTCCTATTCTGCCGCCAGCGTCGCCGGGATGGGTGCCGCCATCGGCTATACTATGAACACCAACGGCAGCGTGACCGTCGCGTTTACCGGTAGGCTGTTTTCCGGAGTGGAGCGCATCGAATTGCGGGATGTCGTGGTGGACCCTTCGGTTGACCCGGTGGATCCGGCCTATGCTTGGTTCACGCGCAACCAGTGGAACCAGGTCATGTACTACGCCGTCTCGCCCGGTTATGCACCCGGCGGAGGCAATGCTTGCACCCCCCCGCCTGGGATCCCCTCTTGCCTGACAGTAAACGGCGGCGACGGAGGGAACGACAAACGCGTGGTGATCGTGATGGCTGGTGGCGCCCTCTCAGGCCAGTCCCACCCTTCAAGCGGCATTGCGGGCTATCTGGAAGACGGGAACGTGACACCGGCGGATTTCATTTATGAAAACAAAGCCCGCACCGGCAGTTTCAACGACCAGGTGATTGTTGTCGCACCATGAGCGGATTCGAACCATGAAAATCGCACTACATAAGAAATTCGGTGGCTTCAGCCTGGTGGAAATGGCAATCGTGCTGATGATCGTCGGGCTGTTGCTCGGCGGCCTGATCCCCACCCTCTCCGCCCAGGTGGAAACGCAGCACATCAATGAGACACGCAAACAGATGAACGAAATCAAGGAAGCGCTGGACGGGTTTGCCATCATCAATGGGCGGGTGCCCTGCCCGGCCGATGGGGTCGCTCCCGGCGGAAGCGAGCTGGTCACGGGGAGCGGGGTGTCCGCCGTTTGCACCCTTACCAAGGGTGTATTGCCGTGGGCCACGCTGGGGATAAGCGAAGCCGATGCCTGGGGCAGGCGTTTCACCTACCGAGTCGCCGCAAACTTCGCCGACGGCGCCGACGGGACCGGCGCAACCGGTTGCTCGACCGCTGCCGGCGTGTCGTTCCAGCTATGTTCCAGCGCGAACCTGAACGTTCTGGCGACTTCGGGGGGGGCGAGCGTGGCGGCCAACGTGCCAGCGGTCGTGGTGTCTCACGGCAAGAACGGCCTCGGTGCCTACCCGGTCGGAGGCGGTGCGCAAATCGGTGCCGCAGCGGGCGACGAAAGCGAAAATACCGACGACGACAACACCTTTGTCAGCAAGGACTTTTCCAGCGACTTCGACGACCTGGTCGCCTGGCTTTCCCCCAATACCTTGCTTAACCGCATGGTGGCAGCGGGCAAGCTGCCTTAATTGTACTGTGTTATTAATTTCTCATTCCCCATGCGAACGGTTTTCCGCAACACGGGCATTGTGAAAGACTTCTGGCTATGGATCGGGCCAAGCGGAAACGCACGGTCGATATCGACCACGGGATATGCCGCCGCATCGGTG